>JBMOGW010000148.1:0-8915 GCA_049318165.1 Ilumatobacteraceae bacterium
TTCGTTCGATCGAGGTCGATCAGCCGATGACCTTGGCCTTCATCGAGGCGAACTCGGCGTCGGTGATGACGCCCTTGTCCTTCAGCTCGGCCAGGCGGGCCAGCTCGTCAGCGGTGCTGGTGCCGGCGGCCTGACGGATGTACTGCTTGGCGGCGTCGTCCTGCGCCTTGATCGCGGCCACGTCGCGCGAGGCCATGCCCTGGCCCTTGGCGATGAGGTAGATGAAGACGCCGAGGAACGGCAGCACGATGATGAAGACGATCCAGAGGACCTTGGCGAAGCCACCGGTCTCGGAGTCGCGGAAGATGTCGCCGAACACGCGGAACACGAGCATGATCCACATGAAGAAGAGGAAGAACCAGACCATCGACCAGAAAACCTGGAGGACACCGAACGTTGCGAGCATGTTGCACCTTCTGTTGAGGAGACAGGACCCGGAACTGGGCCGCCCGAGAGAATAGCGGTTCCGGCCAGTGGCTCCTTGGTTTTCCCCGCTCAGGGAGCCGACGCGGCGGCCACCGATGGCGCGTCGGGCTGCGCCGCGGAGAGCTGGTGACCGAGCACGTACACGGTGTGCGCCGCCACCACGCCCAGCAACGCGAGGGGCAGCATCGCGGGGGTCATCAGGCTGGCGGCGATCAGTGCCGCCATCACCGGCGTGCCGAGCGCAGTGGCCATCGCCGCCGCCATGCCGATGCCCCAGGCGAGCTCGACGGGGATCGACGGGATGAACAGGTGCAGCGCCAGGCCGACGGTGCCGCCGACGTACGCGATCGGGAAGATCTTCCCGCCACGGAAGCCCACCGCGAGGCACCACGCGGTCGCCGCCAGCTTGACCGCGGCGAGGAGCAGTGCGCGCGGCGCACTCTCGGTCTGCGCCACGGCGCCGAGCAGTTCGGGGATGCCACGGAAGCGCACGGTGACCCCACCGATCACGTAGAGCCAGCCGAGGCAGAGGCCACCGACCGTCAAGGTGATCACGACGCTCACACGATCGAGCCGCTTCGTCAGACTGCGCAGCGCCGCGGTCGCGGGCGTCAGCATCATGCCGGCCGCGCCCGCCACCACGCCGACGAGCAGCGCGACGAACAGGTGGGGCCAGTGGAAGTCGTCGTAGCTGAACGGGATGCGCCCGGCCGCGGTGACGCCGAGCACCTGCAGTGTGATCGTGGCGGTGGCGGTGGCGGTCAGGGCCGGCAGGACGAGCAGCGCCATGGAGGCGCCGGACGCCACGGGCACCATCTCCAGCAACGGCACGACGCCGGCGAGCGGCGAACCGAACATCGCCGCCAGCAGCGCGGCCAGCGCGGCACCGAGCAGCAACCGCTGCGCAGGCCCCTGCGCCTTCACCAGCCGCGACACCAGCAGCGCGGCACCGGCGACGCCCGGCAGCAACGCACCCTCCGGGCCGAGCGACGCGCCGACCATCAGGCTGACGAAACCGACGATCAGGACGCTCAGCACCACCTTCAGGCGCGCCGAGTCCGGGTCGGGGTTCAGCAGGCCGTGGCCGTCGGCGGGATGTGCGCCGCCGTGGCCGGGAAGGAAGCGCACCAGCAGACCGGTGACGAGGCCGCCGACCGTGGTGATCGTCACCGTCGTGGCCCAACCGGGTGCGTCACCCGCAACGGTGTGCCACAGCCAGTGCTGGGCGTGCTCGAGGCCGCGCTCGAACGCCTCGAAACCGAGTGCCACCACCACACCGAGGACGGCGCTGACGGCGAGCAACTTCACCACGATCGCCGGAGTGGGCGGGTTGGCCGGCGCCGCCGGGGCATCGGCGGTCACGAGCGACCCTCCGCCGAGCGCACGTCGTCCGGGTCCCCGGCGTCGTCGAGCGGCGCTGCGAGCGTCGCGTCCATTGCTGCCTCCATGCGCCGGGCCACCTGGTCCGGGTCCGAGAGATCGATGACGTCGTCGATGGGCGCGTGTGCCTCGCCGGGCTGCACGTCGAGCGCGAAGTACTCGCGCAGTCGCGGGAACTTCGCCGGCAGGCGGCGCACGACCGGCAGGTTGAACAGCACGTGACTGAGGCTGCCGTGGTGCTCGTAGAGCACGGCGGTGAACACGAACGTGCCCGTCATCAGGCGGCCGATGAAGAAGAAGTTGCCGAGGATCGCCACCGTGGTGGCCATCTGGCCGAGGGTGTCACTGGTGCGGGCGACGCGAGCGGGCAGGTAGTACTGCATGAACCACTGCAGGGCCGAGTACGAGATGCCGAACAGCAGCGCTCCAGGGATCAGCGCGCCGGGGTCGGTGGTGTTGCGCGGCAGGGTGAGCATCACCAGGAACCACGCCACCGCGAAGATGCCGGCCACCGCGAAGAAGAGCACCGCGCCCACCGCAACGCCGCCCGCGTCGCGCACCATGTTGATGACGACGCCGGCGATGATCGACGCGAAGATCACGCCGATCAGTGCGGCCATCGCCTTCATCCGCTGTTTCGTCTCGGTGAGCGTGAGACCCCACGAGACGCCCGAACTGGAGGCGAGCACGCGGGCCATCGACCGCCCTGCCCACACGGTGAGGACACCGCTGGACAGGAAGACGCCGAGCGCCTGGGTGCGCGACAGCGTCAGCAGCGACGCCGCCATCGGCCCCGTGGTGATCGATTCGATGAACGCCTCGTCGAACCAGTTCGTGAACTGCAGCACGCGCGTGAACGCGATGATCGTCACGTTGGCCGGGATGACGAACAGGAACAGCCGCAACGCGAGCGCGCTGCCGAGGACCGACCCGAAAGCGAGTTTGTCGCGGAGGTACATCGCCTCGAACATGCCGATGCTGCTGTGCGCCTGGCGCTCCGCGGCCCAACGCTGCTTCGCGTCCTCTCCGAACGCCTCTGCGCGGAGTCGATATGTGTCCCATCTGCCAGCCACTGGGCCGGAACTGTAGTGCGGGTCCGCGTGTCATGATCAGGTCCGTGCCCGCCAAGAAGCAAGGTTCGACTGCGTTCCACGACCGGATCGCACCCCCCGCCGAGCGCCGGGCAGCCGGCAAGGCCCTTCGTGCTGCGACTCCGCGTACGTCGCACGCCGGCTGGGAACCGTCGTCGGGACGCGTCGACCCGGTGGAGGTGCTGGTGGAGTCCAACCGCACTCGCCAGCAGGACCTGGTGCCGCTGCGCTACGCCCGCATGGCGGCCTCGCCGTTCGCCTTCCTGCGCGGCTCGGCGCTGGTGATGTCGCTCGACCTCGCCACCCATCCGAGGAGCGGTCCCGAGGTGACCATCTGCGGCGACGCGCACCTCGCGAACTTCGGTCTGTACGCCAGCCCGGAGCGCCGCCTGGTGTTCGACCTCAACGACTTCGACGAGGCCTGCGAGGGGCCGTTCGAGTTCGACCTCAAGCGCCTCGCGGCGAGCATCGTCGTGGCCGGCCGCGAGCGCGGGCTCGACGCCGTCGCCACCTCGCGGCTGGTGGTCGACGCGATCGGCACCTACCGCGACTGGATGGACCGCTACGGCGACATGTCGCGGCTCGACGTGCACTACGCGCGCATCGACGCCGACGACCTGGTCGGGATGATGGAGACCGACACCGCCCGCCGCCGCGGCGACGACTTCTTGCGCCGGGTGATGGGCAAGAACCACCTGAAGGCCCTGAACAAGCTGACGACGATGGTGGACGGTCAGTGGCGCATCGTGCCCGACCCGCCGATCGTCACCCGATTCGACCTGCCGCGCCTGAAGGAGATCCTCGACACGGCCCTCGTGCAGTACCACGACTCGCTCGCCGCCGACCGCCAGCACCTGTTCGAGCAGTATCGGTTCGTCGACTTCGCCCGGAAGGTGGTCGGCGTCGGCAGCGTGGGCACCCGCTGCTGGATCGTCCTGCTGCAGGGACCGAACGGCGGTCCGCTGTTCCTGCAGGTGAAGGAGGCCCGCCCGGCCGTACCGCACCTCGCCCTCGGCCGTCCACCCGCCGCGCACGAGGGCCGCCGGGTGGTGGAATCGCAGCGCTCGCTGCAGGCCGTCAGCGACATCCTCCTCGGCTGGACCACCGGCGAGGAGGGCGTGCAGTACTTCGTCCGCCAGATGTGGGACGCGAAGGGCAGTTTCGACATCCCGACGATGAAGGCGAGCGGGTTCCGTGCCTACGTGCGTCTGTGCGCCTGGGCGCTCGCCCGCGCCCACGCCCGTACCGGCGACCCGGCCACCATCTCGGGCTATGTCGGCGCGTCGGACACGCTGCCCGACGCCATCGCCGAGTTCGCCCAGGGCTACGCCGACCAGACCGAACGCGACCATGCCGCGCTGGTCGCCGCGCTCGCCGACGGCCGCCTGCCGTCGATGCCGGCAGTGCCGGTCGAGCGGGACCTTCCGGTTCCCGCCACGACCTGACGGTTCAGAACGAGGGTTTCAGGTGCCACGGGGGCGCACCACACCCTCCGTCTCAGCGGGTCAGGTGCGAGTGGCCCAGGTGGTGGGCAGGTCGGCGCCGCCCTCCGGGCACCACCGCTCGCCCACGTCGACACGCATCGGCGGCGTGGCGATCGGGCCGGCCACCACCATCTCGCCCTGCACGAACGAACGCGCCTCGGCGATCATCGCCCGCGGCACGTGCGAGAACGTGGCGGCGAGTTCCTCGATGTCGAGCACCGAGTTCATCCGCATCAGCACCAGGTTGTCGCATTGCGAGATGACGTTGCGGTGGATCTTCTGCGGGCGCTGCGTGCTCACGACGAGATGCACGCCGTACTTACGCCCCTCGCCCGCCACCCACACGCCGTAATCGACGATCTCGCGTTCGAGCGCGCTGGTGAAGTCGGGCGACAACACGTTGTGCGCCTCGTCGATCACCACGAGGATCGGCGTGCGCGCCGCACGGCGACGGAGGAAGCCGAGCACGGCGAGCGCCACCACGGAGCGGGCGCGGGCGTCCTCGAGCGAGCCGGTGTCGAGCACGGCGGAGCGCACACCGAGCAGGCGATGCACGAGCGACTCGCTGTCGGGCCGAGCCCACACCTCCCATTCGGCGACGCGCAGGTTGCGGATGCGCTGCAACAACTGCTGTGCAGCCTCGGTGCCCTGCTGCTCGAGGCGATCGATCACCTCGTCGAAGCCGTACGCCGGCAGGGCGGCGAGCGACTCGACGGCTTCGAAGAACGCGGCATACTCGGCCGAGTCGCGCAACGGGTCGAGGTCGAGCGTCAACGCCTGCTCGTGGACGGCGAGATCGGACAGATGGATCGCCAGCGGGTAGTCCGCGGCACCGGCCCGAGCGACGGCCACCTCGCCGGCGGCCTTCATCGCGGTCTTCAGCTCGGCGTAGCCCTTGCGGCTGATCGGGGGCTGCCCTCGGCGGGCGATCGCGTCACGGTCGCGCAGCTGCCCGAGGTGCACGTGATCGGAGTTCGGGTCGATGATGATCATCGGCAGCGTGGTGCGCGCGTGCAGCCGCTCGAGGATCGCGCCGAGGCTGTACGTCTTGCCCGACCCGGACTGGCCGACCATGAACGTGTGCCGCGAGAAGCCGGCGGCCTTCAGCTCGGCATCCACGCCGGTGCCGTGCACCGTCCCGATCGGCAGGCCGACACTCTTGCCCAGCCCGGCCTGCAGCAGGGTGGCGACGAGCCGCTGGTCGATCCGCTCCAGCGCGCCCTCACGGAAGCCGGTCCCCGACGGCGGCACGAGCGCCTTCCTGTCGACGGCCGACAACACCCGTGCCGTACCGACGACGTAGCGCATCATCAGGTTCACGTTGGCGCTCTCGAGCGCCGCCGCCGCAGCCTCGCCGAAGAAGTCGGTGTCCACCGCGACGCGCATCGACTCGCGCTCGTTGATCGTCAACTCGAGCACCTGCACCAGCAGCAACTCGCCGGCGGGGGTGCGGACGCCGGCGAAGCCACCGACCTCGAGTCCCTCGTCGAAGCTGCACTGGAAGCCGATGTCGCGACCGTTGAGCGACCACACCGAGACCGGTGTCGCCATGCGTTCGGCGATCGCATGACGGATGTCGGCGGCGGTGGAACGCGAGAGGGCGGCGGGTTTCGTCACCCGTCCATCTTGGCACTGGTACCGTGCGCGCCGTGATGCCCGTCACCGCCATGCTGCTCGCCCGAACGCTCGCCGAGGAGGTGACGACCACCACGGCCGCTGCGACCGGTGGCGCCACGCCGACCGATGCAGCGGGGCTGTTCGAGGCCTGCGGCGCGTCGCCCGGCTGGTTGTGCGAGGGCGTCTGGAACGTCACCGGCAACCGTGTGCTGACGAAGACCATCGACTGGATCATGACCGTGCCGGTCGCGTCGCTGGTGATCCTGATCATCGCCGCGCTCATCGTCCGCTGGGCCAAGCGAGCCGTCACCGCGGTCATCACGCGCATCACCAAGCCTCCGGCCATCGCCGCCGACGCGCTGGAGAAGATCGGTGTGGTCGGGGCACCCGAGCCGCGGGACGAGACGCGAACCCGCACCCTCTGCGCGGTGGCACGCACGTCGGTGGCGGCGTTCGTGTGGTCGATCGCCGCGCTCATCGTCCTCGGCCTGTGGCACATCCAACTCGCGCCGCTGATCGCCGGTGCGGGCATCGCGGGTATCGCCATCGGTCTCGGTGCACAGTCGCTGGTGCGCGACTGCATCGCCGGGTTCTTCATGCTGCTCGAGGACCAGTGCGGTGTCGGCGACCAGATCGACATCGCCGCGGTGAGCGGCACGGTGGAAGGGTTGACGCTGCGCGCCACCACCATCCGCGCTGCGGACGGCACGCTGTGGACCGTGCCCAACGGGTCGATCCTGCGAGTCGGCAACCAGAGCCGCACCTGGGGGCAGGCGAACGTCGATGTGCAGCTCGCCCGTGGCGCGGACCTGGCCGAGGCCGTGCGCGTCGCGTCAGCGGCCGCCGAGGAGGCCGTGGCGGCGGACGAGATCGCGGCCGTGCTGTTGCGTCAGCCGGAAGTGCTCGGTGTCGAGCAGCTCGACACCAACGGCGCCGTCGTCCGGTTGACGGTGCGCACCAAGCCCGGCCATCAGCACGGCGTGGCCCGCACCGTCCGCCTGGCGGTGCGCGCCGCGCTCGATGCGGCCGGCGTGGAACGCGGCCCCGACAACGCCTGACAACGCCTGAGGGACCCGCGACGCGACCGTCTGCGATCGTCGCTACGCGAGGGTCGAATGCTCCGGCCGCACCACCAACACCGGACAGTGCGCGTGGTGCGTGACGGCGGACGACACCGAGCCGAGCAGCATGCCGACGAAACCACCGTGGCCGCGGCAGCCCACCACCAGCAGGTCGGCGTCCTTCGACTGCTCGATCAGCGCGTGCGCTCCCGAGCCGATCTCGAGACAGCTGTCGACGTCGAGGCCGGCAGCGCGCACGCGCTCCTCCGCCTCGTCGAGCACGGTGCGGCCTGCCTCTTCCAACTGTTCCAGCACCATGCCGCCGCCGTACGGACTGGCCATCGACACGCCCACCTCGACGCCGTGCACCAGACGCACCCGCAGGTGACGCTTGATCGCTTCGTCGATCGCCCAGTCGAGCGCGCGGCCCGAATCCGGCGACCCGTCCACACCCACCACCACGGTGCCTTTTCGATCGATCGTCATCCGAACCTCCTCGAGGGTCTCTGATGACAGTGTGTGCCGGGTTCCACCTCCGCCGATACGGCCGAAGGTCAGGAACCGGAACGGATCGTGTTCAGTCGTCGCGAGCCAGGACGTCGGCGCTGACCGCCAGGGCGACGGCCACCGCGGCCGCACGCTCGATCACCACGCTGAAGAAGCGACCGGCGGCCGCGCCGTTGTTCATCGGCGGGTCGCCCAGCGAGCGCAGCATCGCGCCCACCTCGTGCGGCACGGCGATCGGCTCGACGTCGGGCAGCGGGGCAGGGTCCTTCCACAGGTCGATCTTCTGCGACTGCGGGGCGGCACCGCCGCGCTTGGACTTGCGTCGCCGCGACGCCTGGCCGCCGCGGGCCTTGGGCTGGGGTGCCTGGCTCATTCGTTGTCCTCCCCGGTGAGCAGTTCGTCGGGCCGCAACCCGAGGGCGATGCGCAGCTGGTCGGTGTTCAGGTCGGAGAGCGAGCTCGACTTCGGCAGCACGAGGTTGGCGATGTGCCGTTTGCCGGCCACGACCTCCTCCACCCGCTCGTCGACCGTGCCAGGGCACACCAGGCGGTGCGAGATGACCGTCTTGCTCTGACCGATGCGCCAGGCGCGGTCGCGGGCCTGGTCCTCGACGGCCGGGTTCCACCAGCGGTCGTACAGCACGACGTGGTTGGCGTTGGTGAGGTTCAGGCCGGTGCCGCCGGCCTTCAGCGACAGCACCATCGCGCCGGCACCCTGCATCGCCTGGAAGTCGGTGACCATTTTGTCGCGCACCGCCCGCGGCAGGCTCCCGTCGTAGCATTCGATGCGCGTGCTGAACACCTGCGACAGATGGCCGGCCAGCTTGCGACCCCAGGTGGCGAAGTGGGTGAAGATCAGGATGCGTTCGTCCGCGGCGAACACGCTCTCGCAGATCTCCTCGAGGCGGGCCAGCTTGCCCGAGCGGCCGGCCAGCGGCAGGCCGTCGTCGCGGTACGCCGCCGGGTGGTTGCAGATCTGCTTCAGCGCGGTGATCGCTGCCAGCACGGCGCCCTGCTTCGCGTCGGGGCCGTCCGGGTCCTGCACGTCGACGAGCAGCGAATCGAGCACCGCCTGGTAGAGGCCGATCTGCTCCGGGGTCATGGTGCAGTGGTCGAGTTCGTCGATCTTGTCGGGCAGCTCGGCGGCGACCTCGGGCTCGGCCTTCGTGCGGCGGAACAGCAGGATGCCGTTGAGTGCGCGCAGCGCGGCTTCACCATCGCCGGACATCTGTGAGATGAACGTGGCGCGAGAGCCGACGAGGCCCGGGTTGGTGAAGTCGAGGATCGCCCACAGGTCGCCGAGGCCGTTCTCGATGGGCGTGCCGGTGAGCGCGATGCGGCTGCGGGCCG
>JBMOGW010000149.1:0-8870 GCA_049318165.1 Ilumatobacteraceae bacterium
AGAACCAGTGCGGCGAGTCCGACCGTGGCGGGTTCGACCCGTTCTTCACGTACAGACCGCTCAACTCGGGCGGCAGCGCCCCGCGCACCACCAACTGGGTGGAGGTCACTTCGTCCATCACCGGGGCGTAGTTGCCCTGCAGCCACCACGGCTTCGTCGGGTCCGTCGGCAGGGTGCTGCCCGGCACGGTGGTGGGCGGCAGGGTGCTGGTGCTCGACGTCGGGACGGCGCTCGTCGTGGTGGATGCGCCCGCACGTGGCCGGGCGTTGGCGGTCTTCGCCTGGTCACCTTCCGTGCAGGCCGCCAGTAACGCCGCGATCGGCACCGTACCGGCCCCGAAGAGCGCCCACCTGGCCAGATCCCGCCTGCTGATCTCCCCCTGCATGGCGCACAGTGTCGCACACGATGTCCTTCTCGTTTCACCGCACGATCGTTCCGGGATAGTGTCGCCACAATGCGGATCGAGGTCTGGGGGACAGCATGAGTCGTGTCGTGTACGACGGCACACCCATCGACTACGAGGAGGGTGACAGCCTGGCGCTGGCGGCCATCCGGGCGGGGCAGCACCCGGCTCGTGGCGGCACCCTGTGCCTCGCCGGCGACTGCGGCAACTGTGTCGCCATCGTCGACGACGTGCCGTGGATGCGCACCTGTCAGACACCGGCGCGTCCTGGCATCACGGTGCGCCGCCACCCGAACGGTTCACACCCGTCGCCCGGTGGCCCCGAGCACCACACGGCGGTCGACGTGCGCCACCGCAGCGCCGACCACGTGGTGGTGGGCGCGGGCGACAGCGGTGTGGCAGCGGCGCTCGCCCAGCGGGCCGACGGGCACGACGTCGTCGTGTTCGACGCCCGGAACGGCGACGAGGTGGTCGGCGTGTTCGACGGCCCGAGCCTGGTGGTGCGGCGCGAGGACGGCATCGAGCACTGGCACGCGCACCACATCACGCTCGCCACGGGCGCCGCCGAGGTGCAGCCGGTGTGCCCGGGCAACCTGCTCGCCGGCATCTACACGCCGCGTGCAGCAGCCACGGCGCAGGCCGCCGGCATCGACCTCGGCAACGTGGTCACCGTCGGGCACGAACTGAAGGCGTTCCACGGCGAAGGTCGTGTCAGCGAGGTGGAACTCGCCGACGGCAGCCGCATCGCCTGCGACAGCGTCATCGTCGACCTCGGCTCCGCCCCGCGCGACGTGCTGGCCCGCATGGCGCCGATGGTGCCGGTGGAAGTGGTCGGCCCGGCTGCTGCAGCGCACGCGCTGCCGCCCGCGCCGCAGGAGGGCGTGCTGTGCCCC
Organism: Ilumatobacteraceae bacterium; assembly: GCA_049318165.1. Taxonomy (GTDB): domain Bacteria; phylum Actinomycetota; class Acidimicrobiia; order Acidimicrobiales; family Ilumatobacteraceae; genus UBA668. The sequence continues at coordinate 1,297 of JBMOGW010000149.1, forward strand.
TGCGGCAAGATCACCGTGGAAGACCTGCAGGGCGTGTGGGACAAGGGCTTCCGCGACCTCGAACTGGTGAAGCGCGCCAGCCTCTGCGGCGTCGGCACCTGCCAGGGTGGCGTGTGCATGCCGCACCTGCGCTCGTTCGTCGCCGACCGCAGTGGGGTCGAGCCGAAGCCGTTCACCGGCCGCCCGGCCGCCCGCCAGATCACCCTGGCCGAGGCCGCCGCCGGCTACCACATCGACACGTTCCGTCGCACCCCGCTGCACGGCGAGCACCAGAAGCTCGGCGCCCAGCTCGACAAGTTCGGCGGCTGGTTCCGCCCGTGGAACTACGGCGACGCGGTGGGCGAGTACTGGGCCGTGCGTGAAGGCGTGTCGCTCGGCGACGTGTCCACGCTCGGCAAGATGCTCGTCAGTGGCCCCGACGTGGTCGAGGCGCTCGAGCGGCTGTACCCGAACCACGTGCACGACATCAAGGTCGGCCGGTCGCGCTACGTCATCAACCTGAACGAGCGCGGCCACGTGCTCGACGACGGCATGATCTGCCGCGAAGGCGACACCCGCTTCCTGCTCACGTTCACCTCCGGTGGCGCCAGCACTGCCGAGATGTGGGTGCGCGACTGGGTGGAGACCTGGGGCCTCAAGGTGCACGTGCTCGACCGCACCGTGTCGCACGGCGCCATCAACGTCACGGGCCCACTGGCCGGCGAGCTGATGCGCCGGGCCGGCGTGGCCGACGAGGACCGCCCCAAGTTCCTGCAGCACCGCCACCTGGACGTGGCCGGCATCCCGTGCCACGTGATGCGCCTCTCGTTCACCGGCGAGGCCAGCTACGAGCTGCACCACCAGATCGACCGCTCGGTCGAGCTGTGGCAGGCGTTGATGGAGCTGGGCCGCCCGCTGGGCATCAAGCCGCACGGCCTGCAGGCGCTGTTCGGTCTGCGGCTCGAGAAGGGCCACGTGATCGTCGGTCAGGACACCGAGCTCGACAGCTCGCCGCGGCGCATCAACATGGACTGGGCCGTGAAGATGGAGAAGCCCGACTTCGTCGGCCGCGCCGCACTCGCCCGTACCGCCGAACTGCCGGACGAGCGCCGCCTGTTCGGGTTCACGATGGACGGCCCGGCACCATTGGAAGGCTCGGTCATCCGGGTGAACGGCGACGTGGTGGGCCACGTGACGTCCAGCTGGGACTCGCCCATGTACGGCCACGCGGTGCTGCTCGGCTGGCAGAAGCGCCTGCCCCATGCCGACGTGGTGGAGATCGACGGCCGCGAGGCCCGGGTGAGCCCGGTGCCGTTCTACGACAAGGAGGGCGCACGTGCCCGCATGTGAACCGCTCGTGGGCTGGCGCATCATCGCCGACCCCGCCGCGCTCGACGCGGCACCGTGGCCGTCCGGGTCCCGCGTCGTGCGCATCTCGCCCGACGACGTGTTCCTCATCGGTGCGGCCGAGCCCACCGTGCCGGCCGACGAGCACGCCATCGTCACCCCCGAGCACGGCTTCAGCGGTTCGTCGTTGACTGCCGAGCAGGTCGCCGACATCGCGCTGCACCACATCGAGTGGGCGCTGCCCGGTGCCAGGCCGTGCGTGAGTCAAGGTCAGATCGCCGGTGTGCCCGCGAAGCTGGTGCTGCACGAGGACGGCTCGGCGCTGCTGCTGGTCGCCTGCGCCGCCCAGCGCGAACTGGAGGAGCGCCTCGCATGAACGAGTTCGTCGAAACGCTGCTCGACCTGCCCTGGCAGGTCGGCGAGCCGAAGTCGTCGTACGACGTCGTCATCATCGGCGCCGGCGGCCACGGCCTGTCCACCGCCTACCACCTGGCCACGCGCCACGGCATCACCAACGTGTGCGTGCTGGATTCGTCGTTCATCGGCTCGGGCAACTCGGGTCGCAACACCACGATCATCCGCAGCAACTACGGCATCCCGGAGAGCGTCGCGTTCTACCAGCACAGCCTGGAGAAGTACCAGACGCTCGAGGACGAGACCGGCTGCTGGATCATGCACCACCAGAAGGGCCAGATCTGGTTGGCCCACTCGGTGAGCACCGCCCGCACCGAGCAGACGCGTGCGCTGATGAACCAGGCGATGGGCGCCAAGACCGACTACATCCTCCCCGACGAGATCAAGTCGCTCTGCCCGCAGATGGATCTGTCGGGTGGAGGGCGGTATCCGGTGCACGGCGCCAGCTACCACCACGAGGGTGCGACCGCCCGCCACGACCGCGTCGTGTGGGCGTACGCGCAGGGCGCACTGCGCGCCGGCGTGCACGTGTTCCAGCACACGCCCGTCACCGGCCTGTTGAAGGACGGCGACCGTGTCGTGGGCGTGCAGACGGCGAAGGGCAACATCTCCGCCGGCACGGTGATCTCCGCCGTCGGCGGCAGCGTCAGCACGGTGGCCGGGTGGGCGGGCGTGCGCCTGCCGATCCGCACCCACGCGCTGCAGGCGTTCGTCACCAACGCGTACGCGCAGGAGTTCCCGCCGATCATCTCCAGCAACGACCTCGTCTTCTACGTCAGCCAGACGCCGCGTGGCCAGATGCTGCTCGGCGCCGAGTACGACCGCTTCGCCAGCTACCGCCAGGCGACGTCGTTCAGCTACCTGCAGTCGGTGTCGAAGAAGGCGATCACGATGCTCCCGTTCCTCGCCAAGCTGCGCATCCTGCGCTCGTGGACGGGCATCTGCGACGTGAGCACCGACTTCTCGCCGATCATGGGCCACACCGGTGTGGACGGGTTCATGATCTCCACCGGATGGGGCACCTGGGGTTTCAAGGCCATCCCCGCCGGCGGTGAGCAGATGGCGCAGTTGCTGGCCACCGGCTCGGCGCCGTTGATCGAACCGTTCGCCCTGTCGCGTTTCGCTGCCGAGGCAGCGATGGCCGACCCGAGCTCCGCAGGAACGAGGTAGTCATGCTGTGGGTGGAATGCCCCAACTGCGGGTCGCGTCCGTTCGAGGAGTACCGCTACGGCAACGTGTTCCCGGTGACCCCGGACTCGATCACCGATGCGGACGCGCGCAACGTCGACTACGCCTGGATGCAGGACAACGTGGAAGGCGTCACGCTCGAGCGTTGGTTCCACGAGGCCGGCTGCCGCCGCTGGTTCACCGCCAAGCGCGACACGACGACCGACCAGTTCTTCCCCGTCGACTGAGACTCCGGCACGGCCCGGAACCCGGGCCGGGACGCGACGAGGGCGCCTCACCCGAAGGTGAGACGCCCTCGATCAGAGGTTGTCGCGGATCAGAGCGCGCGGACGTTGAGGGCTTCGTCGCCCTTGCGGCCCGGGCCGATCTCGAACTCGACTGCCTGACCCTCGTTGAGGGTCTTGTAGCCGGTGCCGGCGATGTTGGTGTGGTGTACGAACACATCGGTCCCGCCATCGCGAGAGATGAAGCCGTAACCCTTTTCGGCGTTGAAGAACTTGACGGTGCCTTGCATGGGATTGCCTTGTCTGTGACGTCGAGCAAACCGTTGTGGTGCACTCGCGGGCACGACCGTACGGGCACGAGAGGGCATTTCGTCCACTTTGAGCAAAGAAACCTTGCTCGTCGATGTCGCGCGTTCCTGAGCTGAACGTCCGTTCCGTGCGTCAGGTGTCACACCGGCGACGGGCAAACCCTTGTGTCACTTGCGCTTCTGGACGTTCGCCCACTCGTCCTTCAGTCCAACGGTGCGGTGGAACACCATCGGCAGCGACGGATCGAGGGCGAAGTAGCCGAGGCGTTCGAACTGCACCACCTGGCCGGCGGCCGTGTCGGCGAGCGCGGCCTCGGCCTTGCCCTGGACGGCCTCGAGCGAGTTCCGGTTGAGGTCGTCGAACGGCTCGCCCGTCGCCTCGCCCGGCACCTCGGCGGTGAACAGCCGCTCGTACAGACGCGCCTCGAAGCCGACTGCGTGCGCCGTGCTCACCCAGTGGATGGTGGCCTTCACCTTGCGGCCGTCGGGCGCCTGGCCGCCGGTGGTGGCCGGGTCGTACGTGCAGTGCACCTCGGTCACCTCGCCGTCGGGTCCGGTCTCGTAACCGGTGCAGGTGACGAAGTACGCGCCGCGCAGGCGGACCTCCTGGCCGGGGGTGAGTCGGTAGTACTTCGGTGGCGCCTCGGCCATGAAGTCGTCGCGCTCGATCCACAGTTCACCGGTGAACTCCACCTGGCGCGTGCCGTCGGCTTCGTTCTCCGGGTTGTTCTGCACGGTCATCTGCTCGGCGTGGCCCTCGGGCCAGTTGGTGATCACCAGCTTGATCGGCCGCAGCACCGCCATCCGCCGCTGTGCGGTGCGGTTCAGCTCGTTGCGGATGAACGACTCGAGCAGCTCGATGGCGTGACGGCTGTTGGTCTTCGCCACGCCGATGAAGTTGCAGAACTCGCGGATGGCCGTGGCCGGGTAGCCGCGGCGGCGCAGCGCACGCAGCGTCGGCAGGCGCGGGTCGTCCCAGCCGTCCACGACGCCGTCGTCGATCAACTGGCGCAGCTTGCGCTTCGACGTGACCGTGTGGGTCAGCTCGAGGCGCGCGAACTCGATCTGCTTCGGCTGGTCGCCGGGCAGCGGCAGGTGCTCGAGGTACCAGTCGTACAGGGGGCGGTGGCTGTCGAACTCCAGCGAGCACAGCGAGTGCGTCACGCCCTCGATGGCATCGCTCTGGCCGTGGGCCCAGTCGTAGGTGGGGTACAGGCACCACTGATCGCCGGTGCGGTGGTGATGCTCGTGGCGGATGCGGTACATCACCGGGTCGCGCAGCTGCATGTTCTCGTGCTGCATGTCGCCCTTGGCGCGCAGCACGTGCGAGCCGTCGGGCAGGTCGCCGCTGCGCATCCGCCGGAACAGCTCCAGGTTCTCATTCACTAGACGGGTTCGATATGGGCTGTCGACACCCGGCTTGCCGTAGCCGCCGCGCTGCTCGCGGATCAGCTCGGCCGGCTGGTCGTCCACGTAGGCGAGGCCACGCTCGATGAGGTGCTCGGCCCACTGGTACAGCTGCTCGAAGTAGTCGCTGGCGTACACCGGGTCGCCGGAGGGCTCGAAGCCGAGCCAGCGGATGTCGTCGACGATGGCGTCCACGTACTCGGTGTCCTCGGTGACCGGGTTGGTGTCGTCGAAGCGCAGCTTGCAGACGCCGCCGAACTCGTCGGCGATGCCGAAGTCCACGCAGATCGCCTTCGCGTGCCCGATGTGCAGGTAGCCGTTCGGTTCCGGTGGGAAGCGGGTCTGCACCCGCCCGCCGAAGGTGCCGGCCTCGTTGTCGGCCTTCACGATGTCACGGACGAAGTTGGCCGCGACGGGGGTGCGCGAGGTGTCGTCGGTCGATGCGGGGGTGTCGGTCATCGGGTGCTTCCTGGTGCGATCGACCGTTGACGGTACCGCCTACGCTGCACGCCGTGCCATCCCGATTGCTGATGCCACGCCGACGGGAAGTCGAGTTGGGGACGAGCTTCCTCGTGCTGCCGTTCCGGTTGACGATGCGCGTGATCGTGCTCGCCGTGATCACGATCACGCTCGACAACCTTCTGCAGGACCAGTACGTCCACCTGCCGCGCTACATCCGCATGTCGGCGGAGGACTCCAAGACCATCCTCGCGACACTCGCCGGTGGGTCGATCACCGTCGTCGCACTCGTCGTGTCGTTGATGATGGTCGTGCTGTCGCTGGTGGCTGCCAGCTTCGGCCCGCGCATCATCCTCAACTTCGTGCGGCGCCGCACCACGCAGGTGGCCATCGGTTCGTTCGTGGCCGTGTTCGTGTACTCGCTCGTCACGCTGGCGACCGTGTTCAGCGGGGCGAGGGACCGCTTCGCGCCGATCCTGTCCACGTGGACGGCGGTGCTGATGGTGCTCCTCGCCACGGGACTCCTCGTGGTGTTCGTGCAGGACATCAGCTCGTCGGTGCAGCTCGGCAACATGCTCAGCGAGATCTCCAAGGAACTCGACCAGGCGATCGTGCGCCAGCGTGCGCTGGCCCAGCGCGCCCACTCGTCGACGAAGGTCGAGATCGACACGTCGGGATGGCACGCGGTCGAGGCACTCGAGACCGGCTACGTGCAGGCCATCGACTTCGACGCGGTGATCGAGATCGCCAGGCGCAACGACTGCGTGATCCGCCTGTTGCACCGGGCAGGCTCGTTCGCGAACGCTGGCCGGCCGCTCGCAGAGACCAGTGTTGCGCTCGGCCCTGGCGACCTGGTGCTGTTGCGCAAGGCGGTGGTGCGTGGCACCTACCGCACGATGGAGCAGGACCTCGAGTACGCGATCGCCGAATACGTGGAGATCGCCCTGCGCGCCCTGTCGCCGGCGGTCAACGACCCGGCCACGGCGATCTCGTGCATCGACTGGATCGGCGACTCGCTGGTCTCGCTGTCGGTCGAACCGATCGGTGTGTCGGCCTTCGCCGACGCGAGCGGAGCGCTGCGCGTGGTGCTGCCGGCGAACTCGCTGCGCCGCGTCGTCGCGGCCGCCTTCAACGAACTGCGCCAGGCCGCCAGCGGCACGCCCGCGGTCGCGATCCGCATGCTCACCACGATCGACAAGGTGGTGCCCTCGGTGCACGAAGCAGAGGTGATCGACGAGCTGCGCAGCCAGGTGGAGGCCATCGTTGCAACCGCCACCGCCGGTTTCCTGGTGCCCCGCGATCGAGACGACCTGCACGCCGCCGCCGACGTCGTGCGGGCGTCGCTGGACCGTGCCCGTCCCTGATGGCCTCCGCTCGGCGACCGCTGCCTAGGCTGACGCGATGGCCGAGGAGATGAGCAACCGCGAACGGTGGGAGGCCGAGTTCGGCAGCTCACGGCTGCGCAACGTGCCCTACACCACCATGTCGGGCATCCCGCTCGAGCCGGTGTACGGACCCGACGACGGCGAGTTCCCGGGCGGCTACCCGTACACCCGCGGACCGTACGCGTCGATGTACCGCAGCAAGCTGTGGACGATGCGGATGTTCGCCGGCTTCGGCACGGCGGAGGACACCAACTGGCGCTTCAAGGAGATCATCCGTGCCGGCGGTGACGGTCTGTCGACCGCGTTCGACATGCCCACGCTGCTCGGCCTCGACAGCGATCATCCGATGTCGCTCGGCGAGGTGGGCCGCTGCGGTGTGGCCGTCGACTCATTGGCCGACATGGAGGACCTCTACGCCGGCATCGACGTCGGCGAGATCACCACGAGCATGACGATCAACTCGCCGGCCGCAGTGATCTTCGCGATGTTCGTCGCCCAGGCCGAGAAGGCGGGCATCCACCGCTCGCGGCTCGGCGGCACGCTGCAGAACGACATCCTCAAGGAGTACCAGGCGCAGAAGGAGTTCGTCTTCCCGCCACGCCCGTCGATGCGGCTGGTGCGCGACACCATCTCGTTCACGGCCGCAGAGATGCCGCGCTGGCACTCGATCTCCATCAGCGGCTATCACATCCGCGAAGCCGGCAGCACGGCGGTGGAGGAGCTGGCGTTCACGCTCGCCAACGGCTTCGCCTACGTCGAGCTGGCGATGCAGGCGGGACTACCGGTCGACGCGTTCGCACCGCGGCTGAGCTTCTTCTTCAACGCCCACATCGACTTCTTCGAGGAGATCGCCAAGTACCGCG
>JBMOGW010000150.1:0-8855 GCA_049318165.1 Ilumatobacteraceae bacterium
CGATGATCGAGCGGATGAGCGTGGTCTTGCCGCACCCGCTCTCGCCCACCAGTGCCACCACTTCACCGCGACCGACGTCGAGCGACACCGTGTCGACCGCGTGCACCCGACCGCCACCGAACTGCACACGCACGTTCGTCAACGACAGCAGTGGCGCTTCCGTCGCTGCCGACGACGCAGCAGCCGCGGCGACGGGCAGAGCGTCGCCCTGCACGGCCTCCTCCGTCACGGCGTCGTCCGGCACGGCGTCATCCGACACGACTGGCCCCCACGTGCACGCACGCCGCACGCCGGCCCTCACCCGCGTCGCGCAGTGCGATGTCCACCGTCGAGCACATCGCCGTCGCCACGGCACACCGCACGTGGAACGGGCAACCGAGCGGCAACGCCGCCGGGTCGGGCGGGTCTCCGGCCAGGCCCTGCGGGTGCATGCGCGATGACGCGTCGCCGATGGTCGGGAACGCCGCCGCAAGCGCTCGCGAGTACGGGTGCTGCGGGTCGGTGAACACCAACTCACTCGGCCCCTCCTCCACGATGCGACCGGCGTACATCACTGCCAGCTGGCGGCAGGTGTGCGTCAGCACCGAGAGGTCGTGGGTGATGAACAGCAGCGCGAGCGCCTTTTCGCGCTGCAACTCCTCCAACAGCGACAGCACCTGCGCCTGCACCATCACGTCGAGTGCCGTGGTCGGCTCGTCGGCGATCAGCACCTGCGGGTCGCACGCCAGCGCGAGCGCGATCAGCACGCGCTGGCGCTGGCCGCCCGACAGCTGGTGCGGGTAGTGGTCCAGCCGATCGGCGGGGATGCCGACTCGCACCAGCAGGTCCTGCGCGCGAGCACGGGCGGCCTTGCCGGACACCTTGGTGTGCAGCAGCACCGCCTCCTGGATCTGCCAGCCGATGCGCTTCACCGGGTTCAGCGAGTGCAGCGCGCCCTGGAACACGATCGCCGCGCCCGTCCAGCGCACGGCACGCAGACGGCCGGGCTTCATCGCGTACACGTCCTCGCCGGCCAGCAGCACCTGCCCGCGCACGTCGGTGCCCTTCGGCAGCAGGCGCAGCACCGCGGCGGCGATGGTGCTCTTGCCGCACCCGCTCTCGCCGGCAAGTCCAAGCGTGTCGCCCTCGTCCACCGACAGGTTCACCCCGCGCACCGCGGGCACGTCGCCGCGTTCGCTGCGGTAGGTGATGTGGAGGTCGCGGATCTCGAGCAGGCTCATCGCTCACGCAACCTCGGGTCGAGCACGGTCTCGAGCGCACGGCCGAGCATCGTGAACGCCAACACCACCAGCACGATCGCGATGCCGGGCGGCATGTAGTACCACCACGCGCCACGGGTGACAGCGCCCTTCTCACGCGCCTCGTTGAGGATCGACCCCCACGACACGGTGGTCGGATCGCCGAGGCCGAGGAAGGACAGCGTCGTCTCGGTGAGGATGCTGATCGGCACCGCAAGCGTCGTGCTGGCCATGATCAGCGGCATCACGTTCGGGAAGATGTGACGGCGGATGAGGTGCGCGCGTCCTGCACCGAGCGCCCGCGCACGGTCGACGTACAGACGGCTGCGCACTGACAGCACCTGCGACCGTACGAGGCGCGCCGTGGACGGCCACGACGTGATGCCGATGACGAACACGATCGTCCAGATGCTGCGCTCGAGCACGGACGCCAACACGATCGCCGTCGGCAGGAACGGGATCACCAGGAACCAGTCGGTCACCCGCATCAGGGTGGCGTCGGTCCACTTGCCGAAGAAGCCGGCCGTGATGCCCACCAACGCGCCGATGACGATGGTCAGCAGCGTCGCGGCGAGGCCGACGAACAGGCTCACCCGCGCACCCCACATCACCTGCAGCGCCACGCTGCGGCCGAGGTAGTCGGTGCCGAGGATGAACTCGCGGGACGGCGACGCCCACGTCGGGTTGCCGCCGGTGTTGACCGGGTTGATGTCGTCGCGGCTGCTGATCCACGGCGTGACGATCGCCATCACGATGAACAGCACCAGGACGGCGAGGCTCAGCATCGCCAGTTTGTCGCTGGCCAGCCGGCGCCAGGCGGAACGCACGTTGCGCTTCATCGGCCGGCCACCCGCGGGTCGAGATAGCCGTACAGCAGGTCGGCGGCCAGGTTGGCCAGGATCACCGCTGCGCTGATCAGCAGGAACAAGCCCTGCAACATCGGAAAGTCGGGGCCGGTGATCGCGAACGCGGTCTGCTGGCCGATGCCTGGCCAGGAGAAGATGCTCTCCACGGCGATGGCGCCACTGAGCACGAAGCCGAAATTGATGGCACTGAGGCTCACCACCGGCAGCAGCGCGTTGGGCTGTGCGTGGTGCTTGCGCACGTCGGCATCACGCAGACCCTTGGCCCGCGCGAGCTGCAGGTAGTCCTCGCGGGAGGTGTCGATCATCGCCGAGCGGGCGACGATCATGTACTCACCGATGTACGCGATCGCCAGCACCGTGGCCGGGAGGATCATGTGGTGCAGTTGGTCGAGCAGCCGCTCGATGCCGGTGGCCGTGCTGCCCGCGTCGTTCAGGCCACCGACCGGGAACCACCCGAGCGACGCGGCGAACACACCGAGCGCCACCATGCCGATCCAATACTCGGGCATCGAGTAGGTCAGCATGCTCATCGACGTGGCGGTGGCGTCGAACGTGCTGCCTCGCCGCCAGCCGGCGCGGTACCCGATGATGATGCCGACCATCGCCATCAACGTCGAGGTTCCGACGAGCAGGATCGTCGGCCACAGCGCCTCGCCGATCACCTCCGTGACCGGCCGCGAACTCTTCAACGAGTAGCCGAGGTCACCGTGCAGCAACTGCTGGAGGTACGCGACGAACTGCTCCCACTTCGAACCATCGAGGTTGAACTTCACCCGCAGCCGGTCGAGTTGCTCCGGCGTGAGGTTGCGCCCTCGGAACATGCTGTTGATCGGGTCGTCGTTGACCACCCGGAACAGGAAGAAGTTGAAGATCACCACGAAGACGAGGGTGCTCAACGCACCCAGCAACTTCCCGATGACGAAGCGGCGTCGCACGGCCGAGCATCACTCCCGGTCGTCGCGGCCACCGCGCACGCGAGCGGTGAAGATGCCGATGCCCAGCGCCACGATGGCGGCGACCACGATCGCGATGATCACCCCGGTGTTGCTGCCACCGTCGTCACCACCGCCGGACGAGCCGCCCGTGGCGGTCGTCTCGGTACCGCTGCCATCGGTGGAACCCGGCGCCGTCGTGTCGGTGCTGCCGGCTTCGCCGATCGGGGCGAGCGACCAGTAGCTCGGCGAGGTGTTGCTGAACAGCACCGGGCCGGTGTCCTTCGGCTGCTGCACCCAGCCGGTGAACCGGTCGGTGCGGTAGGCCTGGGTGTCGGCGTCGTGGTACAGCACCACGTAGGTGCTCTCGTTGTGGAACAGCGTGAGCATCTCGTGCACGATCTCGACGCGCTTGTCGCGGTCGAGTTCCTGGTTCTGCTGCTCGTAGAGCTTGTCGTACTCCTCGCTGCACCAGTTGGCGTCGTTGTAACCGGCCGATGCCGGGTCGGTGGTCACCTGCGCGCATGTGAAGTAGCTGAGCATCGGGTCCGGGTCGACGAACGGCGTCCAGCCCCACACGAACATGTCGTACTCCCCACTCGCGATCACGTCGGTCAACTGCGTCTGGTCGTACGTGCTCACCGTGGTGGCGATGCCGATCTCCTTCAGCCAACCCGTGATCAGCTGCTGGTTCGGCCCGGCAGTGTCGCTGTCGCTCAGCTGCGCGTATCGGAACGTCAGGTCGCGGCTGCCGTCCGGCATCTCACGGATGCCGTCGCCGTTGGTGTCCTTGTAGCCGTTGTCCTCGAGCAGCTGCTTCGCCTTCTCGGGGTCGTAGTTCAACTGCTGGTCGGCGGGGATCTCCGGCGTCCACACCGGGTCGGGTGAGACACCGAGCACCGGGTTCACCTCGCCCTGGCCGAGCAGCACGCGGTCCACCAACGCCTGCCGATCGATGGCCATCGCCACGGCGTGCACGACGTTGACGTCCTGCAGCGCGGGGTGACCGTCGCCGATGCCACCGGCCATGCCGTTCATCGCCAGCTCGGAGAAGCCACCCTGCTGGCCGACGACGGTGGCGATGTCCTGCTCGCCCTTCAGGCCATCGAACTCCTCCGACGGCACGTCGTGCACGAAGTCGATCTCGCCGCTCTTCAGGGCGGCGACCATCGCGCTGCCTTCGGTGAACACACGGAACACGACCTGGTCGATCTTCGGCGCACCGCGCCAGAAGTTGGGGTTGGCGACCATCGTCCAGTCCTGGCCGGCGTTGCGCGACTTCAACGTGAACGGGCCGGAGCCGACGCCGTCGAGCGCGTCGAACGCCGTGATGTCGGACTTCGACGGCTCCTCCCAGATGTGCTTGGGAAGGATGTACACGTCCATCGTCGGCAGCTTGGGGTCCGGCACGGCGGTGACGATCTGCACGGTGCGGTCGTCGACGGCCGTGGCGGTGAGGTTCTGCGTCGTGGCGTAGTGGTTGATCCACTGCTGCTCCTTCGACGTGTTGATGGTCCAGGCCACGTCCTCCGCGGTCAACGGCGTACCGTCGCTCCAGGTCAGCCCGTCACGGAGCGTGTAGGTCCAGGTGAGACCATCGGCGCTGCCCTCCCAGCTCTCGGCGAGGCCCGGGATGTTGGAGAAGTCGTCGGCCGCCTTGTCGGTGAGCGTGGCGTACTGCATGTTCCACAGCTCGTAGTCGGCGACGAGCGCGCCGACCGTCACGTTCGGGCTGTCGAGGTCCTGCATCAGGCCGATCGTCAGCGTCACCGGCTGGTCGGTGGATGCGTGGACGGTGGTCGCCACTGTCGAGCCGAGGGCGGCGATCGCCAACCCCAGGGCCCAGAGTCGTCGTTGCATGATCGTCCTCCCCGAACGTCGCGGCTCCCCTCAGCCGTGGCGCAATCCTGGCACACCGTTCAGGGTTGCAGGTACCAGTCGAGGAAGCGCTCGAGACGGCGGTGGAAGTGGAGGAACGGCTCGGTTCGCAACAGGCCGTGGCCCTCCGTCGGATACGTCACGTACTCGTACTGCTTGTCCAGTCGGCGCAGCGCTGCGACCAACTCCTTCGACTGATCGGGGTGCACGCGACGGTCCTGCTCGCCGTGCGCGACGAGGATCGGCACACGCAGGTGCTCGACCCGATGGATCGGCGAGCCGGCCTCGTACGCCGCCCGCGCCTGCGACGGGTGACCCATCATCCGCTCGAGGTCCAGGCGGCCCACCAGATCGCCCTGTGCCCACGAGGTGAGGATGTCGCAGTCGCCGTACTTGCTGACGGCGCACGCGAAGCGGTGCTCGCCGTCGTCGACCACGGACGCCAGCGCCATGTAACTGCCGTAGCTGGCGCCGAAGATGCCCACCTGCGCCGGGTCCACCCAGCCGAGCGATGCGAGATGGTCGTACGCGGCCAAGCAGTCGTGCATGTCGGCCACACCCCACACGCCATGGTTGGCACGCTCGAAGTCGCGGCCGTAGGTGGTGCTCCCGCGGAAGTTGGGAGCGAACCACGCGTAGCCCTTGGCCACGAAGTACTGCGCCACGCCGTCCCACTCGTCGCCGGTCACCGACGTCGGGCCGCCGTGCGGCTGCACCACTGCCGGGCACGGGCGTGCCTCATCGGCATGGGCCGGCCGGTACAGCCAGCCGTGCACCTCCATCCCGTCGAACGAGCGGTAGGTGACGTGCTCGGGCACCACGTGCGGTGCGGCGCGAACCGATGCCGGCGCCGGCGCGACGAGCTCGATGACATCACCGGTGGCGGTCACCCGGCACAGCCGTGCCGGTTGGGTGAACGACTCGTGCACGGCCACCACGCCCCCATCGTGCAACGCACGCGGCGACGACCACGTGCCGCCCACGGCGAGCACCGTCACCGCACCGGACGCGACGTCGACGCGCACCAGATCGGTGACACCGCGGTGGCTGCGGGTCGCCAGCAACGAGGCGCCATCAGCCGACCACTGCAGCGACGCGAAGTCCGCCTCGGCGGTGGTCACCTGCCGCGGGCGACCCTCGCCCGAGGCCTCGACGGTGAAGACCTCGTACCAACCCGGCCACTCCGACGCATACGCGAGCGTGGTGCCGTCCGGCGACCACGCCGGCTCGCGCAGCTGCGATCCCGGCTGGTGCACCACCACCGTCGACGCGCCGGACACGAGGTCCACCACGTGGAGCGACGTGCAGTTCAGATCGTCGCGATGGAACAGCGTGTACGCCAACCGGGTGCGATCAGGTGACACGACCGCGTGCACGTAATCGGCACCGGCGACGGCGATGGGCCGCGGCCACGGGTTCGCGAGTTCGACCACGGCGAGCACCGTCGTGTCGCCACGCTCGACACCGACGATCAGCCGCTCGTCGTCCCACCACACCGGGCCGGAGGCTGCGCACACCTCGGTCGGCACACCGCCGGTCGCCGGCACCACCATCACCTTGCCGTCCTGGGTGAAGGCGAGGCGGTCGCCGCGGGGCGACCACACGGCATTGCCGTCCTCCCAGAACGCGGCGAGCGTGCGGCCGGTGGTGAGCTGCGACACCGGACCACCGCCGACCGGCACCGTCCACACGTCGGAGGTGTCGCGGTCGAGCATGAACGCCACGGTCGAGCCGTCGGGCGACACCTCGCACTGCCGCGGGCGCTCGACGGAGGCCACCATCTCCCACCGCCAGTGCGGCGGCGGGGTGATGTCGGGGCGACCCGGATTGGGGATGCCGCCCGTCTCGTCGATGCCCACCCACCACTGCAATGCCTCAGCCATGTCGTTCTCCTGACGCCTGTACCGTCTCGAATCCCTCGAGCACCTCGAGCACCAGCGGCCCCAGCGTGTCGAGCACGTAGCCGCCCTCCTGCACGAACACCGTCGGCAGCCCGGCCCGGGCGATGCGGCGACCCGCTTCGCGGAAGCCGTCGGCCGTCACCATCAACGGGCTGTTCGGGTCGTCCACTGCGGCGTCGACGCCCAGCGACACGACGATCGCCTGCGAGCCGTGGTCGCGCACGGCGTCGAGCAGCCGGTCGATCCCTGCCAGCCAGTCACCGTCGCCGGCGCCCTCCGGCAGCACGACGTTCAGGTTGGCACCCAACCCGTCGCCCTCGCCGCGCTCGTCGGCGTACCCGGCGAAGTGCGGGTACCAGCCGGCCGCCGGGTCAACGTGCACGCTGGCGTACAGCACGTCGCCGCGGTCCCAGAAGATCTCCTGCGTGCCGTTGCCCTGGTGCGCGTCGATGTCGACGATCGCCACGCGGCCGATGTCGCCACCGAGCAACGCCTGCGCCGCTGCGGCCGCGTTGTTGAAGTAACACGAGCCACCGAAGAAGGCCGGGCCGGCATGGTGACCGGGAGGGCGCACCGCCGCGTACGCAGCCACCGCGCCGTCGGCGACCAGCCGCGCCGCATGGACCGACGCGTGCACGGCGGACAGCGCCGCGTCGAACGTGCCCGCGCTGATGAGCGTCAACGTGTCGGTGGCGTACCAGCCGATCTCGGCACGAATGGTGGCGGGCGGCCGGTCTCGCCGCGAACGTGCCGCGAAGCCCGGCATCGCGAACACGTACGGCACCACCTGCGGCTGTCCCGGGTCGATGAGGTGCCCGGCGGCCACCCACGCCGGGTACGCCCGCCGCAGACAGTCGACGAACCCGGCATCGTGCACGGCCAACACCGGAGCCAGACCGAGGTCGGGCGCCGCGACCATCGTGCAGCCGGCGGCGCGCAGGTGATCGTGCAGCGTGTCGCCGCGCACCGGCTCTTCGTCACCCGGCTCGCGCACACCGAGCCAGTAGCCGCCGTCCGGGGCGTGGCCGCGGTGACGCTCGGACCACACGACCGGCATCCGCAACGTCATGGCGCCGGAGCCTAGATTGCGACGCATGCCCGCCCCGCTCCCCCGACCTCGTGCCCGCGACCTCGGCCTGCGCTTCGGTGCGCTGCCGACGGGCCCGAACAACGCGATCACCGACGTACCCGGCGTGCGCGTGGGCCACGTGACGATCTGGCACGACGACCCCGTGGCGCGCACCGGCGTGACCGCCATCGTGCCCGACACCCCGATCGACCTGTTCCATCGGCCGATGCCCGCAGGCACCTCCGTGTTGAACGGTGCGGGCGAACTGACCGGCAGCGTCGAGTTGACCGAGTGGGGTGTGCTGGAGACGCCGATCCTGCTGACCGGCACGTCGTCCGTCGGGCGAGTCGCCGACGGCGTGGTCGACGAACTGTTCGCGGCGGGTGCCGACGAGGTGGTGATCCCGGTCGTCGGCGAGTGCGACGACTCGTGGCTCGACGACATGCGCCGCCGGTGGGTGACGGCGGAGCACGCCCGGAAGGCGCTGGCCGTCGCCGCGTCTGGCGCGGTGGCCGAGGGTGTCGTCGGTGCGGGAACGGGCATGGTGACGATGGGTCACAAGGGCGGCATCGGCACCGCGTCGCGCGTCATCGACGGTGCGGGCACCGTCGGCGTGCTGCTGCTCTGCAACTTCGGGACGCGGGACCAGCTGCGCATCGGTGGTCGACTGGTCGGCGAGGTGCTCGACGCCGAAGCGAAGGCGGCCGAGCCACGCGCCGACACCGGCGGCAGCTGCCTCGGGGTGCTGTTCACCGACATCCCGCTCGATGCTCGTCAGCTGCGCCGCCTGGCCACGCGCATCGGCTTGGGCCTGGCCCGAGTGGGCTCGGTGGCGCACCACGGCAGCGGCGACATCTTCGTTGCGGCCTCCACCGCCAACCGGCTCGACCGCAACCAGGCCGGCCGCGTCCAGATCGAGCTGCTTGCCGACGGCTCGCTGAACGACGTGTTCATCGCCGCCGGCGACGCCA
>JBMOGW010000151.1:0-8855 GCA_049318165.1 Ilumatobacteraceae bacterium
GCCGATCTTCGAGGCCGCCTTCGAGGCCGGATGCCACTACCTCGACATGGCGATGAACCTGTCGGTCCCCCACCCCACCGACCCGTACAACACGCCCGGCGTGATGCTCGGTGAGGCGCAGTGGGCTGCCGCACCGCAATGGGAGGAGCGCGACCAGTTGGCGCTGGTGGGCATGGGCGTCGAGCCCGGCTTCAGCGACGTGGTGGCGCGCTACGCCGCCGACCACCTGTTCAGCCGGATCGACGAGATCGGCGTCCGCGACGGCGCCGACCTGCAGGTGGCCGGCTTCGAGTTCGCTCCGACCTTCAGCATCTGGACCACCATCGAGGAGTGCCTCAACCCGCCGATCGTGTGGGAGAAGGACCGCGGCTGGTTCACGACGGCGCCGTTCAGCGAGCCGGAGACGTTCGATTTCCCGGACGGCATCGGCCCGCTCGCCTGCGTGAACGTCGAGCACGAGGAAGTGCTGCTGATGCCGCGCTGGATCGACGTCGGCCGCGTCACGTTCAAGTACGGCCTCGGCGACGAGTTCATCGACGTGCTGAAGACGCTGCACAAGCTGGGCCTCGACAGCACGAAGCCGGTGTCGGTGCGCGGCGTCGAGGTGTCGCCCCGCGACGTGGTGGCCGCGACGCTGCCCAACCCGGCCGACCTCGGCGACCGGATGACCGGCCGCACGTGCGCCGGCTCGCTGGTCACCGGTCTCGGCAAGGACGGCGCCCCGAAGCGCACGTACCTGTACCAGGTGGTCGACAACGAGTGGACGATGCGCGAGTGGGGCCACCAGGCCGTGGTGTGGCAGACCGCCGTCCACCCGGTGGTGGCGCTCGAGCTGCTGGCCACCGGCGAATGGAAGGGCAACGGCGTGAAGGGCCCGGAGGCGTTCGACGCCGTCCCCTTCCTGCAGTTGCTGAACGAGCACGGCGCCCCCTGGGCGATGGAAGACCGCCCGCTCTGACCCGCGCTCGAACTCGCCCGGCTTCTGGGCGGGATCCGTTGCAACGTGGCTTCTGGGCGGGATCGTTCTCGGCGTCCGAGACGGATTCCGCCCAGTTGCCGTTCGGGCCGGCCTCGTCGCGCTGCGGTGACGTCGTCGTTCTACAGTGGCGGTGTGACCGAGCTGAAGAAACGCGACGTCGAGCGGATGATGACCGCGTACGAGCGAGACCCGGTGGCCGCGCTGACGGCCGCGCTACGCGTCGCGCTCGACCGACCCGACCTCGGCTTCACGGCACTCGTGAAGGTCGCCGGGTTCGACTGCGCACGGCGCATCCGCTTGCAGGCCAAGGACGCGCAGGCCCTCGACGAGCTCTGCGCCGAACTGAACGAACTCCGAACCGTCGCCCGCTGACCCTTGTGTGTCGCACGGGTGACGTCGTGGGTGACGCTCCCGGGTGTGACACAGATGGGTTGCGACACAGATGGGTTGCGACACAGATGGGTTGCGACACAGACGGGTCGGCTCGCAGAACTTAAGTTCGGCGGGCGGGGTCGATGGCGCAGGCGGCGGTGCCACCGGGGAGGCGGTGGCGGTTCTTCGCCACCCAGCGGTAGGCGACCCCACTCAGCCAGTGGATGCCGGGGGCGCGCATGATGGCGCCGAGGAACCACCAGCCACGGCCGGCGCCCAGCAGGACGGCAGCGACGGCGTCCTCGCCCGAGTACACGTGGTGGTCGCGAGCGACGTACTGCACCGCGGTGACGCACTGCTGCTCGGTGAGGCCCAGGCGGGCGAGATCGGTGAACTGCCACGGCACTGCGGTGGGCATCCGCTCGATCCAGCGCTGCCCGAACTGGACGCTCGAGGTGCAGAACGCGCAGTCGCCGTCGAACACCAACAACGGCAGGTCGATCTTCACCTCGGGCGAGGCGACGGCAGCGGCCGATGCACCGCCACCGGCGTCGGCAGCGGCGTCGGGGGCGGCGCCAGGCGAGGCAGGCGTCGCGTCAGCCGACATCGGCCACCACCGGTTGGGCCAGCACCATGCGGCGGTCGAAACCGGGTTCGGTGGGCAGGAAGCCGTTACGGTCCGGCCACAGCAGCTGCACGGCCTGGAACGGGCGGCCCTTGCGCCACGCCACGCCGGTGGTCAACAGTTCGCCGACCATCTCGTCGCCGATCGGGGCGAAGATGCAGCGCAGGTCGTTGTCGAACAGGCCCATCAGCTCGGTGCCGAGCGGGATCTCGGTGCCCCCGCGCAGCATGTCGGCGATCATGTCGAACAGCCCGCGTGCGGCCGACGGCGTGAGCCCGAACACCACCACGTCGGGGAACCCGAACGCCTCCGGGTAGCCGATCGTGTACACGTAGCCGGCGAGCGGCGGGTCGGTGTCGGTGCGCGGCGCAACGGGCTCCATCGCCCAGCCGTGAGTCTCGACCATCCACTCGATCTTCTCCGCGTGCGGGATGTGGAAGTCGGGCAACTCCCTGGGTTGATCGGTCGGGCGGTCTGCCATGCACCGATCAGATCAGTGATTCGGCATCCACGTCCAACGCATGTCGAACATGGCGGGTGGCCATCGCGGCGAACATCGCCTCGGAACGCTCCGTGCCGCCGACGATCTGCGAGGCGATCACTGCCATGATCACACCGCCGTACGCGTCGCGGCAGTACTCGCGCCAGAACTCGGCACGGTCGACGGCGACGCCGTATCCAGCGAGGGCGTCGATGTACGCGTCCACCACGCCGCGCTCGATCTCGCGACGCACCTCGGGCAGCGGGCCGGCACCCATGAAGTAGCTCACGTCCGCGCTGGCCGGGCCATGGCCGGGCGTCTGCCAATCGACGGCCGACACCGGGTAGCCACCACGGTCGGTGCCGAACATCAGGTTGTCGAGGCGATAGTCGCCGTGCGTGACGGTGAGCGGCAGCGTGCGGTTGTTCACCCAATCGGGCAGCCGCGCGCCGAATCGCTCGACCAACTCGATGCCCTCCTGGTCGAGGTACTTGGCATACGTGGCCAGGAAGCCGGGCAACATCATCGTCCACAGCACCTGCAGCTGCGAGGCGTCCTCTGCCCCCGAACGACGGGAGAGGAACTCGATGTCGTCGAGCGTGCTGTCGCCCCAGCGCGGGCCGTGCAGGCGGGCCAGCTCGAGCACCGAGCGGCGGGCCAGTTCGGCGGAGCAGCCGGTGATCTGGTTGCCCTGCTCGGCCGGCGACAGGTCCTCCAGCAACAACGTGAAGTCGCCGGTGGCCTCGTCCCACTCGCTGAACCAGCACTTCGCCACGCGGATGTCGACCGTCGGCGCGATCTGCTCGTAGAACTTCACCTCGCGCTCGTAGTTGCGCAGCGCGATGCCGGTGGCGCGACTGGTGGGGTCGGGCGACGGCAGCTTCGCGATGATGGACGGCGGCAACCCCGCGTCGGCCGGCACGAGCAGCGAGTAGCGCATGTTCATGCCCACCAGGCCGTCACCGATGCGCTGCTCGGCGGTGATCTGGACCGGCCCGCCCATGACGTCGCTGAGCCATTCCGAGGTGATCTGT
Organism: Ilumatobacteraceae bacterium; assembly: GCA_049318165.1. Taxonomy (GTDB): domain Bacteria; phylum Actinomycetota; class Acidimicrobiia; order Acidimicrobiales; family Ilumatobacteraceae; genus UBA668. Next base: position 3,492 of record JBMOGW010000151.1, read on the forward strand.
TGCGGTTCCATCGGCCGCCGACCGTAGCCCTCGGCGCTCGGTTCTGTAACAGTGGACGCATGGCTGACGCACCTGCCGCAGCGACGGACACCGACCTGGCCGACCACATCGAGCGGCTCGACCGTGACGGGTTCACGATCGTGCGCGACGCATTCGACGTGGAAGTCGCCGAGGCGATCCACGCCGACGTCGACCGCCTGGAACGCGAGCTGGACATTCGCCCGGGCACCAATGGGTTCGAAGGCCGGACCACCACCCGCGTCTACAACCTGCTGGCGTTCGGCGAGCTGTACGAGCAGGTGCCCGTGCATCCCGTGGTGCTGCCACTGATGCACCACCTGCTCGGCCAGGGCTGCCTGGTGAGCAGCCTGTCGAGCATCACCATCCATCCCGGCGAGACCGCACAGCCGATCCACGCCGACGACCAGGTGATCCCCATCCCCAAGCCGCACAAGGCGGTCACGGCCAACAGCATGTGGGCGATCACCGACTTCACCGAGGCGAACGGCGCGACCCGCGTGATTCCGGGCAGCCACCTGGCTGACCACTCCCCCGTCTACGGGCAGCACTACGACAGCATCTGCGCCGAGATGCCCCGCGGCAGCATCCTGGTGTGGGACGGCGGACTGTGGCACGGCGGTGGCGCGAACGTCGCCGACGCCGCGCGCCGCGGCCTGGCGATGAACTACTGCGCCGGCTTCATCCGCCAGCAGGAGAACCAGCAGCTCGGCATCCCACTGGACACACTGCGCCGCTTCTCGCCGGAGCTGCAGGACCTGTGCGGCCTCGGCGTCTACAAGGGCCTGATCGGCCACATCGACCGCCAGTCCCCCGCCCAACGCCTGCTCGACCCCGACAGCCCCAGCACCATGCTCTGGGACCGCACCTGACCCAAGTCGGTCGAGCCCGAGGCATCCACGCGCCCCAGGTGAGCACAGAAGCCTCGGTTTGGGCGTGGCTCAACCGCCGCTGGCGTACGAGTCGTCGATCGGAGGGATCTTGCGCTTCTTCGGCTTGCCGCTGCGCTCGTTGAGGGTGTTGCGCACGGCCAGCACCCAGCCGATGACGACGGCGATGGAGAACAGGAACCACTGGAACGTGTAACTCAGGTGCGGCGGCCCACCGTCGAGGTCGGGGAACGCGATCGGCTGCAGCGTCGGCTCGGCCGGCGCGGACTCGAGCATGTCGAGGAACACCGGTTGCACGTCCTGCTCGAACTGCGGTGCCAGGGCATCGAGGTCCACCCGGCGGATCTGCGTGAGTTGCTGTGTGCCGTCGTCGCTCGGCTTGCCGATGCCCGCCTTCTGGCTCTGGCGCACGCGGCCGATCACGGTCACCTCACCGGCGGGTGCCGGCGGCAACACCTGAGCGCCGGGGGCGAAGCCGCGGTTGACGATGAGCACCGTGCCATCGGCGAGCAGCAGGCCACTGACGGCGTCGTGACCCGACGCGCCGCTCTGGCTGACGTTGACGACCTCGAAGTCCTTGCCCTCCACGTAGGTGCCCGTCACCTCGACGGCCCGCCACTCGATGTCGGCGGGCGGCTGCCCTGCGATCGACTCGAACGGAACCGGTTCGGCCTCACTCCGCGACCGCACCTCGGCCTTGAAGTCCTGCCGGTCGTGGTAGCGGCCGAGTTGCCAGAAACCTGCCGTCACCATCACGGCGATGCCGACGACGCAGGCCACGTGCAGGGCGATCCACTTCGGGGTCAGCAGGAACTTGTACATGGCGTCCTGAAGGTACCGGGCCGGAGCGACGCGGCGTCAGCACGAGCCGGGAACGATCACGAGCACGACGACCGTCAGGGGACGAAGCCCTCGAGTTCGGCCATCCGTCGGAACTGCTCGACGACGTTCGGGGTCTCGTACGCCGGGTCGAGTGAGCGATAGGCGGTGTCGACGTTGACGCTGATGCGCCCGAACTCGCTCCAACCGCGGAAGTCCTCGCGCGCGCCGATCTCGGCGGCGATCTGGCGGGCGGCCTCCCATGCGTCGATGCCGGCGGCGTGCCGAGCGGTGGCTTCGGCGTCGACGAACGCCAGATAGTCGCGCACCGCGGCGATGCCCGCCTTGTCGGTGATCGGGCCATGGCCGGGCACCACGGTCTCGACGTCCATCCCGAGCATCAGGTCGCACGCGGCCACCCAGTTGCCGAGCGGGCCGGCCCACACGATGGGCGTGCCGCCGATGAACAGGATGTCGCCCGTGTACACCGTCCGCGCATCCGGCACGTACGCAATGGTGTCGCCGCGGGTGTGTGCGGGGCCGACTTCGATCAACTCCACCAGGCGACCGGCGACGTCGACGTCGAGGCGGCCCTCGAACGTGCGCGTCGGCATCGTCACGGTGATGCCGTCGAACTCGAACGCCCCGAAGAAGTGGCGGAACAGGTTGCCGACGTCACCCTCGGCCTTGTTCAACGCGGCCAGCATCGCGGGTGGCACCTCGGTCATCTCGTGGGCCGTGGCTGCCGACGCGATGATCTCCGCGCCCTGCACCAACTCGTTGCCGTAGCAGTGGTCACCGTTGGCGTGCGTGTTCACCAGCGTGCCGATCGGCGCCACCTGGGTGACCGGCTGCATGGCCTCCAGCATCTCGGCGGTGAGCTGCAGGTCGAACAGTGTGTCGACCAGCAGCGACACCCCGTCGCCCATCACCAGACCGGCGTTGCTCCACCCCCAACTGCCATCCGGTTGCAAGTACGCGAAGCATGCGTCACCGAGTTCGAACAGGCCCTTCTGGTACGGCATGACCCCTACTCTGGCACGGCGTACAGTGACCCCGTGAGCGAACTCCCCACACGGCGGTTGGGCCGCACCGAACACCTCTCGTCCGTCGCGATCCTCGGCACGGCGGCCTACGGGCGCTCCACGCCCGAGGAGGTCGAGGCCAGCTTCCACGCCGCGCTCGACGGCGGCATCAACCACATCGACGTCGCGCCCACGTACGGCCAGGCCGAGGTGCTCGTCGGCCCGCACATCCCTGCAGTGCGCGACCGCATCTTCATCGGCGAGAAGTCGAACCGCTCCGACGCGGCCAACGTGCGCCGGCAACTCGAGCGCACGCTCGAACGGTTCGGTACCGACCACGTCGACCTGTACCAGGCGCACGGTGTCATCTCGCTCGACGACCTGAACAGCCGCGACGGCGCCTTCCAGGCGATCCTCCAGGCACGTGACGAGGGCCTCACCCGCTTCGTCGGTATCACCGGCCACGACTTCGGCACGGCGGCAGCACAGCTCGAGGCAGTGAAGCGGTTCGACCTCGACACGGTGATGTTGCCCGTCTACGCCGGTGCGCTCGCCCATCCCGAGTACCTGGCCGACCTCACCGCGCTGCTCGACGAGTGCGCCCGCCGCGACGTGGGCGTGCAGGCCATCAAGGTCGGCGCCCACCAGCCGTGGGGCGACCGCACACCCACGCACGCCTGCTGGTACGAGCCGTTCACCGAGGCGGAACTCCTCGAGCGTGGCGTCCGCTTCACCCTGTCCACCCCCGGCGTGCACGTGTTCACCACCACCGGCGACATGCGCCTCATCCCCACCCTCATCGACGCCGCTCGGCGCTACACCCCCATGACCCCCGCCGAGCGCGACGCACTCCTCCAGGAAGCGTCGGACTGGCCGACGATCTTCCCGCTGACCGAACACGCAAAGGGGTAGGGCCATGCGCCAGCTGAACGGCATCGACGTCAGCTTCCTGAACATGGAGACGCCGACGACGTTCGGCCACGTGAGCTCCGTGACGATCTACGACCCCTCGGGCGCCCCCGGCGGCGCGGGCATCGAGGCGACCAAGGAGATCATCCTCGAGCGCATCGACCAGCTCGCCCCGTTCCGCCGACGTCTGGTGGAGGTGCCGCTGGGCCTCGACCTGCCGTACTGGATCGAGGATCCGCACTTCGACATCGATTTCCACGTCCGCCACCACGCCATCCCTGCGCCGGGCAACGCGCAGCAGCTGTCAGAGGCCGTCAGCCGCATCATCGCCCGCCCGCTCGACCGCACCCGCCCGTTGTGGGAGCTGTACGTGATCGAAGGGCTCGAGGGCGGCCGCATCGCACAGCTGACGAAGGTGCACCACGCAGCGATCGATGGAGCGGCCGGGGCGATGATGCTCGCAGCGCTGCTCGACATGGACCCTGCGGCGCGCCCGAGCGGGAGTGTCGCGCACTGGGAGCCCGAGGAGATCCCGTCCGACGAGGAACTGCTGCGCATCACCGCACGCGAGTACCTGCGCCGCCCGGAGAAGATGATCCGCCTCACCGTGCGCACGGCACGAGAGCTCGCAGCCGCCACCCGCTCGGGCGGGATGCATGCGCTGGCCGACCTGATCGCCCAGCCGATGCCCGGCCCCGTGGGCGCGATGATGCGCGAACGGTTGCGCGCCCAGCGCGGCGCCGACGTGGACAAGCCGCCGGCGCTGCCGCCGACGCAGGCACCGCGCACGCCGTGGAACCGGCCGATCACGCCGCACCGTCGCTTCGCCTACACGTCGGTCCCGCTGGAGGACGCGAAGATCGTGCGGCGCGCGTTCGGCTGCACGTTCAACGACGTGGTGATGGCCGTGTGCTCGGGCACGCTGCGCCGTTACCTGCAGCTGCACGACTGCCTGCCCGAGGAGAGCCTCGTGGCGATGGTGCCGGTCAGCGTGCGCAGCGGCTCCGAGGACGACAGTTACCAGAACCGCGTGTCCGCGTTGTTCAGCGACCTGGCCACCAACGAGCCCGACCCGGGCAAGCGCATCCATCGCGTGCAGCAGTCGATGCAGGCCGCCAAGGAGCAGTTCGCCGCCATCCCGGCCGAGGCACTGCAGGACTTCACTCAGTTCGCTCCCCCGGCCGTGGCCGCGCGGGCGATGCGGATGTACAGCCAGCTGCGCATCGCCGACCGGATGAACCCGCCGTTCAACCTGGTGATCAGCAACGTGCCCGGTCCGCAGATCCCGCTGTACTCCTCGGGCGCTCGCCTCGAGCACTTCTACCCGGTGAGCACGCTGGTGGACGGCCAGGGTCTGAACATGACGGTGCAGAGCTACGACGGCAACCTGGACTTCGGCTTCGTCGCCGACCGCGACCTGGTACCCGACCTGTGGGTGCTGACCGATCTGTTGCACCAGGAGATGGCCGAGCTGGTGGCGATCGCCCAGGCGGCGGTGCGTCCGCTGGCGGCGGACGATGCCGCCGCAGCGAAGGCGGCCAAGGCACCGAAGGCCGGCAGGCCGAAGCAGACCGCGAAGGCGCCGGCGAAGACGGCACCCGCCAAGAAGGCGCCCGCCAAGAAGGCACCGGCGAAGAAGGCTGCGGCGAAGAAGGCTGCGGCGAAGAAGGCACCCGCCAAGAAGGCTGCGGCCAAGAAGGCTG
>JBMOGW010000152.1:0-8800 GCA_049318165.1 Ilumatobacteraceae bacterium
AACGCCTGCATGCCGATGATGGTGGTGAGACCGGTGGCGAGCAGCTTCTCGAACGGTCGCTCGGCGCGCACCGCGATGCGCAGACCGGCGCCGATCAGCAACAGGAACGCGATCAGCACGGCCGTCGCGCCCACCAGGCCCATCTCTTCGCCGATGGCGGCGAAGATGTAGTCGGTCTTCGCGGCGGGGATCTTCGTCGGGCTGCCGAGGCCGAGGCCCGTGCCGCCCGTGCCGCCGTTGGCGAACGCGAACATCGCCTGGACGATCTGGTAGCCCTTGCCCTCGTACTGCGCCCACGGGTCGAGCCACACGCTGACGCGGGTCTGCACGACGTCGAACAGTTGGTACGCGGTGAACGCCGCGATGGCGAACAGCACGAATCCGATGATCAGGTAGATCACCCGCTCGGTGGCCACCCACATCATCACGGTGAACAGCGTGAAGAACAGCAGCGCCGAGCCGAGGTCCTTCTGCGCCACCATCACCATCACGGCGAACGCCCACGCGAACGTGATCGGCAGCAGGAAGCGCAGCTCGGGGATGTGCATCGGGCCGATGCGGCGGGTGCTGGCCGCGATGAGTTCGCGGTTGTCGGCCAGGTAGCCGGCGAAGAACAGGGCGAGGGCGAGCTTGGCGAACTCGCCGGGCTGGAAGTTGATCGGGCCGAGGCTCACCCAGATGCGTGCGCCGCCGACGCTGGTGCCGAGGCCGGGGACGAGCGGCAACATCAGCAGGCCGGCACCGATGAACAGGAACGTCCATTTGTACCGCGCCAGGTCGGACGGCCGCCGCACGAAGAACAGCGTCAGCACGAACGCGGTGATGGCGATGAACGTCCACGTGGTCTGCAGCGCGGCCAGGCGGTCGCTGAGCCGGGCGATGACGACGTAGCCGATGCCGTTCAGCAACACCGCCAACGGCAGCAGCGTGCCGTCGGCGCCGGGGGCGAGGATGCGCGTGGCGATGTGCGCGCACAGCAGCAGGCCGAGCAGCGCGACGAGGAACGGGATGATGCGCGCCGGCAGCTGCGAGTTCTTGCCCAGCGCGGCCAGCGTGTACGCGACGGCGGTGATGCCGGCGGCCATGACCACCAGTCCCAACTCGGAGTTGCGACGGGCGGAGGCGATGGGGGATGACGACATGGCGGGGCCCTACGTCGACGGCGGAGCTGTCGTGCTGGGCGCCGTGGTCGTGGAGGTGGTGCTGGTCGTCGAGGTGGTGGACGAAGAGGTGGTGGTGGTCCTGGGCGTCGTGGTCGTGGGCGCCGGCGTGTTGTTCGAGTTGTGGCGCACCACGAGCACGAGGGTGACCGTCAGCACCACGATGGCCGCGAGCGCGAGCGAGAACAGCAGCACGCCGAGCCCACGGCGCGAGCGCGGCGGCGTGGAGTCGATGGTCATCGGCATCGCGAGCCCGACGGTCGGGTCGATCGTCGGGACCGGGTCGGCCTCGATCAGCCGGTCGCGCTGTTCCTCGGCCCAGTTGAGGTCGATCTCGAGGTCGGCGGTGTCGGGCTGCGGGTCCTCGCCCTCGAGCACGTCGACGACCACCACCGTCGTGTTGTCGCGGCCGCCGTTCTCGTTGGCGCGAGCGACGAGCGCCTCGGCCGCGGCCTGTGGGTCGCTGAACTGGCCGAGGATCGCGGCGATGTCGCCGTCCTCCACTTCGTCCACCAGTCCGTCGCTGCACAGCAGGTAGCGGTCGCCGCGGAACAGCGGCAGCACCCACGTGTCCACCTTCACCGTCGGCTCGATGCCGAGCGCACGAGTGACGATGTTGCGGCGCGGGTGGTTGCGAGCCTCGAGCTCGGTGATGTGCCCGGTGGACACCAGCTCCTGCACGTAGCTGTGGTCGATGGACACCCGACGAAGGCGTCCACCACGCACCACGTAGGTGCGGCTGTCGCCGACGTTCAGCAGTGCGAAGCGCGGCGCGTTGCTGTCGGCAGAGGTGAGCACCGCGAGCGCGGTGAGCGTGGTGCCCATGCCGCGCTGCTCGGCGTTGTTGTGCGCGCCCTGGAAGATGGCGGCGTTGGCTTCCACGACGGCGGCGACGGCCACGTCGACGCTGCCGGCGCCGGCCGCGAGACGGTCGCGCAGGGTCTGCGCGGCGATGGCGCTGGCCACTTCGCCGGCCTGGTGGCCACCCATGCCGTCGGCCACGCCGAAGACCATCGCCTCGGCGACGAAGCAGTCCTCGTTGCCGGTGCGCACGCGACCGGCGTCGGTGGCGGCACCCCAGGCGAGCAGCGGAGCGTTGGTTCGTTCGGTCACGACGGCCTCACTGCGCCTCGAAGATGGTGCTGCCCACCTGGATGCGGTCGCCGATGGTGACCTGGACGGGTGCCGTCAGCCGGGCGCCGTTCACGTGCGTGCCGTTGGTGCTGCCGAGGTCCTCCACCCACACACCACCGTCGTGCAGGAAGACGCGGGCATGCAGTTGGGAGGCGAAGGTGTCGTCCGGGACACCGATGACGCAGCTGTCCGAGCGGCCGACGGTGATCTCCGCGCCGATCGGGTAGGCGGCGCCTTTGCGCACCTTCGGCTCGAGCACGATGATGCGGCTGGGCGTGCCCTTGCGGCCGCGAGCCGGCTTGCCCGGGCCCTTCAGCGGCAGCGTGGCGGCGGTGGTGGCGTCGCCCGACGTGGCGGTGGCGGTGCGAGCGGCGGCCTGCGCGTTGAGGCGCGGGCCACGCACCTCGGACCAGACGGCCCACAGGACACGCGCGAAGAAGAGATAGATCAGCGCCAGCAGCGCGTAGTTGAGGATCTGGAGCTGCGCTTCGCTCACGAGGCCTCGAACCGCAGATGCGTGCTCCCCACGCTCACGATGTCGCCGTCGTTCAGCGTCTGCTCGCCCTGGATGCGCAGACCGTTGACCTTGGTGCCGTTGGTGCTGCCGAGATCGACCACCACATAGCCACGGGTGGAGGCGCGCACCTCGGCGTGGCGACGGCTCACGTTGCCGTCGGTGAGCGGGATGGTGCAGTCGGTGAGCCGGCCGAGGGTGACGGCCTCGGTGCCGAGCGGGATGCGCTCGCCGCTGGGCAGCACCAGGCTGCCGACGCCGGCGGGGCCGCCGGTCTCCTTCATGCGGCTGGCGATGTTGAACCGGCCGGGCTTGAGGTCGTTGTCGACGGTGAGCTCGACGGAGACGGCACCCATGAAGTGGTAGCCCTCGGAGCGTGCGTACTCGCGTGCGGTCTCGCACAGTTCGGCGTTGAGGGCCTCGTCGATGTCGGCGAAGCCGGCGTGGTCCTTCGCGCTGAGCGCGATGGTGAACGAGTTGGGGACGATGCGCCGGCCCTTCACGTCGACGCTGCGGTGATCGTCCATCTCGCGCAGGAGACGGCGACCGAGCTCGACGGGGCGGATGGTGGAACGAGAGCCGCGTGAGAACACGCCTGTCACCATACGTTCCAGACCGTGTTCGAAGGATTGCAAACCCATACCGGTCGGCAAGGTTAGTGGTGGGGGTACCGCCGGAGGGGCGCGGCTGACCAGGGTTTCCCCGGCGGCCGGGTGGCGCAGCGCATGCGCCGGCTGGTGCGGCGGGTGTGGGCTCGCACGCGCGCGGACCTGCGGTTTCGGGGTTGGGCGGCGTCGCCTGACTTGTTAGCCTTGGGCTTCCACTCGGGCGAGTGGCGGAATGGCAGACGCGCTGGCTTCAGGTGCCAGTGTTCGCAAGGACGTGGGGGTTCAAGTCCCCCCTCGCCCACGGCAGGACCCCAGCAACGCTGGGGTTCTTTCGCGTCCGGGGCCGGGTTCTCGGGCTGGATCGTCCCACCTGTGGCTTCTGGGGCTGGATCGTCCCGAAGCGCCTTCTCGGGCTCGATCGTCTCGAAAAGTGCGACAGGCAGCGCACAGAAGCGGGCACTCACCCGTCAGTGCGGCGAGCCGGTGCGACCATCGGCGGCGGCGGCCAGGATCGTGCCGAACGTGGAGAGATCGTCGCGGGCGGTCTCGACGTCGCGGGTGGCAGCGAACTGCAACACCACGCCGTCGACCGCCGCCATGATCAGCCGAGCCAGTTGTGCCCGCGGCATCGCCGGCTCGCGGCCGCACGCCACCGCGATGGCGTCGACGAGGTCGTGGGCGAGGCGGTAATACCGCTCCTCGAGCGCCTCGACGCGCCGATCCCCGGTCGGATTGAGATCGTGCAGCAACACGCCGTAGCGCTCGTCGTCGAGCAGACCGGCGATTCGCTCCATGACGGCGATGATGCACGGGCCGTACCCGGCAGCGACGTCGAGTCCGTCGGCGACCTGCCGGCCCACCTCGTCGATGAGCCGTTCGAACGCTGCAACCACGAGATCGTCGAGCGATCCGAAGGTGTAGTGGATGGACGCAAGGGGTGCGTCGGCTTCGGCGGCGACGGCTCGCGTGGTGACGCCCTCGGCGCCGGATCGGCGCAGCACGGCGATGGTCGCCTCGATCAGTTGCTCCCGCCGGTCGGCGGCGCTGACGTACCCCACGAGGACGAGTGTACGAAACAGTTGGTCATGTGACCAACTCTTGGGGTAGCGTTGGCCACATGACCACCTCGCCGCCCTCCGGTGTCGCGCTCTCCGAGCGCACGCGCGTCGCCGTCGCCACCGCCGCGCTGAACACGTTCTCCCGTGTGGCCAGGCGGTTCGACGATCCACTGGGCGCGCTCGACGCCCCCGGCGGCCCGGCCGACCGGTTGGCGCTGCACCGTTCACTGCTCGCCGCCGGGCCGCTGGTGAAGAGTCGCCTCGGCATGTACCTCACCGCGACGCACGCCGGTTGCCATGCCGTGTTCACGTCGCCGCAGGCCTCGTCCAGCGTGAGCCGCAACCGTTCGGCCGTCGAACGACTGCTCGATCCGACGTTGCGCTCCGGCAAGGGCGACCCGTTCGACAACTGGTTCATCGCCATGGACGCCCCCGACCACACTCGCCTGCGACGCCTGGTGCAGCGCGGCTTCACCCCGAAGTCGATCGCCGCACACGAAACGCTGGTGCGGCAGATCGCCGACGAGCTGGTGGACGCCTTCCCGACCCACGGTGACGTCGACCTGGTCGATTCCTTCGCCCGACCGTTGCCGATGCGGGTGATCACCCGCCTCCTCGGTGTCCCGAACTCCGACCTGGCCACCTTCGACCGATGGGGCGAGCATCTCATCATCGCTCTCGACCGCCCACGTTCGCTGCGTGAGGCGACCGACGCACAGCGCACGCTCGTCGAGATCGACGAGATGTTCCGTGCGCTCGTCGCCGAGCGGCGTCGCCAGCCGGGCGACGACCTGATCTCCGTGCTTGCGGAACAGGCCGATGGCGACGCGCTGACGGACGATGAATTGGTGGGAACCCTGTCGCTGCTGCTGATCGCCGGCTTCGAGACCACGGTGAACCTGCTCGGCACGGGCACCGCCACGCTGGTCACGCATCGCGACCAACTCGAACTGCTCGCCGCCGACCCGGGCTCGCATCTCGCGAACACCGTCGAGGAGGCGTTGCGATACGAGAGCCCGGTGCAGTTCACCGTGCGCCGAGCACTGACGCCGATCGAGGTCGCCCCCGGCCACGTCGTCCCGGCGGGCAGCGACGTCGTCACCGTCGTCGCCGCGGCCAACCGCGACCCGCTGGTGTTCCCCGAGCCCGATCGTTTCGACATCACCCGTGCGAACGCGCGGCGCCACCTTGCGTTCGTCACCGGCCCGCACGCCTGCATCGGCGGCGCGCTCGCTCGACTGGAGGCCGCCGTGGCATGGGAGACCCTGTTGCGCCGGTTCCCCGATGTCGCCCGTTGGCGCATCACCGGCGAGCCGACGCTCGGGCCGAGCCAACTCATCCGCGGCTATCGCCACCTGCCGATGCGCTTCACCTGAACGACGGCGCCGGCGCGTGCCGGCACCGCGACGGGAGGGGTCAGCGCGGGAGGGGTCAGCGCAACAGGCGATCGGCGGCCAGGCGGTCGACGGCCGCTCGTGCGGCGGTGACCGCGGTGGCGAACGTGGCCTGCAACAGGTAGCCGCCGGTCGGCGCCTCCCAGTCGAGCATCTCGCCCACCACGTACGTGCCGGGACGGCGGCGCAGCATGAACGCGTCGTCCACCTCGTCCAGCGCCACGCCGCCTGCGCTGGAGATGGCGCGGTCGATCGGCATCACGTCGTCGACGCGCACGGGCACCGCCTTCAGGTGCGCGGCGAGGTGGTCGGGCGACGTCGGCAGTCGGCCGACCGACGGCTCGCGGAGAACGGCGACGGCCGCGGGTGACAGCCCAAGAGTGCGCTTCAGGGTGGTCGACACGGAGTCCTTCGGGCGGCGGCGGCCGAGCCGGGTGGCCACCTGGGGCACGTCGAGATCCGGGTGCAGGTCCACCAACATCGAGGCAACGCCGTCGCGGTCGACCGCGGCGCGCACCGCAGCGGACACGCCGTACACCGGGCCGCCTTCCATTCCGGTGGCCGTGATCACCGCGTCACCGCGCACGACCACGTCGCCGACGCGCAGCGCGACGTTCTTCAGCGGCGCGCCGGCGTGGCGTTCGATGAAGTCGTCCGACCAGGCGATGCGTACTCCACAGTTGGCCGGACGCAGGTCGTGCACTTCGATGCCGGCGTCGCGAAAGCGAGCCACCCATCCGCCGTCGGAGCCGACCCGTGGCCAACTGGCGCCGCCGAGGGCGAACACCACCACATCGCTCGCCAGGGTCTGCTGAGTCCCGTCGCGGTCGCGCACCAGCAGTGCGCCATCGGGCGACCACCCGGTCCAGCGCGTGCGGGTGAGGGCGCGCACGCCGAGCTCGTCGAGCCGGCGCAGCCACGCGCGCAACAGCGGGGCGCCGCGCAGCGAGGTGGGGAACACCCGACCGCTCGTACCGATGAACGTCGGCTCGCCCAGGCCGGCGCTCCACTCGCGCAACGCGCCCGCATCGAAGGCACGCAGTGCAGCGTCCAACCGCGGCGCGGCATCGCCGTAGCGCGGCACCATCCGCTCGAGTGGTTCGCTGTGGGTGAGGTTCAGCCCGCTGCGACCGGCCAGCAGGAACTTCCGGCCGACGGACGGCATGTGCTCCACCAGCGTGACGTTCAGGCCCGCAGTGGCCAGCACCTCGGCGGCCATCAAGCCGCCCGGGCCGCCGCCCACCACGATCGCCGTGCACGACGGCGCGGGGCTCGTCGTTCCAGGCACGTTCGCAGCGTACGACACGGTCGCGGCGGCCTCACACTGTCGGGAAGGGGCGACCCGTGTGCAATCATCGTGTCGTGCCGAACGCGTACGTACGTGCACGGCGACTCGTTCGCCGGGTCGTGATCGCAGTGCCATGGATCGATCGCACCTTCGGTCGGCGACTGGTTGCCCTGGATCTCGCCGCACGGCGGCGTGGCGCGTTGGGACGCCAGCTCGCGTCGGGAACGATCGAGTACGACGGATTCGTCATCCACTTCGATCCCACCGAGCCCGGCGAGGCCGAGTCGCTGCTCACCAATGGCTCGTACGAATCGGACACCGTCGGCGCGATCAAAGCCATTCTGCGCGACGGGTCCACCTTCGTCGACGGTGGCGCGCACATCGGACTGCTGACATGCATTGCGGCCCGATGCGTCGGACGGACCGGCAGCGTCATCGCGTTCGAGCCGGCACCACGCAGCCGCAACCTGCTCGAGGCGAACGTCGCGGCGAACTCCTTCGAAGCGCGCGTCACCGTCGTGGACGCAGCCATCAGCGACCACGTCGGCAGCGGCGAGCTGATGCTGGTGGAGGGTGCATCGCAAGCCAACTCACTTCGCCAGCCGGGCGATGACGGCGCGCACCGCACGGTGGAGATCGTGTCGTTGGACCACTACTTCGAGTCCTTGGGTTGGCCTGCGGTCGATCTCGTCAAGCTCGACGTGGAGGGCCAGGAACTGCGAGCGATCCTCGGGATGCAGGAGCTCGTGCGCCGGAACCCACAGCTGCAGCTGATCTTCGAGTACCACCAGGCACAGTTGCAGCGATCGCGGACTGATCCTGCGGAACTCTTCTCAGCCTTGCAGCAGATGGGGTTCGACTCGTTCACCTCGCTGTTCCGGCAACCGAAGGAGTTCGCCGTCCCGGCCGACCTCGCTTGGCTGGATCAACTGGCGTCCCGCGCGAACATCAACGTGCTCGCCGCCCGCCGGCGAGGCGTGGCGATCTGATCAGCGGTCGCTCGCTCACGACCCGACGGCGGTCGCCGGTCGGTGCTCAGCGCTCGGTGCGGATGCCCTTCCAGAAGGCGATGCGGCCGGCGATCTCGGCGGCGGCATCCTTCGGCGCCGGGTAGTACCACGCGGCGTCCTTGTTCTCGGCGCCGTCGAGGGTGACGGTGTAGTACGAGGCGGTGCCCTTCCATGGGCAGACGCTGGTGGTGGGGCTGTCGACCAGCACGCCGGGGCGCACCGAGTCGGCCGGGAAGTAGAGGTTGCCCTCCACGACCACCACGTCGTCGCTCTCGGCGATCACTTCGCCGTTCCAGGTTGCCTTGGCCATGGCGTCTCCTTCGTCGATCTCTCGACCAACCCCACCACGACCGACCGCACGATGCCAATCCCTGCGCCAACTCGGCCGCCTGCGAGCGGCCGCAACTCGACCGCTGTCAGGAAAAGTCCCGCTGGGCGCAAGATTTCCTGCCCGCGATGCGCCGGGGACGCTTCCTGGGAAGTGTGCGAGGGCCGGGTTCGCTCCAGAACGAGGGTTTCGTGCCTCCCGGTGGCGCACGAAACCCTCGTTCTGAGCAGCCAGGTCGGCCGAAACAGTGGTGGTCACGAACCGAACCACCGCGTACGTTCACTGTCTGATGAGCATCACGTCGTC
>JBMOGW010000153.1:0-8750 GCA_049318165.1 Ilumatobacteraceae bacterium
GCGCTGCGCATCTTCGGCCGCGTCGGCTTCGGCGAGGGCGTCGCCGGGCACATCACCGTGCGCGACCCCGAGTTCCCCGAGCTGTTCTGGGTGAACCCGTTCGCCATCAGCTTCCGTCACATCAAGGTGAGCGACCTGATCCTCGTCGATCACCACGGCAACGTCGTGTACGGCACCCGCCCGGTGAACCGTGCTGCGTTCGTCATCCACTCGGCCGTGCACGAGGCGCGCCCCGAGGTGATCGCCGCTGCGCACAGTCACAGCATGCACGGCAAGGCGTTCAGCTCGCTCGGTGTGCCGCTGGCCCCGCTGACGCAGGACTCGTGCATCTTCTACGAGGACCACGTCGTGATCCAGGCGCAGCGCGGCCGCGTGCAGTTCGGCATCGAAGACGGCCAGGAGCTCGTGTCGCAGTTCCCGAAGGGCAAGGCCGCCATCCACCAGAACCACGGCCTGTTCACCGTCGGCTCGACGGTCGACGAGGCGGTCTTCTGGTTCCTCAGCATGGACCGCACCTGCCAGGCGCAGTTGCTGGCGATGGCCGCCGGCACGCCGGTGCCGATCCCGCACGAGGACGCCCTGTACACGCGTGAGCAGACGGCGTCACCGATCGCCGGTTGGCTGAGCTTCCAGCCGTTGTGGCAGGAGATCTGCCGCACCGATCCCGACCTGTTCGACTGACCCGCCGGGCGATCGCCCGTACCGTGCGTTCCCCCAGCCAGTTCCTGCGGACCGCGTCCCCCGAGGCGCTGTTCGTCCTGTCCGCCGTGTCGCAGTACACGGGCGCGGTCATCGCCGTGCACCTGTTCGACCAGGTGTCGCCGCCCACTGTCGCCGTGTTCCGGGTGCTGCTCGGCGCCATCCCGGTGCTGATCGTGTCGCGCGGCATGCAGCGCCCGTGGACGAAGGCCGATCTGCGCGCCGCCGCGCTGTTCGGCATCGCCACCGCGCTGATGAACGTGTGCTTCTACCTCGCCATCGACCGGCTGCCGCTGGGCAAGAGCGTGGTGATGGAGTTCATCGGCCCGATCGCCGTGGCTGCGTGGTTCACCCGCACCCGCCGCAACACGGTGGCACTGCTGCTGGCCGTGTTCGGCATCGCCGTGTTGTCGGGCGTGGAGATCGGCGGCGACCCGCTGGGCGTGCTGTTCATCCTGCTCGCCTCCACGTTCTGGGCGATCTACATCATCCTCGGGCGCAGGGTGGCGGCGCTCGATCGCGGGCTCAGCGGCCTGGGTGTCGGGCTGGTGATCGGCGGCCTCGTGGTCTCCCCGATCGGCTGGTCCGACGTGGGCACCGTCCTGACCGACGGCCGGCTACTGGCACTGTGCTTCCTGGTCGGTCTGCTGTCGTCGTCCATCGGCTATGGCATCGACCAACTGGTGCTGCGCCGCATCCCCGTACGCCGGTTCGCGGTGCTGCTGGCGCTGCTGCCGGTCACCGCGATGGTGATCGGCCTGGTGGCGCTGTCCCAGACGCCGACCGTGCCCGATCTGCTGGGCGCGACCCTGGTGATCGCCGGCGTGGTGATCCAGGACCGCGACGAACTGCCCGTCACGGGCGAGGACGTCGCCGGATAGCCCGCGGCCTGAGTGCCGGCTCGCAGAACTTACGTTCTGCAAGCCGAACCGTCAGTGGGAGAGGCCGGGGGCGCAGAGGCCCTCGAGCTCCTGCACGATGATGCGGTCGCGGTTGGCGTAGGTGACCTCGTTGGCGGGGTCGGGGCGCAGCTTGAACGTTCGGAAGCTCATGTCGGTGGTGTCGACCGACAGGATGCGACCGATCAGCGGCTCGCCGATGCCGAGGAGGATCTTGATGACCTCGAGCGCCTGGATGCTGCCCACGATGCCGGGCAGCACGCCCAGGACGCCGGCCTCGGCGCAGCTCGGGGCCAGCTCGGCGGGCGGCGGCTCGGGCACCATGTCGCGGTACGTGGGGCCCTCCAGCGGGTGGAACACGCTGACCATGCCCTCGAAGCGGAAGATGCTGCCGTGCACCACCGGGATGCCCAGCTTCACGCTGGCGTCGTTCAGCAGGTAGCGGCTGGGGAAGTTGTCGGCGCCGTCGACGATGACGTCGTAGCCGCTGATGATGTCGATGATGTTCGACGCGTCGAGGCGGGTGTCGTAGGTGACGACGTTGACGTCGGGGTTCAGCAGCGTGAGCGTCTTCTTCGCGCTGTCCACCTTGCGGTCACCGACGCGGTCGAGGTTGTGCAGGATCTGGCGCTGCAGGTTGCTGGCGTCCACCTCGTCCATGTCGACGATGCCGATGGTGCCCACACCGGCTGCGGCCAGGTACAGGGCGGACGGCGAGCCGAGGCCGCCGGCGCCGAGCATCAGCACCTTGCTGCCGAGCAGCTTGGCCTGGCCCTCCACACCGACCTCCGGGAGCAGCAGGTGGCGCATGTAGCGGTGCTTCTGGTCGGGGGTCAGCACGACCGGCGTCTTCCACGCGCGCCCCTCGTCCTTCCACTTGCCGAAGCCACCGGCCATCGACAGCACGTCGCTGTAGCCGAGCTCCTGCAGCGTCTTCGCGGCAAACGCGCTGCGCACGCCACCGGCGCAGTACACGACGACCTGCGCGGTCTTGTCGAGCAGCTTGCCCTCCACCTGCGCCTCGAGGTGGCCGCGCGGGATGTGCACGGCGCCGGGCAGGGCACCCTGGTCGTACTCGTCGGGTTCGCGTACGTCGAGCACGAGTGCGCCAGCGGCGATGAGGTCGGCCGCGCCGGCGGTGTCGACTTCGGTGATCTCCGCCTTCGCAGCGGTGAGAAGGTCACGGAACGTTGCCATGACAAAAGACTACCCGCCTGGTCGGGATTCCGTCACGCCCGGCAGGCGTGTCGCGCGACACCCCATGGGGTACCCGCCCGGACAGCCCGGTCAGTCGACGAGCGCCGGCAGCAGCTCGCCCAGCGAGCCGATCAGCAGGACGTCGGCGAAGCGGTCCATCTTCGTCGGCTCGCCGTTGACGATGATCACCTTCGCCCCACCCGACTTCGCCCGTGGCACCACGTTGGCGGCCGGGTAGACCGACAGCGACGACCCCGCCGCGATCAGCACGTCGCACCGTTCCGCTGCGGTCAGCGCGGCATCGATGACCTCGGGCACCAGTGCCTGACCGAACGAGATGGTGTCACTCTTCAGAATGCCGCCGCACCGGTCGCACGCCGGGTCCTCCTCCCCCGCACGCACGCGGTCGAGGATCGTCTGCATCGGCCTCCGGTCGTCGCACCCCCAGCACCGCGACCAGCGCATCGTGCCGTGCACCTCGATCACCTTCGCCGGGTCGTGGCCGGCCTTCTGGTGCAGCTCGTCGATGTTCTGCGTGACGAGCGCGTCCAACACGCCGCGTTGCTCGAGCCGTACCAGCGCCAGGTGAGCCCTGTTCGGCGTCGCGTCCCACGCCGGTGACGTGACGCGGTTGCGCCAGGCGAGCTTCCGCAACTCGGGGTCGGCCAGGTAGTGCTGCAGCGTCGACGCCTTCTCCGCGGCGGGGTTCTTGGTCCACACCCCGTTCGGGCCGCGGAAGTCGGGGATGCCCGAATCGGTGGACATGCCGGCGCCCGTGAATGCGACGACGTGACGTGCAGCGGCCAGCCAGCTGCGTGCGCGATCGAGGTCGGCGCTGCTCCCGCCAGCGGTGTTCTGTGTCACTCCGTCCATCCCTGGCTCAAGTCCTTCCTGGTCCTGCCGATGACAAGTGTGAGCAACACAACTGCAGCCCACGAGGGACTGCAGGAGCGCCTCGGCGGAGGGACAACATCATGCGACACTTCGCGCTCACAGCACGGTCATTCTTGGCGACCACGCTCGTCCTCGCCAGTTCGACCCTCATCGGGGTGGCCGTCGCCTCGGCATCCCGCACCACCCGTCTCGAGCCCACCCAGGTGGTCGTCGAATCGAAGCGCCTGGTCGAGCAGCCCCACTGTTGGGGCGCCGACCCGAAGAACCCCGACGCCTTGCCCGCGGTCGACGGAGCGATGGTGCAGGCCGTCACCGTCACGATCGAGCCGACTTCCCTCCTGAAGCTCGATCGCCGCGGCAAGGTGTCGGCCGCCGCCACCAACACGGGGTGCCGTCCGCACGCCACGGACCACCTCTACGTCGTCAACCCCGACGGCTCGCTGCGCGAGGCCAAGGGCATCGACGTCGACAGGGTGAAGTGGACCGGCGACTTCCGCGAGTGGGGCTTCGTGCCACAGCGCACCAGCGGTGGCTCGGACGACGATCACGAGTCGTCCTCGGAGGACTGATCCCGCCACGCCGTCGGCGGCGCGTCACGCCGCCACTTTGCCGATCGGGTCGACCGGCCGTACCCAGTGTTCGTGCACTTCTCCCCCGCAACGAACCTCGGAACGGAGTTCGCCCATGCCCGCCGACTTCACACCCACCGAACCGACCCTGATGGTGGTGCCCTGGCACGACCCGGTGGTCGACGCCGCCGGCCACGACGTGCGCAGCACCTATGTCGAGTTCTTCTGGCTCAACGTGCTCGGCCCCAGCGCCACGTGGGCACTCCGCCGCCTGGTGGCCGGCCTGGACCGCTACCCCCTCGGCTACGAGCTCGACCTCGGTGAGACCGCCAACGCCCTCGGGCTGTCGTACTCGTCGGCCACGTCGAGCACGTTCGTGCGCGCCCTGCAGCGGTGCGTGCTGTTCGGCGTGTGCCAGCCGATCCCCGACGGGCTGGCCGTGCGTCGGCGGCTACCGATCGTGGCAGCCCGCCACCTGGCGCGCATGCCGGACGAGTTGCAGCGTCAACACCGCGACTGGACCGCTCGCACGGCAGTCCTCGAGGATCTCGAACGAGCGACGGCGCTCGCACGAGTGATGCTGGACGTGGGCGACGAACCGGACTCGCTGGAACGCCAGTTGCTCGCGGTCGGCGTGCCGCCGGTGGCGGCCACCATCGTGGCGGCGCGGGCGGCGGCCTGACCCGGGCGGGTCAGCTGCCGAACTGCAGCGCCAGGTCGATCAGCAGGCGGGTGCCGTAGCCGGTGGCGCCACGCGAACGCCACAGGTCGTCACCGTCGACCGCCATCGGGCCGGCCATGTCGATGTGCGCCCACGGCGTGTCGCCGACGAACTCCTGCAAGAACAGGGCCGCGACGATCGAGCCACCGTACGGCCCGCCCACGTTCTTGAAGTCGGCGACGTTGCTGTCGATCAGGCGGCGGTACGACGGCTCGAGCGGCAGGCGCCAGGTCGGCTCGTCGGTCGACGCCGACGCGGCCTCCACCCGGCGGTACAGGGCGTCGTCGTTGGCGAACACGCCGGCCATGCGCAGGCCGAGCGCCACCATGCACGCACCGGTGAGCGTGGCGATGTCGACGACCGCGTCGGGCTTCTCTTCCACGGCGAGCGACAGGCCGTCGGCCAGCACCAGGCGACCCTCGGCGTCGGTGTTGTGGATCTCGGCGGTCTTGCCGTTGCGGAAGGTGAGGACGTCGCCCATCTTCACCGACGTGCCCGACACCATGTTGTCGGTGCACATCAGGTAGCCGGTCACCTTCGAGCGGCAGCGCAGCGCCTTCAGCGCGGTCATCGCGCCCAGCACGGCGGCCGCTCCCGACATGTCCATCTTCATGCTGATCTGACCGTCGGTCGGCTTCAGGCTCAGCCCGCCGCTGTCGAACATCACGCCCTTGCCGACGAGCGCCAGGTGACCCACCGGGTTGCGCGGCGTGTAGGTGATGCGCACCAGGCGCGGCGGCTCGGTGCTGCCGCGGTTCACGCCGAGCATGCCACCGCAGCCCATCGCCTCCAGCTGGTCACGGTTGAACACCTCGACGGTGAGGCCGTTCGCCGCGCCGAGCTCGACGGCCTTGTCGGCGATGTGGCGGGCGTTCATGTGGGTCGGCGGAGTGTTGGCCAGGTCGCGGGCGAGGATCGCCGCGTTCGACGTCACGGTGCCACGGTCGAGGCCGGCGGCAGCCCGCTTGGCGCGCGGCTCACCGACGACGAGCACCAGCTCTCGCAACGCCGTGGTGTTCGGCTGCTGCTTGATGCCGGCGTAGCGGTAGGCGGCGAGGAGGCCACCTTCGACGACGGCCTGCGCCGCGGCAGCGGGCTCGACACCGTCGAGATCGGCCAGGCTGGTGGCCACCACGGCGTGCTTCGATGCGGCGCGCACCAGAGCGGCGGCGGCGTTGCGCAGCACCTGCGGGGTCAGCGAGCCGGGCGCGCCCACCCCGACGGCGATCTGCGTCGGCCCCGTGGCCGACGGCACCACCAGCACCTGGCCGGCCTTGCCCTCGAAGCCGTGGGCAGCGAGTGCGGCGCGGCTGAGGCCGAGCGAGCGGGCGACGGGGCCGGTGGTGGCCACCGGCACGCCGACGGCGTTGGCGGTGCGGGGGTAGGTGCGGGCGAGTGCAGCGGTCGCGGTCATGGCGCACAGTCTGGCCGCGATCTCACTCGGGCCGTGAACCGATTCGGCCCGACGTGCGTTCTTTGGTTGAAAGTGCAAGGATCGATTCGCCACCCCCTAACGATCACGGGAGTCACACGGGATGCTGCAACGTCATTGGAAGAAGATCGTCATCGGTGTGGTCGCGCTGGCCGTGCTGGTGGTGGGCGGGTCGTTCATCTACGCGAAGCTCTTCAATCAGGCCGATCCGGCGTTCGGGCAGACCGACGTGATCGACAAGCTGAACCAGACCACGACGACTGTCGCGGCGGAAACCACGGTGCCCGGCACGGATGCCTCGACGCCGCAGAGCACCACCGGCGCCACCGACGCGCCCACCACGACGGCCGCTGCGGGTGTGGACGGCACCTGGAACCTGGCTGCTGACAGCGAGGTCGGCTACCGCGTGAAGGAGTCGATCAACGGCTTCGACACCACCGCCAACGGCCGCACCAACGCCGTCACCGGGTCGTTCGTCATCGCCGGCACCAAGGCCACCGAGGGCAGCTGGACGGTCGACATGACCACGTTCAAGAGCGACGAGAGCCGGCGTGACAACCAGTTCAACACGCGCATCATGACCGTCGACCAGTTCCCGACGTCCACGTTCGTGCTCACCTCACCGATCGACTTCGGCAGCGTGCCGGCCGACGGCCAGACGATCACCGCCAAGGCCACGGGCGACCTGACGTTGCGTGGCACCACGAAGTCGGTCACGTTCGACCTGCAGGCGACGTTCCAGAACGGCCGCGTCGGCGTGCTCGGGCAGATCCCGATCGTGTTCGCCGACTACGGCATCCCGAACCCGTCGTTCGCCACCATCACCACCGAGGACAACGGGCTGCTGGAGTTCGTCCTCATCTTCGACAAGGCCTGAGTTCGGCCGGGCGACGCAACTGCCCGGTCGCTCAACGCCCGGCGTTCGGGTCGATCGACGGCTGCGAGCGTGCCCACGCATCGGCGAGCGCCGCATAGCGACCGCCGTGCGCCACCAGTTCGTCGTGCGTGCCGAGTTCCACCAGCCGCGCATGGTCGATCACCGCGATGCGGTCGGCGCGGCGCACGGTGCTGAGGCGGTGGGCCACCACGATCACCGATCGACCCTGCATCAGCCGCTCGAGCGCGCGCTCGACGATCGCCTCGGTGCCGGGGTCGAGGTTGCTGGTCGCCTCGTCGAGCACCAGCACCGCCGGATCGACGAGCGCCGCGCGGGCCAGCGACACCAGTTGCCGCTCGCCAGCGGAGAGCCGCGACCCACGTTCGCGCACCTCGGTGTCGAGCCCTTCGGGGAACTCCTCGAACCGTTCGAGCACGCCGATGGCTCGCAACGACTCGGCGACGTCGTCGTCGGTGGCGCCGGGCCGGGCGATCCGGATGTTGTCGCGGATGGTGCCACCGAACAGGAAGCCCTCCTGCGGCACCACCACCACGCGCTCGCGCAGCGACGCCAGTGACACCAGGCGCACGTCGACGTCGCCGTAGGTCACGTGGCCTGCAGTCGGGTCGTACAGGCGCGACAGCAGCTTGGCCAACGTGCTCTTGCCGGCGCCCGTCGGGCCGACCAGTGCGAGCCGCTCACCCGGTGCGACGCTGATGGTCACGTCGTGCAGCGCCGGACGCTCGCTGCCGTCGTAGGCGAAGGTGATGTGGTGGGCCGTCAGCTCGCCCACCTCGGGCAGCGGCACGGGCCGCGGGTGCTCGGCCACGTCGGGCTCGGCATCCATCAGGCCGTACAGCTTGTGCAACGACGCGGCCGCACTCTGCACCGTGTTGTACAGCTGCGACAGTTGCTGCACCGGGTCGAACAGGTTGGCCAGCAACAGCACGAACGCCGCCACCGTGCCGAACCTCACCGAACCGTTGTGCACCAGGAATCCACCCACACCGACCACGAGCGCGATCGACGTGATGCCCGCCCACTCGACCAGACCGAAGTACCAGGTGCTGATACGCACGCTGTGCAGATGCGAGCGGTACAGCGCCCGGTTCGTGGCGACGAAGCGGCGGGTCTGCTCGGCCTCGCGGCCGTAGGCCTGGATGACACGGACGCCGGTGATGCCTTCCTGCAGGTTCGACAGGTTGGTACCGACACGCTCACGCACGTCGAGATAGGCGACGTTCGACTGGCGCTGGAACCGCACCGACGCGATGCCCAGCACCGGCGCCACGAACAGCACCACCATCAGCGTCAGCTGCCAGCTCATCGCGGTCATCAGCACGAGTGTCATCACCAGCAGCAGTCCGGCGGCCACGAACTGCAGCAGACCCCACTGGATCAGCTCGCCCATGCTCTCGATGTCGGCGGTCATCCGGCTCACCAGCACGCCGGCCTTGTTGCG
>JBMOGW010000154.1:0-8742 GCA_049318165.1 Ilumatobacteraceae bacterium
ACGATGTCGTCGCGGCGCAGCAGCACCCCGAGCCGCCCGTAGACCACGTCGAAGTAGTCGGCCGACTTGTCGACCAGCTTCTGCCAGATGGCCATCGTCGGGGCGTCGGTACGGCTCTGCAGCAGCGTCACCCGGTTGCGGGCGCGTTCCTTGAACTCGTCACTCGCGTCGAACTTGGCGCGTGCCGCCTTGTAGAACGCGCTCGGGTCGGACAGGTCGACCGTCAGCTCGGCGTCGACACCACCGAGGTCGACCATGTGCTCGATGAGCATGCCGAACGGGGTGCCCCAGTCACCGATGTGGTTCTCACGGATCACCGAGTGGCCGACGAACTCGAGCATCCGCACCAGCGCGTCGCCGATCAGCGTCGTGCGCAGGTGGCCGACGTGCATCTCCTTCGCCACGTTCGGGGCCGAGTAGTCGACCACCGCGATCTCCGGCGCCGCCGGCCGCACGCCGAGGTGGGCGTCCGCTCCGGCCAGCGACAGCTGCTCGGCGAGGAACGCCGGCGTGAACGTCAGGTTGATGAACCCGGGGCCGGCGACCTCGACGTCGCTGCACACGTCGGCCAGCAGCCCTGTGGCGACAACGGCCTCGGCCACCTCTCGCGGGTTCTTGCCCAGCTGCTTGGCCAGCGCAAGGGCACCGTTGGCCTGGGCGTCGGCGCGGTCGCTCGGGCGGACCACCGGGTCGATGTCGTCGGCGGGCAGGCCCGTCGCGCGGGCGAAGGCCTCGCGCAGCGGGGCGGCAACGGTGTGCAGGGGGTCGGCCATGGTGAGACGATCGTACCGGTCACCCTCTGCGCGGCCCTGTTCCATTGACGATGCGGGCTCACGCCACCAGCGCGTCCGCCTTCCACCACTCCACGAGGTGCGCGGCAGCGGCGAGGTACAGGTGGGCGAACGCCGGGTCGTCCGCGGCCGCCCAGTGGGCAGCGAGCGTGAACTTCACCAGGTGCGCGTCCTCGTGCAACGCGGCCGCAGTCGCCACGTCCGTCCACGACGCGTCGGTCCGGGGCACGTCGGCGGGCACGAGACGCTCGGGCAGCGGCACGGTGCCATGCGCGGTGCGGAACCCGGCGGCGAAGGTGGCGGCGACCGTCAGCGCGGTCCGTGGCTGCACGCCGGCACCGGTGAGGCCCATCACCGCCTGCGGCATCGTCAGCGCGTGGGTCCAGCCGTAGGGCGCCTGCTCGGGGTCGTCGTGCACCATGCTCCATGCCGCCACCCGCGCGATCGTCCGCGCTGCAGCGGCCGTGTCGAAGCGGTCGGCGAGCAGCGTGCGGAGCGAGGCCACCACCCGCGCGTCGCCCTGCACCTGCGACATCAACGGGAAGATGAAGTCGCTGCCGGGGCGTCCCAATACGGGCAGCTCGCGCAGCACGTCGTACAGGCGACTCGGGTCACCCGTCGTCGGTGGCTCGTCCGAGGCGTGCCAGTCGATGCGCCACTCGGGGCGGCGGGCGATGCTGCGCAGTGCGCCGCGCAGCAGGAGAGGTGACAGGCCCGGCCGCACCCGACCGAGTTGGTACATCCCGATCGGTGCGTGTCCGGCGGCAGCCAGTGAGGGCGCCACGGCATCGCCGAGCATGCCCACCGCCTCGGCGGCCGAGACACGGGACAGCAGCGCCACGGCGTGCGCATCGACACCGACCAGGTCCCCGGCAGCGACGGCGCTCGTCAGGCCGGAGGCGAGCCCGCTGACCTCGTCGGTGGACGGCCGCACCGTCGGCCGCACCGGATCGCCGGCTGCCTCGTAGGTGTCGGCGAGCCACTCGATCATCCCGATCGCGTCGCCATGTCGCTGCGGAGCGACCAACGGCAGCAGGCCCACCCGACCGAGCAGTTCGAGCGGGGCGTGCAGCGTGAACGAGTTCTCGACGGTGTCCTTGGGGACCGCCACGGTGGCGGCGGCGCGACGGACGACGGGGTGCAGCAGGTCGGGATGCGGGGGTTGGGGGTGCATGCCGACACCCTCACACTTCAAGTGCACTTGAAGTCAAGGGGTATTCTCACCTCATGGACGCGCACGACGTGTTGACCATCGGGGAGGTCGCCCGACGCGCGGGTGTGGCGACCTCCGCGTTGCGGTTCTACGAGCAGGTCGGCCTGGTCGCCCCTGCCGACCGCGTGGAGGGCAACCGCCGCCGGTATCACCGCGAAGTGCTGCGTCGCGTGGCGTTCATCCGCTCGGCACAGCGGGTCGGCCTGTCGCTCGACGAGATCCGCGACGCGCTGGCCTCCCTCCCCGACGGCCGCACCCCCACGCCCGCCGACTGGACCCGGCTCTCGGCACGCTGGCGGTCCCGTCTGGACGAGCAGATCGCCCTGCTCGAGGCGCTGCGGGACGACCTGGATTCGTGCATCGGGTGTGGCTGCCTGAGCCTGGAACGGTGCGCGCTGTACAACCCGGACGACGCCGCGGCGCGGCTCGGCGACGGCCCCCGCTACCTGCTCGGCGACACGTCCGCCGACGCGCTCGGGACGATAGGGTGACGCCCGCCTCGTCCCCGTGACGGGGTCCCCGCCCTCGTAGCTCAGGGGATAGAGCAACGGTTTCCGGAACCGTGTGTCGGAGGTTCGAATCCTTCCGGGGGCGCCATTGGGTGTGGACAGCACCGCTGCACGCGGCTGGTCGACCGGACCGATGGAGGAACTGGTGAACGTCCCGGATGCGCTGGTGGTCGGGCGCCTCAGCATCGACCTCTATCCCGATGTGGTCGGCCGTCCGCTGGCCGACGCGTCGATGTTCCGCTCGGCCGTCGGAGGGACATCGGCCAACGTCGCCGTCGCAGCCGCGAAGCTCGGGCGCCGGGCGGCGCTGATCACCAAGGTGGGCGACGATCCGCTCGGTCGCTACGCGCGTGCGGCACTCGAACGTCACGGCGTGGACGCGACCGGCGTCACCACACACCCGACGCTCGCCACACCGGTGGTCTTCATCGAGCTCGATCCGCCGACCGAACCGTCGATCTGGTTCTACCGGAAGCCCTCCGCCCCCGACGAGTTCCTGACCCTCGACGACATCGATCTCGACCTCGTTCGCTCGGTGCCGGTGCTGTGGGTCCCGGGTGGCGCGCTGGCATTCGAGCCATCGGCCTCGACGATGACGGCGATGCTGCGCGAACGGGGCCGTCGGGCTCACACGGTGCTCGACATCGACTACCGCCCGATGTTCTGGCTCTCGCCGGCGGCAGCGGGCGCGGCCGTGCGGCCGCTGCTCGACCATGTCACGGTCGCCATCGGCAATCGTGAGGAGTGCGCGGTCACGGTGGGCACTGCAGACCCCGAGGCCGCCGGCCGGCGGATGCTCGATCACGGTGTGGCGTTGGCGATCGTCAAGATGGGCCCCGACGGCGTGTTGGCGATGACCGCCGACGGGACGTCGGTGGTCGTTCCGCCCACACCGGTCGACGTCGTGTGTGGGCTCGGCGCTGGTGATGCGTTCGGGGGCAGCCTGATCGACGGTCTGGTTCGTGGCGCGACGCCGGGCGCGGCCCTCGCCGACGTGCTGCGCCGCGCCAACGCCGCCGGGGCGATCGTCGCCTCGAGGCTGCTGTGCAGCGACGACATGCCGACGAGCGACGAGATCGACATGATGCTCGCCACGGGCGTACCACCCA
This sequence comes from Ilumatobacteraceae bacterium, assembly GCA_049318165.1. GTDB lineage: Bacteria > Actinomycetota > Acidimicrobiia > Acidimicrobiales > Ilumatobacteraceae > UBA668. Next base: position 3,623 of record JBMOGW010000154.1, read on the forward strand.
CACGTGTCGAGGGAGACCGACCATGAACACGTCAGATCGACCGAACGTCGCCGTCACGCCGGCCAGCGCCGGCTGGCGGTTCCTGTCGTTCGCCGTGCACCGCCCGGCGACACCGACGTCGGTCGGGCTCGCCGATCAGGAACTGGCCATCGTGCCGCTCAGCGGGTCGATCACGGCATCCGTCGACGGCCGCGACGTCGAGCTCAGCCGGTCATCGGTGTTCGACCAGATGCCGCATGTGCTCTACGCACCCCCCGGCGCCTCGGTGACCATCGAGGGCAGCGGCGAGTGTGCGGTGGGATCGGCCCCCGCCGTCGGCCGGTACGACGTGCGCGTGTTCACGCCAGGCGAGATGCGCACCGAGATCCGCGGCGGCGGTGCGGCGCGGCGCCAGGTGGTCCACGTGCTGAACGCACCGATGCCGGCGGAACGCCTCATCCTGTTCGAGGTGTACGTGCCTCGCGGGTCGTGGTCGGGGTGGCCGCCGCACTGTCACGACGGGTACGGCGGCTCGCCGTACCTCGAGGAGACCTACTACTTCCGCACCGACCCGGCCAACGGGTTCTGCCTGCACCGCAACTGGCGCGAGGACGAGCCGTTCGACGAGACCTTCGTCGCGCAGGACGGCGGCCTGGTCACGGTCCCGAAGGGGTTCCATTGCAGCGTCGGATCACCAGGGTCGCACATGTATTTCCTCAACTACCTCGCAGGCGAGCTCGAGGACGAGGCCCGCTCGACGCCGCCGTGCTTCCATGCCGACTACACGTGGATCGAATCGGACTGGGACGCGAACGGTTGGGATCTGCCCAAAGTGACAGCGTGAGGCGCGCCGCCCGATGATCGACCGTTCCGCCCTGGCACCGCTGCTCGACCGAGGTGGCCGATTCGCCATCCTCGCGCTCGACCATCGCGACTCGTTGCGCGCCGAGTTCGACGCGGCACATCCCGAACGCGTCGCGCTCGACGACCTCGTCAGGTTCAAGCTCGACGTGATCGACGCGTTCGGTGCTCGGCCGTCCGCCGTGATGCTCGATCCCGAGACGTCGATCGACCAGATCCTCGTCGCCGGGTTGCTGCCTCCGGGGGTCGGCTCGTTGTGCGCGCTGGAGGCACAGGGCTACCTCGGCACCGATGCGGTCACCAACCAGCTGCTCGACGGATGGGACCCGGCGCGTGCTCGGACGGTCGGAGCGAGCGCTGCGAAGTTGTTGGTGCTCTACCGTCCTGATCGAGGTGCGGTGACCGATGCGCAGGACCGGCTCGTGCGCGGCGTCATCGACGGATGCGCCGCAGTCGGCCTGCCGATCTTCGTGGAACCCGTTCCGTACGACGTCACGGACGTGGAGGACCGCGAACGCACCGTGCTCGTGTCGGCCGAGCGGCTCGGCGGGTTCGGCCCGGACGTGCTGAAGCTGCCGTTTCCGTCGGACCATGCGCATCCCGACCGGTGGGCGTCGGCATGTCAGCGGATCGGCGAGGTGACCGATGTTCCGTGGGCTGTCCTCTCGTGGGGCGCACCGTTCGACACCTTCCTGCACCAGACGGAGGTGGCCTGTGCCAACGGGTGTTCAGGGTTCATGGCCGGCCGGGCCATCTGGGGCGACTCGATCCACGCCGGCGATCGGGGCGCGCACCTGCGAGCGGTCGCCATCCCGCGGTTCGACGCCCTCGTGACGGCCAGCGCCGCGGCCACCCCGATCCTCTGACGCTGCTGAGCCCAGAAGGGGCCGGTGAGCGTGACACAGCGACCCGGACGATCGATCACCTCGAGCCTCGACGTTGACCCAGTCGATGCACCGCGGCAATTCACGACTATCCGACTGAAGTTGGTGACCTTCGATGTGCCTACCATGACGCCATCACGGCGGAGGAGTAGCACGATGAGCGAGGCAAGTCAGGGTCCCGGTTGGTGGCAGGCATCGGATGGGAAGTGGTATCCGCCCGAGGCGCACCCCAGCGCCCGAACGCCCCTTCCTCCGCCGTCTCTCAACCCGACAATGCCGACGCCGACCACAACCGTGGTCACCGCGGCGACGGCAACCGCTCCAACGAAGCGACCGGTGTACAAGCGTTGGTGGTTCATCGCAGCGGCAGTCATTCTTCTGATCGGAATGATCAGTGCAATCGCCGGGGGTGGCAAGAAGGACGACACCGCCAGCGTGTCGACGTCGGAGACCACCGCCGAAACACCCTCGACATCCCAAGCAGCGAACACCGCGAGCACGGCGGCGACACCAGCCACGACAGCGCCGGCGACCGCGACAGTCCCCCCGACGACCGCGCCCCCGACGACGCAAACCGTCCCGCCGACCACGCAGCCGGATCCACTGGCGGCACTCACCCCGTCCCAGCGAAACGCATTGCGTGCCGCACAGTCATACCTCGAGTTCTCCGGCTTCTCCCGCCAGGGACTCATCGACCAGTTGTCGTCGCAGTACGCGGATCAGTTTCCCGTCGAAGACGCGACCATTGCGGTCGATCTGCTGGGAGCGGACTGGAACGAACAGGCTGTCCGGTCCGCACAGTCGTACCTGGAACTCTCCGGTTTCTCCTGCCAGGGTTTGATCGATCAGTTGTCCTCCGAGTACGCCGACAAGTTCACGGTTGCCGAAGCGACATACGGGGCCACCCAGGCAGGAATCTGCTGACGCCCGGGGTGCCCGTCGGGAGCGAACCTCACCAGAAACTCGGACGGCCATCGCCGACTCAGGTGGCCGGATGAAGCGGTTCCACTAGCGTCCTGGCCATGAATGCCACCGCCACCGAGGTCGATGCGCCCGGCACCGACGCACCCACCGTCGCCGAGCCCGCAGCCGACGGCCCTGTTGCGCCCGACCGACCGAGCTGGCGCACGTCGCTGTTTCGCCGACCCACGTTCGGCGGCCTCGCGGTGGCCCTGCTGTTCTGGTGGGAGTCGCTGTCGCCCACGCTGATGCCGCGCACCGCGATCGCCCAAGCCGCGATCAGCGCGGTGTGCATCGGCGCAGCACTCGTCATCGGCACCTTCATCAGTTGGTGCGTGCACCACGTGCTCGCCCGGTTCGGACGACCGGTGTCGCCGAAGGTGCGTCGCGTCGCTTGGGGCGTCCTCGGTGCTGCGGCGGTGGTGGTGGTGATCGCCGGCCTGCTGGTGTGGGTGCCGTGGCAGAACGACCACCGCGATCTGATGAGCACGCCGCACATCGGCCACGCCGATCTGCTCCCCCTCGTCGCGGTCACGCTGTTGCTGACCGCGTTCCTGGTGATCGTCGGCCGAGTCGTCTGGCGTGGCATCCGTGCACTGGACCGGTGGATCAGCCGTCATCTGCCCCGTCGGGCAGCAACGTGGGTGACGATCATCGTCGTCATCCTCGTGGGGCGCTGGGTGTTCAGCAACGCGTTCGAGGGCTTCGACGGCTGGGCGCGCAACCAGTTCGGCGAGGTGGACAACGGCACGCCGGACGGTGTGGTGCAGCCCACGTCGCCCACGTCGTCGGGCAGCCCCGACTCGTTGATCCCGTGGGACACGCTCGGTAGCCAGGGGCGATCGTTCGTGGCCGGTGCGACCTCGCAGGACGACCTGCGGGCCTTCGGCGACGGCGCCGAGTCGACGAAGGGCCGGGACGTCCTCACGCCGGTCCGCATCTACGCCGGCCTGCAGTCGGCGGACGACGCCGAAGCCCGCGCCGCACTCGCGGTGAAGGACCTCGATCGTGCCGGCGGCTTCGACCGGGCCGCGGTGATCGTCACCACCGTCACCGGAACCGGATGGGTGGACCCGGACGCAGCCCGAGCCGTCGAGCTGATGTACGGCGGCGACACCGCGATGGTGGCCATCCAGTACTCGTATCTGCCGAGCTGGATCTCCTTCCTCGTCGACGCAGAGGTCGCACAGACGGCGGGCAGCGAGCTGTTCAACGCGGTGTCGGCAAAAGTGCAGTCGATGCCCGAGAGCGAACGCCCGAAGGTCCTGGTGTTCGGATTGAGCCTCGGGTCCCTCGGCGGCGAAGGCGCCTTCTCCGGACGTGACGCCCGCACGTCGGTGGCCAACATGGTGGGACGGACCGACGGCGCGTTGTTCGTCGGGCCGACCAACACGAACGCGATCTGGCGGCAACTGGTGGCCGATCGCGACGACGGCAGCACGGCGTGGCGACCGATCTATCGCGAGGGCGAGCAGGTGCGGTTCGCCAACCGCAACAACGAGATGGTGCCGTCCGACCCGGACTGGGCGGCGCCGCGCATCCTCTACATCCAGCACCCGTCCGACCCGGTGACGTTCTGGAGCTGGGAGACACTGTGGGCGGAGCCGGAGTGGATCCAGGACCCGACCGGCTACGACGTGCCGGACCGGGCGCACTGGTTCCCGTTCGTCACCTGGGCGCAGGGCGTGGCCGACCTGTCGGCCGGGTTCGGTGCAGCACCCGGTTACGGCCACGACTACAGCATCTCGTACGTCGCCGGCTGGGCCGCCGTCTCGTCGCCCGAGGGCTGGACCGATGATGACACCCTTCGGTTGCAGGACTTCGTGGAGCAACAGCGCTGAGCGCCAACGCCACCTGGCGCCCCGTCGTCACCACGATCGCCGCGCTCGCCGCGGTGGTGATCATCCGCTCGGCAGTGCTGCCGAGTGACACACACTTCGCGTTCCACTGTGCCGTCATCGTCGGCCTGTGCCTGCTCGCACGGCGGCACCATGTGTCGCTCGAGGAACTCGGACTCGCTCGCCACACCTGGGCGACAGGCGCCCGCGACGCCCTCCTCGTGCTCCTCCTGCTGGGTGCCGTCGTGGCCGGCGGCGCGTTCGGCGCCGGCGTGGGCGACGACCGGGTGGCGGTGTCGCTCGGCTCGATGCTGGTGCGCGTGCTCGTCGTCATTCCCATCGGCACCGTGCTGATGGAGGAACTCGCGTTCCGCGGTCTGCTGCTGGCGCTGTGCAGGCGGGTCACCACCACGTGGCGTGCCGTGCTCGTCAGCTCGGCCGCGTTCGGGGTGTGGCACGTCGCCACCGCATGGAACACCTCGCAGGGCCCCAGCAACGCACGACTCGCCGCAGTCGTCGGCACGGTGGTGGCGACCGGCGGTGCGGGCGTTGCGTTCTGCTGGCTCCGCCTGTGGCGCGGCAGTCTGTTGGTGCCCAT
>JBMOGW010000155.1:0-8659 GCA_049318165.1 Ilumatobacteraceae bacterium
CGTCGAGCACGTGCTGTGCGTCATCGACCGCAGCCCCGACCACGGCGCCGCGCTGGCGGCCGAGGGCCTGCAGATGCACGCCCTGCTCACCCGCGCCCAACTCGACGCCGCCGAATCCCGCCGCTGACCCGAGGCCCGCAGAACTTAAGTTCGGCGGGAGAGCACTGATCGCCTGCAGAACTTAAGTTCGGCGGGAAGGTCAGTCGAGCTGCACGTCGAGCAGCACGCCGGGGTTGAGGATGCCCTGAGGGTCGAGTGCGCGCTTGACGGCACGCAACGCGGCCACCGCGGCCGGGCCCTTCAGTCGCTCGAGCCACGCCGCCTTCGCCACGCCGATGCCGTGCTCGGCGCTGATGGTGCCGCCCAGCTGGATCGCGATCGACAGCACCGACTCGGTGACGTCGGCTGCCTGACCCGTGGCGCCCAGCACGTTGACGTGCAGGTTGCCTTCGGCCAGGTGACCGAACACCACCAGCTCGGCGCCCTCGATGTCGGCGACCACGTCGCGGACGCGGGCGACCAGTTCGTCCAGGCGGTGCACCGGCACGGCGACGTCGAGCTTCACGGGCACGCCCTTCGCGCCGATGGCGATGGTGACGTGGTCGCGGATGCGGTACAGCTGGTCGCGCTGCGGCCCGAGCGCCATCACACCCTTGCGGTCGCCCACCAGACGGGCGAGGTCGAGCGACGGGTCGCTGTCGGCGGCGCAGTCGACCATCACGAACGCGGCCGCGAAGTCGGCCGGCAGCGGCGCCGGGATGCCGAGGTGCTCGCACGCAACGTGCAGCGCCTCGGGCAACAGCAGCTCGACCGCGTCGAGCGACGGCAACGTCCGCAGCAGGGGCAACAGCCCCACGGCGTCGGCGAGCGAATCACAGGCGATCAACGCTGCGGCCGTCTGGCGGTACCACGGCACCACCTTCAACCGCGCTGCGGTGACGATGCCGAGCGTGCCCTCGCTGCCGACGAACATGCCCGGTAGGAACATGCCGGCGGTCTCCTTCGGAAGGCCCTGCAAGTGGTCGATCACCGAGCCGTCGGCCAGCACCACCTGCACACCCATCACCTGTGCGCGCATGGTGCCGAACCGCACCACGCGTGAGCCGCCGGCGTTGGTCGACACACCGCCGCCGACGGTGGCGGACTCTCGAGCGCCCCAGTCGACGGCGAAGTCCACGCCTGCTGCGCGGGCGTGCTGCTGCAGCTCGGCGATGGTCACACCGGCGCCGGCGGTCACCTGCATCGCCTCCACGTCCACCGCGTCGAGCCGGGTCAGCCGGCGCGTGCTCATCACCACCTCGCCATTGCGCGGCACGCTGCCGCCGACGAGACCGGTGTTGCCGCCCTGCGGCACCATGGCCACGCCGGCATCGGCACACGCGCGCACCACCGCGGCGACCTCGTCCACCGTGCCCGGTCGGACCACGCACGCAGCCGCGCCGTGGTACTTGTTCAGCCAGTCGGTCTCGTAACCGGCGCGCAGGTCGGCGTCGACCAACACGTGGTCGTCGCCGACTGCGGCGCGCAGCGCGTCGATCAATCCGGTGTCCGGCGCCCCGGCCCTTTTGGTCATCGGGTCACTCCACGATCGACGCGCCGGCAGGCAGCTCGCCCAGCAGGGCGTCGCTCACCCAGCAGCGGGTGAGATGCAGCGTGCTCTCGATGCGCACCACACGCTTGGGCTGGTCGAACGCCCGGCCGCACATCGACAGCGCGGCCTTGATGCAGTCGTCCTCCGACGGCAGCACCATCGGCATCCGGCTGCGGCGCACGCCCGCGATGCCGGCCGTGAAGCAGTTGATGTACGTCTTCTTCCAGTCGATCTGCACGGCGAGCGACGACGGGATGAAGTCGGCGAAGCCCACGCCCAGCACGTTGCCGCCGGAGACCGGCGTGATGGACAGCAGCACGATGGTGCTCACATCGGGCTCGGCCAAGTCGGCCAGGCCGTGCACCCAGAACCGGCCGGTGACGTTGGGGTCCATCGTCGTGCCGCTGATGTCCTTGCCACCCTTGTCCACGATCAACACGTCGATCTGGGGGAATGGCAGCGCGGGCACCAGCTCGCGCGAGTAGTCGGTGAGTTCGCGCTCGAGGTCGCCGCCGACGTCGTGTGCGCGCAGTGCCTCGACGCGCACCACCTCGCCGCTCGCCGACTCGATGGAGCCGACACCACCCAGGATGCGGCCCGAGTCCTTCAGCGCCTGGATGCCGTCGAGGATGCGGTTGCGCATCTCCACCGGGCCGCACGCGTGGATCTGCGCGGCACCTGGCTGCTTGCCGAATCCGACGACGGCCATCTTCGTGCAGCCGCTCTCGATCGGGCCCTTGAAGCAGGTGTGCGGCTTGATGCGGTTGACAGGGAAGATCCGGTCGGCGCCGGCCGCGTGGCGGTCGAGGTACAGCGGCATCCCGGATGACGTGCGCGCGACTTCGACGGTCTCCATCGTCGCCCGGATCTCCGCGCCGATGGCGTCCTCGGTCATCCCGAGTGACTCGAGCATCGCCCGTTGCCCTTCGGCCGTGGCGCCACCGTGGCTGCCCATTGCCGGCACGACGAACGGCTCGGCGCCCAGTGCGCGCAGGCCGCTGATGACACCGCGCAGCAGATCGACGCGGTCGGTGAGGCCGCGGCTGCCACCACCCACGGCCACCGTCATGCCCGGCAGCACGTCGTCGGCGAGGCGGGCCATCACCTGCTCGTGGGCTCGTGTGGACACGTCGCCGACGGGCTCGGGCTGCGGTACCGGCAGGCGCACCTCGGTGAGTGCCGGCACCTTCAGATCCGGGTGGAACGGCAGCTCCACACCTTGCACCAGTTGCTCCCAGTTCACGTCGCCACCGTACCCCTTCACCGTCGTACCGCAATCGGAGCCCGGCATGGTGCCGGCGGTACGCTTCGCCGATGCGCAGATGGGGAGCCGTGTTGGTGCTGGCCGCGACGTTCGTCGGGCTGGCGGGGTGTTCGTCCGACGGGGCAGCCGACCCAGCCACGACGGCCCCGCAGGTCGAGACGACGGCGGCACCATCGAGCGCACCGGAGTCCAGCGCGCCCGAGACGACCGCCGCCGAGACCACCGCACCCGAGACCACCACGCCGTCCGGCACGTGGGAGACGGTCACCGCCCCGGCCGACTGCATGTGCTTCGACGGCAGCGAGTTCCGCTACTTCGTCAAGCACGGCGACCCGAACAAGGTGATGTTCTTCTTCGAGGGCGGCGGCGCCTGCTTCGACCCGTCCACCTGCGGGCCGGAGAGCCAGAGCTTCAAGCGCACGATCGGCGACCCCACCGGGCGCGCCGACGGCATCTTCGACCAGACGAAACCGGAGAACCCGTTCCTCGGCTGGAGCATCGTCTACGTGCCCTACTGCACCGGCGACGTGCACATCGGCAACGCCGCGCACGACTACGGCAACGGCCTGGTCATTCAGCACAAGGGCTTCGTCAATGGCAGCGCGGCGCTCGCAACGCTCGCCGAGACGTTCCCCGACGCCGACCAGTTGGTGGTGACGGGCGAGAGCGCCGGCTCGGTGCCGTCACCCCTCTACGCCGGTATGGCCGCGGACCTGTTCCCGGATGCCCGCATCACCGTGCTCGCCGATGGCTCCGGTGCCTACCCGGACATCCCCGGTATCAACGCCGTCATCGGCGGTGCGTGGGGCACCGTCAACGCCATCCCCGACTGGCCGGAGAACGAGGGGCTCACCGCCGAGACGCGCAGCTTCCCGGGGCTGTTCGTCCAGTCCGCGAAGCACGCACCCGACATCGTGTTCGCCCGGCACGACTATGCGTACGACCAAACGCAGGCCTTCTTCTCCGGCCTCGCCGGCATCTCGGCCGACAACCTGGTGGAGCTGATCGACAAGAACGAGCAGCAGATCGAAACAGCCGGCGTCGACCTGAAGAGCTACATCAGCCCGAGCGACCGTCACACCGTCATCGGGTCACCCGGCTTCTACACCGAGACGCAGAACGGCGTGTCGCTGTTGGACTGGGTGACGGCGTTGGTGAACGGCGACCCCGTGGAGGACAACCACTGCACGGTGGCGAACGACGGGTGCCGGGGATGACCGTGGAACACGTCGTCGTCGTCGGTGCGTCGCTCGCCGGGTTGCGCGCCTGCGAAGCCCTGCGCCAGGAGGAGTTCCACGGTCGCATCACGCTGGTCGGCGCGGAGCAGGAGATCCCCTACGACCGGCCGCCGCTGTCGAAGAAGCTGCTCGCCGGCGAGTGGGAGCCCGATCGCATCCGTTTGCGCAAGCAGGAGGACTTCGAGTCGCTCGCGCTCGACCTTCGCCTCGGCACGCGGGCCACGGCGCTGCACACGGATCGGCGCGTGGTCGCACTCGACGACGGCTCCGAGTTGGCGTACGACGGGCTGGTGATCGCCACCGGCGCCGCCCCGCGCCGCCTGCCAGGCCAGCCGCGTCTGGACGGCGTGATGGAGATGCGCACGATCGCCGACTCCCTCGCGCTGCGCGAGCGCATTGCCGGCGGTGACGCCCGGCTGGTGGTGATCGGTGCGGGCTTCATCGGCCTGGAGGTCGCCGCCACCGCACGCCAGCGCGGTTGCACGGTGACGGTGCTGGAGGGGGCGCCTGCCCCGCTGGTCCGTGGCCTCGGCGTGGAGATGGGCCTGGCGGTCGCGTCGGTGCACGGCCGCAATGGCGTCGACGTGCGCTGCGGCGTGCAGGTGTCGGCCATCGAGGGCGACGATGGTCGCGTCACCGCTGTGCGCCTGGCCGACGGCGAGGTGGTGCCCGCCGATGCCGTCGTGGTGGGCGTGGGTGTCTCGCCGGCCACCGAGTGGTTGGAGGACTCACCGCTCGCACTGCGCGACGGCATCGTGTGCGACGCGACCCTGTGGACCGGCGTGGACGGCGTGTACGCGGCAGGCGACTGTGTGCGCTGGCCGAACCCGGTGTTCGCCGGCCAGGACGACTGCGAGATGCGTGTCGAGCACTGGACCAACGCCACCGAGCAGGGCGCGGCCGCGGCGCGCAACCTGCTGGCGGTCAGCCGCGGGCAGCAGCCCGAACCGCACCGGTCGGTGCCGTTCTTCTGGAGCGACCAGTTCGACAGCCGCATCCAGTTCATCGGCCGCGCCCACGGCGGCGACGACGTGCACGTGTTCGCCGGCAGCACCGACGGTGCGTTCGCCGCGCTCTATGGCTGGGAGGGTCGCCTGCGCGGCGTGCTGGGTGTCAGCATGCCGAAGAAGGTGATGCCGTTCCGTGCGTTGGTGGACGCCGGCGCGAGCTGGGACGAAGCCCTCGCCAAGGCGGCCGAGCTGACCGCCTGAACGGTTCGCTCAGGAGTTGCGCAGCGAGCGACGGCGAACCGCCAGCAGGGCGACGCCGGCGGTGACGAACGCGAGGCCCAGCCATGCGATCGTCGGGTCGCTGCCGGTCGTCGGGATGTTGCCCTGACCGCCGGAGCCGAGGATCGCGGTCGTCGCGGTGGAGTCGACGACGGTCGTGTCGACCACGGTCGTGTCGACCACGGTCGTGTCGACGACGGTCGTGGTGGTGTCGACGGTGCACTGGGCGAGCAGGGTGACCGAAGCGATGCTGGTGATGAACTGGTCTGCCGTCGCGTTGTACCACTGGACGGTGAGCGTCAGCGTGCCCGCGGCATCGATGCTGGCGGTGCTGGCGCCCGTCGACGAGTCGAGGGTGGGCGTCGGGTCCGGTGCCATGGTGACGGTGGGCGTCACCGAGCCGGCCGTGAGGCCGCTCGTGTCGAGCGAGACCGAGTTGATGTCGGCGTCGGCCTGCGTGAAGTTCTGGAAGGTCCAGGTGACGATCTGCTCGCCGGTGTTCGGGTCGCAGTCGAGCACGCCGTCGAGGCCGGACGCCTGGCCGGCGCTCACCGACCCGGCACCCACGCCGAGCGAACCCGCACCGAACGCCAGGACGGCAACGGCAAGAAGGGCAACACGCTGGATCCGCATCGGGAATCTCCAAGGAACAGGGCTGGGCGTCGTCACGTCCCGACCGTTTGGACGACCGTAACAGCGCGTTGCCGAGGGATGGTGGACTCACAGAAGTTGAGCGGGTTGTGATCAAGTTTTCTGCCGCTATGGTGCCCACATGTCCGACACCGCCTCCCTCGATCCCCGGAACACCACCGACTCGACGGCGTCAGCCGCCACCGTCACGCTTCCGGTGCTCCCCCTCCCCGCCGTCGTCCTCCCGGGCTCGGTGGTCACCATCACGATGGCCGACGACACCGTCCGCCTCGCCGTCCAGGCCGCCGGCGCCGCCGATGGTCGGGTGCTGCTCACCGGCCCCGGCGTCGACGACCTCGGCGTCGTCGCCCGGGTGCCCAACACCGCCATGCTCCCCACGGGCGAGCAGGCCGCCATCATCCAGGCCGAACAGCGCGGCCGCATCCTCGCCACGCACACCGCCGAGCGCGGCGCGGCGCACGCCGAGGTCGAGCTGCTCACCGACCCGCGGGTCACGCCCCGGGTGGAGGCCGCCACCCGCGAGCTGCGCGTGGTGCTGGAGGAGGTGGCGAAGTTGCGAGGCAGTCGCCGCCTTCCGGAGATCCTGCGCACCGTCGCCGAACCGGGCGCCATCGCCGACGCAGTCACGGCGTGGGCCGAGGTGGGCGAGCCCCAGCGCACCCAGGTCCTGCGCGCCGTCGACGTGCACGACCGCGTGCAGTTGGTCACCGGCTGGGCGAAGGACCACCTTGCCGAGCTGCAGGTGACCTCGAAGATCCGCGCCGACGTCACCGAGGGCGTCGACAAGCAGCAGCGCGAGTTCCTGCTGCGTCAGCAGCTGGCCGCCATCAAGAAGGAGCTGGGCGAGGGCGACGACGACGTGGTCGGCGAGTACCGCACCAAGGTCGCCGACCTGCAGCTGCCGGAGAAGACTCGCGAGTTCGTCGACAAGGAGATCGACCGCCTCGAGCGGATGAGCAGCCAGTCGCCCGAGCACTCGTGGGTGCGCACCTGGCTGGACCGCGTGCTCGAGATCCCGTGGCGCACGCGTACCGACGACCGTCTCGACCTCGGCGCGGCCAGGACACAGCTCGACGCCGACCACTACGGCCTCGAGGACGTGAAGGACCGAATCGTCGAGTTCCTCGCGGTGAAGAAACTGAAGGCCGATCGCGGTGTCGACGACAGCGTGGCGTCGGGCCGGCGCGGTGCCGGTTCGGTGATGACGCTCGTCGGGCCGCCTGGCGTGGGCAAGACCAGCCTCGGCGAGTCGGTCGCCCGTGCGATGGGCCGCAACTTCGTGCGGGTCGCACTCGGCGGCGTGCGCGACGAGGCCGAGATCCGCGGCCATCGGCGTACGTACGTCGGCAGCCAGCCCGGTCGCATCGTGCGCGCCATCATCGAGAGCGGCTCGATGAATCCGGTGGTGCTGCTCGACGAGGTCGACAAGCTCAGCGCCGGCGGTTGGAGCGGCGACCCGACGGCCGCGCTGCTCGAAGTGCTCGACCCGGCGCAGAACCACACGTTCCGCGATCACTACCTGGAGGTCGAACTCGACCTCAGCGAGGTGGTGTTCATCGCCACCGCCAACGTCGCCGACAGCATCCCGGCGCCACTGCTCGACCGCATGGAGCTGATCCGTCTCGACGGCTACACCGAGGACGAGAAGGTGTTCATCGCGCAGCGATACCTGCTGCCTCGCCAGCTCGAGCGCAGCGGTCTCACCGCCGACGAGGTGGCCGTGCACGACGACGCGGTCCGCGCCGTCATCGGTGGCTACACCCGAGAGGCCGGCGTGCGTGGTCTCGAGCGCGAGCTCGGCAAGCTCAGCCGCAAGGTGGCCGCGAAGGTGGCCACTGCGGCGCAGCAGCCGCCGGTGTCCGTCGGCGCCGACGACGTGCGCGAATGGCTCGGCCGCCCGAAGGTGGACGACTCGGTGCCCGAGCGCACCGACGTGCCGGGCATCGCCACCGGCCTCGCCGTCACCGGCATGGGTGGCGATGTGCTGTTCATCGAGACGACCGCGTTCCCGCTGGCGCAGGAGGGCGAGCCGACGCTCACCCTCACCGGTCAGCTGGGCGACGTGATGAAGGAGAGCGCACAGATCGCCCTCAGCTACGTGCGCTCGCACGCGGCCGAATTGGGTGTCGACCCGGCCGCGCTGTCACGCCGGGTGCACGTGCACGTGCCGGCGGGTGCCGTGCCCAAGGACGGCCCGTCGGCCGGCATCACGATGACCACCGCGTTGGTCAGCCTGCTCACCGGCACGAAGGTGAAGCCGAACGTCGGCATGACCGGCGAGATCACGCTGCAGGGCAAGGTGCTGTCGATCGGCGGCGTGAAGCAGAAGGTGCTCGCAGCGCACCGCGCCGGTCTCACCGAAGTGGTGCTGCCGAAGCGCAACGGGCCCGATCTCGACGACGTGCCCGAGAAGGTGCGCGCGCAGATGACGTTCCACCTGGCCGACACCTACGCCGACGTCCTCGCTGCTGCCTTCGCCCGCTGACCCACGCCGCGCCGCCGGGGCCGGGCCGTTTCCCGGCCCTGGCGGGCGGTCGTAAGCTGACGGCATGACAGCGTCGTCACAGCCCTCATCCCACCTGTCCAACGTCTGGTTCTCGGTCACGCCACTGCAGGTGTCGCACGGCAAGGGGTGCTGGGTCACCACCACGTCGGGCGAGGAGTACCTCGACTTCGCCGCCGGCAT
>JBMOGW010000156.1:0-8630 GCA_049318165.1 Ilumatobacteraceae bacterium
CGAGCGTCGCCGTGAAGGGTGTCGCTTTCCGTACCCATGGGCGCGTTTCACCACCAGATCCGTCGCATTTCACACCCATGGGTACGGGAACCGACACGAATGGCGCCGAACGCGCCCGACCACCACCCACTTCCAGAGCAACGCAGCATCCGATGTGCGGCGGCCAGGTCGCGACGACAGAACTGCCGAACTGCGCCCTCGGTCGCCGCGATGCGGCATGATGGGCGCAGATGGATTGCTGCCGGACGACGTTCCGACGCCGCCCGCACCACGCCGAACAGCCCTGACCGGGGCAGGTGGTGCGGGGTCGTCGAGGAGACACCGTGTCACGCACCATCGCGCACGTGCCCATCTGGGCTCGCGTCGAGTTCCGCGTCCCCATCCACGACCACCGCGGCGGGCCCTGCGATCTGCCGGCCCGCCTCATCGATCGCACCTGGCCTCCGACCACCCGTTGCCAGTGGGGGCACGACTGGAACGCCATGCCGCCGATCTGCTCGTGCGAGCTGTGTCATTGCGGGCAGCTGTCGCTGGCCGAACGGCGCGCGGAACGCCGTCGTACACGGATCGATCTGCGTGCCGACGGGCGGCTCGCCTCGGTCTTCGACGAGGAGTTCAAGATTTAGTGCTGAATCACCCATCCGTGGGGCGAGTGGCTCCGAAGAGCGTGCACTGACCGGCGCCGGCTGGTCGTTCTGAGGAGGAACCACTGTGAAGAAGATGATCGCCACGCTGGCCGCGACCGTTGCCATCGGTGCACTGTCGTTCGGCACCGCTCGTGCCGACGAGACCCAGACCATCGCCGAGATCGCGACGGGCAACCCCGACTTCTCGACGCTCGTCGCCGCGCTGACCGCCGCCGACCTCGTCGGCCCGTTCGACAGCTGCGACGACGCGAAGACCACCGTCTTCGCCCCGACCAACGACGCGTTCGCCGCAGCGCTCAGCTCGCTCGGCATGACGGCCGATCAGCTGCTCGCCGACAAGGACCTCCTCACGAGCGTCCTGACGTACCACGTCGTCGCGGGTGAGGTCGACGCCGCCACGGTCGTCACGCTCGACAAGGCCACCACCCTCAACGGCAAGGACATCAAGATCGCCGTCGTCGACGGCAGCGTCGTGCTGAACGACACCGTCAAGGTCACCGCCACCGACATCAAGGCCTGCAACGGCATCATCCACGTCATCGACGGCGTCCTGCTGCCGCCGGCCGACACCCCGACCGAGATGCCCGCCACGGGCTCGGGCAGCACCACCATCGCCATGCTCGGCGGCGGTCTGCTGATGCTCGGCGCCGGCGCCCTGGTGATCGGCCGTCGCCGCCCGGCGACCGTCACGGCCTGACCCAACCGGTCAACCCAACAATCCGCAGGGGGAGGGCGCCACGGCGCCCTCCCCCTTTCGCGTCCACGGCCCCGCGCCGCGAACGGTCAGCCGATGTGCAGCTCGACGAGGTCGATCACGCTGCCGTCCGCCTCGCTGATGTCGAAGACGCGGATGGTGACCGGCGTGTCCGCCCCCACAGGCAACGGCGCCAACTGCACGGCGAAGACGCCCGGGCACCCCGACCCGCAACTCGCCGTGGTGACGCCCTCCTGCAGCACTGCGCCGTCGGCGCCGAGCACCTCGAAGTTGACGGTGGCCTCGAAGGTGTCGGCCGCGCCCGCCAGCGTCATCGGATCCACCCACGGGTCGCCGTCGAGCGGCGACTCGACGAAGATCTCCGGCAACACCGCGGCGAAGTCCGATCGGCCGACGCCGTCCACCACGATCCCCTCGCCGCTGATCGACGTCACCGGCACGCCGTCGATGCGGAACCGCACGGTGTCCACGTCGGGCAACTGCGTGACGGCGAACACCACCTGCGCCACGCGCAGCATCATCAGCGTGCTGCCGCCGCCCTGCTCGAACGCTGCGTTCATGTCGACGGTCGCCTCGCTCCCGTCCACTGTCACCGACGCCACCTCGCTGCCGGACGGCACCACGGTCGTGATGCCCTCCGCCGCTTCCGCCGCCGTCGGCCCGGCGAGCAACGCCTTCAGCAGCTCGACGCCGTCCCACGACGCCACCGACCGACGGACTGCCACCAGGTGCTCGCCACGAACGAAGTAGGCGACGACGTCCTGACCCTCGGCCGGCAACGTGGACACCGGGACCGTCGTCTCGGGCGCGGTCGTCTCGGGCGTCGTCGCCGGGGCGGTGGTATCGGGAACGGTGGCCGACGTCGCGGGAACGGTGCTGGGCACCCCGCTGGTGGGCGTCGTCGCTCCCCCGCTGCCGCATGCCGCGACCAGCACGAACCCGACAGGAACCACCACTCCGAGCAGGCGACGCATCGCACACCTCCTTGCCCACCTTCATCGTCCGCCTGCGGTCAAGTCGGCAGCAGGTGGGCCTGGAGGCATCAGCCCTTGCGGTGCGCTTCCTGGAGCAGCTCGAACTCCTCCACGGTCATGTGCACCTCGCGGGCCTTCGAACCCTCGCTCGGCCCCACGACGCCACGCTGCTCGAGCAGATCCATGATGCGGCCGGCCCGGGCGAAGCCGACCTTCAGCTTGCGCTGCAGCATCGACGTGCTGCCCAGCTGGCTGCGCACGACGAGCTCCATCGCCTGGCGCATCAACACTTCGTCCTCGTCGTCGTCCGCGCCGTTGCCGCCGAAGTTGCCGGCACCGAGCTGGCCGTCCTCCTCGCCCTCCACGCCGCTGACGTAGGTGACCTCGGGGGCCTGGCGCCGCCAATGGGCGACGACCTTGCGCACCTCTTCCTCGCTGACGAAGCAGCCCTGGATTCGCTGGGCGTGACTGGAGTTGCCGGGCAGCAACAGCATGTCGCCCTTGCCGACCAGCTTCTCCGCACCGGGCTGATCGAGGATGACGCGGCTGTCGGTGAGCGACGAGACGGCGAACGCCATGCGGGCCGGAATGTTGGCCTTGATGACGCCGGTGATGACGTTGACCGACGGGCGCTGCGTGGCCACGATCAGGTGGATGCCGACTGCGCGGGCCTTCTGTGCAATACGAGTGATGCTCTCCTCGACATCGCGGGCGGCGACCATCATCAGGTCGTTCAACTCGTCGACGACGACGACGATGTACGGCAGTCGCTCGTACTTCGGCTCCTCGCCCTCGGCGAGCGCGATCACGTCGCCGTGCGCATCGCGGTGCAGGTCGCCGCGGTCGTACGCGGCGTTGTAGCCGAGGATGTCGCGGAAGCCGACCTCGAACAGCAGGTCGTAGCGGCGCTCCATCTCCTTCACGGCCCATCCGAGCGCGTTGGCCGCCTTCTTCGGGTTCGTGACCGGCGCGGTGAGCAGGTGCGGCAGCTTGTTGTACTGCCCCATCTCGACCTGCTTCGGGTCGACCAGGATCAGGCGCACCTGGTCGGGGGTCGTACGCATCAGCAGCGAGGTGATGATGCAGTTGATGCCGCTCGACTTGCCGGCGCCGGTTGCGCCGGCGATCAACAGGTGGGGCGTCGTGGCCAGGTTGAGGAAGATCGATCGACCGGCGATGTCCTTGCCGATCGCGACATCGAGCGGGTTCGTCGCCGCACGGGCATCGGCCGACGTCATGATGTCGCCCAGGCTGACCAGCTGGCGGGTGTGGTTCGGCACCTCGACGCCGATGGCGGAGCGGCCCGGGATCGGGGCCAGGATGCGCACGTCGGTGGCGGCCATCGCGTAGGCGATGTCGCGGTTGAGGCTGGTGATGCGGGCGACCTTGACGCCGGACCCGAGCTCGAGTTCGTAGCGGGTGACCGTCGGCCCGACGGTCATGCCGACCATCTTCGTCTCGACGCCGTGCGACGCGAGGCTCTCCACCAGCGTGCGACCGCGAGCCTCCACCTCGGCCTTGTTGATGACCTGGTTGGTGCTGCGCGTGAGGTAGTTGGTGGGTGGCAGCGTCCATTGGCCGGGCTGCGCACCAGGACCGAGGTCGAGCTCGACCTGTTCGCCGGGGCCGGCGTCGATCGGCGGCATCACCGGCTTCGTGCTGCGCGTGCGCTTCGGTTTCGCGGGCGCAACGTCCTCGCCCTCCCAGTCGTCGTCCTGCGCGAAGTCGTACACGTGCGGGGTGGGCTGCTCGCCGGTCGCCTCGCGGTCGCTCTTCAGCGTCGAGACGTCGGAGAACGCCTTCTTCAACCGGCGACCCGCCGGCACCGCAACCGCCTTGGCGCCCTTGCCGACGTTGCCGGCCGCCGAACGGACCGAGCTGCCGGTCACCAGCAGCACACCACCCAGGAACATCAGCGAGAGCACCACGATGGCGCCCGCCGAGGCCAGCAGACGGCGCAACGGCTCGCCGATGAGCGCACCCAGCCAGCCACCGGCGCGACCGAGCGTGTCGAACCCGGCCCAGATCTCGTCGGGGCCACGGACGACGTGCAGCACGCCGAGGGCAGCGATGGACACGAGACCCCAGCCGAGCACCAGTCGGGTGCGGTTGGCGCTGCGTCCACGCTTCACCAGCGCGATGCCGGCGGCGACGAGCACGACCGGCACGATGTAGCGGCCGACACCGGTGAACCAGCCGACCACGATGTTGGCCCAACGGCCGACCGGGCCCGCGAGCTTCAGGTAGATGCCCAGACCGAGCAGCACACCGAGCGTGATCAGCCCCAGGCCGATGAACTCGTCCTCGCGCCCGTCGACGGCCTCGCGCAGTTCGGCACCAGCCTGATCGCGCCGCCGGGTGCCGTTCGGCGGCGTGGCGGTGGACACCGAACTGTTCTGCTTCGTCGCGGTCGACTTCGAGGTGTTCTGCTTCGCAGCGGCCTGCTTGGCGGACGAGGGGGCCTTCGAGGACGCGGGAGGGCGCTTGGGCGTGCTCGATCGGCGTTGTCCCTCGGTTGCCACCTCGCCAACGTACCAAGGGGGCGCGCGGCAGTGGGGGCAATCAATTCACCGGATCGACCGACTTCACCGCTCCGTCGGGCCCCACGACGATGTCGAGGCCTCCACCGCACTGGGCAGACGTGAGCAGGCCGTACTGCACGTTCCCCGTTCCGTCGCCGTTGACGTAGAACGTCTCGAGGATGGCGTCCGGGATCTGGTCGCGCACGATCGTGAAGATCGCGTCGGGATCGAAGTCCATGTCGGCGGCGGTGAACGTGCCGCCGGACGCGGGCTGACCCTCCTTCGAGGACAGCTGCCCGTCGAGCCAGATCCACGGCTGGGCCAGCTTGCCCTCGTTCAGGGCCACGAACAGGTTCACCACACGAGCGGTGGCATTGATCTCGAAGTACTGCTGCGAGCCCCCCAACTCCGCCTCGAGGTCCGTCACCGCGGTCGCGATGTCGGCCACCTGCGGCAGGTCGGCCGGCGCCTGGGTGGTGCCGGTGGGCTGACAGAGCGCGCCCGAGCCGCCATCCGAAGTTGGTGTGCTCGTCGAACCCCCGGCCGCTCCCCCGTCGGCACTGCATGCGCCGAGCGCGACGAGCGCGGCACTGGCGACGATGCCGGTGAGCAGGCGGTTCGTGCGGCCCTTGGTCATGGGCCGCAGGTTACGGCCGGGCGTCCTCGGTGGACAATCGGGCCCGGGCTCGCCGAGTGATGAAGAACAGCCCCACCAGCTGCACACCACCGAACGCGACGAGCCACCACGCACCGCCGAAGGCGGAGTCGTCGGTCGGCACCAGGATCGGGCCGACCTCGGGCGCCCGCACCGGACCCTCCGATGCCACGATGGTCGACTCGTCACCACCGGGAGTCGACGACGACGTCGCCAACGCCGCGGTGGGCAGGAGCACGGTGCACGCCGCGACCCCCGCCACCAGGCAGCGGAGCAGTCGTCGCGCCAGGTCCATCGGCGCACACGGTAAGCCCTCCGCAGTGATTCGTATACGGACCGCGCGACCCATTCACGAAGAGTAGCCAGCGCGCCACCCAGAGATCAGGGATGGTTCCGGAACGTGGCGTCGCGCTCAGTGTTGGACTCGGTCTCGCTGCGCAGCGTCAGGCTTCCATCACGACGGGCACGATCATCGGACGGCGCTTGGTGCGCTCGTTGACGAACTTGCCCGCGGCCCGGCGCACGTCGCGCTCGAGCGACTCGACGTCGCGGACGCCGTTGGCGAGTGCCTTCTCGACCGTGTCGGCGACGCGGTCGCAGGCCTCGTCGAGCAGGTCCTCGGCCTCGGGGGCGTAGACCCAGCCGCGGGTGATGATCTCCGGGCCCACCAACACCTTGCCGGTGCCGATGTCGACGGTGACGACCACCACGACCACGCCTTCTTCAGCGAGCACCTTGCGGTCGCGCAGCACGCCCTGCCCCACGTCGCCGACGATGCCGTCGACGTAGAGGTAGCCGGCGGGCACTCGCCCTGCGGGCGTGAGCGCATCGTCGGTCAACTCCAGCACGTCGCCGTCCTCGCACAGCAGCACGTGGTCGCGCTCGACACCCATCAGCAGGCCGAGCTTCGCGTTGGCCACCATGTGCCGGTATTCGCCGTGGATCGGCACGAAGAACTCGGGCTGCGTCAGCGACAGGTACGTCTTCAGCTCGTCCGCCTGGGCGTGGCCCGTGGCGTGCACGTCGGCGACACCCGAGTGGATCACCTCGACGCCGGCGCGCAGCAGGTCGTCGATGACACGGTTGACGTTGCCCTCGTTGCCGGGGATCGCGTGGCTCGACAGCACGACGGTGTCGCGGTCGCTCACCTTCACCCACTTGCTCTCACCGCGCGCGAGCAGCGCCAGTGCCGACATCGGCTCACCCTGCGAACCGGTGGACACGATGCACAGCTGCTCGGGCAGGTACTTGTCGGCCTCTTCGATGTCGATCAACGACTCGTCGGGGATCTTCAGCACACCGAGGTCGCGACCCATGCGGACGTTCTTCTTGATGCTCAGACCGAGCGTCGCCACGACGCGTCCGTTCGCGATCGCCGCGTCGGCGATCTGCTGGATGCGGTGCAGGTGGCTGGCGAAGCTCGCGGTGATGATCCGCCGCCCCTTCTGCTCGCTGAACACCGAACGCAGCACGGCACCGACACTGGTCTCGCTCGGGGCGTGCCCGTGCTCCTCGGCGTTGGTGCTGTCGGCGAGCAGCAGACGGATGCCCTCGGTGGAGGCGATCGTGCCGATGCGCGCCAGGTCGGTACGCCGACCGTCCACCGGCGTGAGATCGAGCTTGAAGTCGCCGGTGTGCAGGATGACGCCCTGCGGAGTGTGCAGTGCGATGGCGTGAGCCCACGGCACCGAATGGGTGACCGGGATGAACTCGACGTCGAAGGGGCCGATCATCCGCCGTTCGCCGTCGCGCACCGTGATCAGTTCGGTGCGCCCCAGCAGACCGGCTTCCTCGATGCGGTTGCGTGCCAGACCGAGCGTGACGGCCGAGCCATAGATCGGGAAGCTCAGCTCGCGCAGCAGGTACTGCAGTGCCCCGACGTGGTCCTCGTGACCGTGGGTGGCGACGACACCGACGATGTCGTCACGGCGCTCGCGTAGCCATGTGAAGTCGGGCAGCACGAGGTCGATGCCGTGCATGTCGGCGTCGGGGAACATCAGGCCGCAGTCGATGAGGAGGACCTTGCCCTCCTGCTCGATGGCCATGCAGTTGCGACCGATCTCGCCGAGGCCGCCGAGGAAGACGATGCGAACGGGAGTGGCCATCACAGACCGCGTCGCGCGACGAGGTTCGCCATGACCTGCGGGGCCCGTTCCTCGACGAAGGCCGGCGCGGGACCCATCGGCAGTCGGGCCTGGCCGACCTTGAAGCCGAGGTGGCGCATCATCGCCTTGGTGGGGATCGGGTTCGGGGCGTCGTCACCGGTCTCGAACGCGAAGCTCTCGAGCAGGCGCGCATTGACGGCGCGAGCACCGACGACGTCGCCCTTCTCCCACAGGCCGAACAGCTCCTGGTGGTCGGTGCCGGTCCAGTGCGTGGCCACGCCGATGACGCCGACGGCGCCACAGGCGAGGAACGGCAGTGTCAGCCCGTCGTCACCGCTGTACACCTCGAAACCCTCGGGCGCATTGGCGATGAGCACCGCGGTCTCGGCCGGGTTGCCGGCGGCATCCTTGAGCGCGACCACGTTCGGTACCTCACGGGCCAACTTCAGCAGCAGGGCGGTGGAGATCTTGCGGCCGCTGCGCACCGGGATGTCGTAGATCACCTGCGGCAGCGGCGACGCCTCGGCCATCGCGCGCAGGTGCGCCTCGATGCCCGCCTGCGACGGACGGTTGTAGTACGGGCACACGGCGAGGATGCCGGCCGCGCCGAGCGCCGTGGCTTCCTTGGTCAGGTGCACCGAGTGCGCCGTGTCGTTGGTGCCGGTGCCAGCGATCACCGGGATGCTGACCGCTTCGATCACCGCCGCGAACAGGCTGAGCCGCTCGTGGTCCGTCAGCACGGGGCTCTCCCCCGTCGTGCCGCTGATCACGAGGCCGTCGTTGCCGTTGTCCTGCAACCACCGAGCCAGGCGGCGCGCTTCGTCGAGATCGAGCGCCCCCGACTCGTCGAACGGCGTGATCATCGCCGTGAGAACTCTGCCGAAACGTGCCATCAGAACGATCCCTCCGCTGCGCGATCGATGCCCTGGGTGAGGATGAGGTCTTCGTGGAGTTCCATCCAGACATCGTGATAGCTGCCGCACATCACGCCCGTGAACATTTTCGTTTCACC
>JBMOGW010000157.1:0-8482 GCA_049318165.1 Ilumatobacteraceae bacterium
TCGAGACGAATCAGCCCGAGAAGCCGGTTTGGGACGAATCAGCCCGAGAAGCCGGACGGGGGTTCCGGCGAGGATCGGCGGGTCAGAAGAGGGTGATCTGCTCGGGGCCGCCGACGGGGAGGGGGTCGGGCAGCGGCGCCAGGCCGTCGACCATCTCGCACAGGCGAGCGTGGAACGCCCGGGCGAGGGCGGGGCTGCGCAGGTTGTCGGGGGTGTGCACGAACAGCGTCGGCGAGCGACCCTGGTCGAGCCACTCGGCGATCGTCTGCTCCCACCGCTGCAGACCGGTGTCGGTCAGCTCGGGGTGGTCGCTGCCGATGAAGCGCACGACCGGCCGGTCGGTGAGCGGCTCGTCCAGCAGCGGCACCCGTGGCTTCGTACGCCACTCGTCGCGGCCCTCGTCGGTGTACGGCGTGCGGTGGAACAGCGAGACGGTGTCGAGGATCACCCGCTCTGCGCCGTGGCGTTGCAGGACGCCCTCGAAGGCGCGGCGGCCGTCGCCGCCGAAGAACTCGTGGTGCCGCACCTCCACGCTCCACGGCCACACCCGGGGTGCGGCGCGCAGCACGGCGTCGAGATCGTCGAGGTCGCGCGGCCCGAACGACGGCGGCAGCTGCAGCGTCAGCCCGCCCACCAGATCGGCCAGCGGGGTGAGCAGGTCGACGAACGCGGCCAGCTCGCCGTCCACGTCGCGCAGGCGTGCATCGTGGGTGATGGTGCGCGGCACCTTGAACACGAACCGGAACCCGGGCAGCGCCGTCGACGCCCACTTCGCGACGGTCGCCGCAGGCGGCAACGCGTAGAACGTGGTGTTGCCCTCGACGGCGTTGAGCAGGTGGCTGTACGGGCCGAGTTCGCGCCCGGCCGGCGTGTCGTACGGTAAGTGGACGCCCACCCAGGCGCGCTGCGCCCACATCGGGCAGCCGACGTGCAGCGCGGGCGTGCTCACACGGCCGTCGTCACTCGTAGCTGCGGTAGATGCACTCGGCGACGCAGCTGGGCTTGGCCGCGCCCTCGGTCTCGAAGACCAGCTCGTAGGTGCTCTGGATGCCGCCGGGGATGTCGTCGACGGCGAGCAGCTTCACGCCCATGCGCAGCTTGGCGCCCACCGGCACCGGTGACATGAAGCGCACCTTGTTGCAGCCGTAGTTCACGCCCATCTTGAAGCCGGTCGTGATGACGGCCTGGGGCAACAGCACGGGGGCCAGCGACAGGGTGAGGTAGCCGTGGGCGATCGGGCCGCCGAACGGGCTCTCCTTCTTGGCGCGCTCAGGGTCGACGTGGATCCACTGGTGATCACCCGTCGCCTCGGCGAACTGGTTGACGCGCTCCTGGGAGATCTCCATCCAGTCGGAGTAGCCGAGGTGCTCACCGACGAGGGGCTTGATCTCCGCGGTGCCGTTGATGATGCGAGGTGCCATGGGCGACAGCATGGCACCTTCGGATGCTCTACGGTGAAGCCGTGGGGGACACGCCAGGGGAACGCCTGTTGAAGGTCGCGTTGCTCCCACTCCGACTTGCGAAGAACAGCGCCCGACTCGCGAGGAGCGCCCTCATGGCCGACTTCCTGACCGCACACTCGATCACGCAGCCGAACAAGGTCGCGGTCGTCGACGACCGTCCCGACGGCGCGGTGCAGCAGCTCACGTACGCCGAGTTGAACACCCGCGCGAACCAGCTCGCCAACGTGTTGCTCGGCATGGGCGTGGTGCCCGGCGACAGCAAGGTGGTGTGGTGCGGACAGAACTCCATCGGGTTGGTGGTGATGATCAACGCAGCCCGCAAGCTGGGCGTCACGGCGGTGCCGTTGAACTACCGCCTGAGTGACGAGGAGGCCGCGTACGTCACCGACCACTGCGACGCGACCATCGTCTACGTCGACGCCGAGTTCGCCCCGATGTTCACCCGCATCCGCAGCGAGCTGCCGAAGGTCGAGCACTACCTCGTGTTCGACGGGGCGACGCCCGACGGCATGGTGGCCATCGACCCGTTGATCGACGCCGCGCCGACGTCCGAGCCGGAGGTGCCCGAGGCCACCGAGCCGGGCTCGACGATGATCTACACGAGTGGCACCACCGGCAAGCCGAAGGGTGCGCTGCGCCGCGGCACCGGCGGTGCGGCACAGTCGGCGGCGCTACTGGCGCACATCGGCTACGCGCCGGGCGACGTGTACCTGCCCACCGGCCCGCTGTACCACTCGGGTCCGGGCGGGTTCATGGGCATCGCGTTGGTGATGGGCCAGACCATCGTGCTGCAGCGCAAGTTCAACGCCGAGGACTGGCTGCGGCTCGTCGAGAAGTACGAGGTGTCGTCGACGTTCGCCGCGCCGACACCGATCCGCATGGTGTGCAACCTGCCCGACGAGGTGAAGGCGAAGTACGACGTGTCGTCCATGCGCCGGATGATCGCCAACGCCGCGCCCTGGAGCTTCGCGTTGAAGCAGATGTACCTGTCGTACTTCCCGGCCGAGTCGCTGTTCGAGGTGTACGGCAGCACCGAGTTGGGCGTGAACTGCGTGCTGCGTCCCGAGGACCAGTTGCGCAAGCCGGGCTCGTGCGGCAAGCCGGCGCCGATGGTGGAGATCAAGCTGTTCGACGACGACGGCAACGAGGTCACCGGCACCGGCCCCGAGGCCACGGGCGAGCTGTTCGTGAAGAGCCCGAGCGTGTTCGCCGACTACTACAAGCAGCACGACAAGTTCCTCGCCGACAGCAAGCACGGCTACCAGACGGTCGGCGACATCGCGTACCTCGACGACGAGGGCTACGTGTACATCTGCGACCGCAAGAAGGACATGATCATCAGCGGTGGCATGAACATCTACCCCGCGGAGATCGAGGCCGCGCTCGAGCATCACGCCGACGTGCTGGAGGTCGCCGTGTTCGGCGTGCCGAGCGAGGAGTGGGGCGAGACGGTGCATGCGGTGGTGGTGGTGCGCGAGGGCGCGTCGATGACCGCCGACGAGGTGACCGCGTTCGCGAAGGAGCACCTGGCCGGCTACAAGGTGCCGCGTTCGGTGACGTTCACCGACGAGCTGCCGAAGACCGGCAGCGGCAAGATCCTCAAGCGCGAACTGCGTGCGCCGTTCTGGGCCGGACGCACCAGCAAGGTCTGAACGGCCCTCGTTCGGATCTGGCAGACTGTCGCGATGGACGTCGTCACCTGGCCCGCGTCGTTGCGTTGGTACGAGGCGCTGTACGTGGTCGCGGTGGCCGTCTGCATGGCGGTCGCGATGCACGACCCGAACCAGGTGCGCTCGGGCTGGTTCGTGCTCGCCCTCGTCGCCGCGCTGCCGGCGATGCTGGCCGGCGTGGCCGTGTTGTACCTGTTCGGTGCCGCGGCGTGGAACCTCACGGGCGCGGATCACGGTGGCACCACGTGGCCGGTGACGCTCACGTACACGCTGGTCGTGGCCGCCGTGGCGGCGATCAACGTGATGCTGGTGCGCCTGCTGCGGTCACGCCGTTGGCACGCGGCGCACCGCTGACGCGTCAGCCGAACTCGGCCAGCACCGCGGCGAGTGTGGTGCGCCCGACCGCAGGCATCGACGTGGTGTCGTCGGCCGTCAGGTAGGCCAGTGCCAGGCTGAGCGCCCATGCCGCAGCGCGCCGCCAGGTGTTGTCGTCGGTGCCGATGGCGACGCGGAACCGGTCGCGCTCGGCGGGGCCGAACAGCATCCAGGCGACTGCCAGGTCGGTGGCCGGGTCGCCGGCGGTCAGGTCGCCGAAGTCGATCACCGCGGCCAGGCGGCCGTCGACGGTCAGCATGTTGGCCGGGTGCAGGTCGCCGTGCAGCCACAGCGGCGGGCCGTCCCACACCGGGGTGCGGCGCAGCCGGTCCCACGTGGCGCGCACGCGGTCGACGTCCACCACGTCGGCCAGCTGCGCCAGGCGGCCCTCCACGGCGTCGGCGCGCTGCCGCAACGCGACGCCGCGCACCGGGTTGTCGGGCGCGTCGGCGGGTGCGGGCCGGTGCATGGCGCGCACGAACGCGGCCAGCGTGTCGGCGGCCTCGGCCGGGTCGACCGGGGGATGGGTGGCGGCGGGCGAGCCGTCCAGCCAGCGGGTCAGCGTCCACGGCCACGGGTAGCCGGCGCCGGGCGTGCCGCAGTGCACCGGCACCGGCACCGGCAGCGGCAGGTGCGCGGCCAGATGCGGCAGCCACTGCTGCTCGTGCAACACCAGCGGCACGGCGACGGCACGGCGCGGCAGGCGGGCCATCCACTCGTCGCCGACGCGGGTGATCACGTTGTCCCAGCCATTGGCGACGATGCGCACCGGCAGGTCCGCCAGGTGCGGGCACTGGTCGGTGAGCAGGGCGTGCACGAGCGCTTCGTCGATCTCGATTTCCGCGCCCGGGGTGCCCATCAGTACCCCAGCCGCTCGACCCGATCCGGGCGGCGCTGCCAGTCCTTGTCGACCTTCACGAACAGCTCGAGGAACACGCCTTCGGGCAACTGCGCGCGGGCGAGGCGGCCGACCTCTTTGAGGACGGAGCCGCCCTTGCCGATCACCATGCCCTTCTGGCTGTCGCGCTCGACGATGATCTCGACGCGGATGCGCGGCCACTCCCACTCGGTGACGCGGGTGGCGATGCTGTACGGCAGTTCGTCGCGGGTGACGGCGAGCAGTTGCTCGCGCACCAGCTCGGCCACCCACAGCTCCTCGGGCTGGTCGCTCAC
Organism: Ilumatobacteraceae bacterium; assembly: GCA_049318165.1. Classification (GTDB taxonomy): domain Bacteria; phylum Actinomycetota; class Acidimicrobiia; order Acidimicrobiales; family Ilumatobacteraceae; genus UBA668. The sequence goes on from JBMOGW010000157.1 coordinate 4,682, forward strand.
CGTCTCCTCGGGGAAGTACATCGGCCCCTCGGGCAGGCGGGCGGACAGGAACTCGACGAGCTCGGGGATGCCGCGGCCGCTCTTCGCCGAGACGGGGAAGTACTCGGCGCAGCCGAGCTGCGATGCCATCGTCAGCTGGCGCAGCACCTCGTCGCCCTTCACGGCGTCGATCTTGTTCAGGATCAGCACGCTCTTCGGCAGGTCGAGGTGGCTGGCCACCCACTGGTCGCCCTTGCCGAACGGCTTGGTGGCGTCGATGACGAGACACACCACGTCGACGTCGTTGACGCTGTCGAGCGCCGTGGCGTTCACCCGCTGGCCGAGCGCCGTGACCGGCTTGTGCAGGCCGGGCGTGTCGACGAACACCAGCTGAGCCTCGGGCGTGGTGTGGATGCCCATCACCCGGGTGCGGGTGGTCTGCGGCTTGTCGCTGACGATGCTGACCTTCTGGCCGCACATCGCGTTCACCAACGTGCTCTTACCGACATTGGGTCGGCCGACGAGGGTGACGAATCCGCTGCGCATGAGGCCTCTGACGCTATCGGCGCGGACGCGCCGCTCAGCCCGACGTGGTGGACGTGGACGCCGCGGTCGACGTCGTGGGTGACGTGGTGCCTTCCAGCATGGCGACGAAGTCGTTGCGCGACAGCGACTGGCCGGCGGGCGTGAGCGCGCCGGACGGCTTCGGGACGGCTTGGTTGAACTGCACCTGGCCGATGCCGCGGCTGTCGGTGAGCGTCAGCACGATCTGCGCGGTGGCGAGGCGTTGGTCGCCCTCGGGGATGTCGTCGAAGAAGCCGTCGGGCAGTTCGACGATGGCGACACCGGCGTTGTTGCTCGACGCGTCGATGAGCGCGCCGTCGGGCAGCCCGGTGCGCAGGCCGACGCCCAGTTCGTTCTTCGGCGGGCCGGCGAGCAGCGCGGCCATGATCTGCGGCAGCGACGGGTCGGCGGGCAGCGGCGTCGGCACGAAGTTCAACTGTTGGCCGGTGATGAAGTACAGACGCACGGCTTCGGTGGGCACACCGGTGGTGCTCGTGTCGAGGCCGGTGGTGGTGGTCTGCTGGATCGTGGTGGTGGTCTCGATCGTGGTCGACGTGGCCAGCGTGTCGGCCAGGCCGAACGGCGGGTCGACGCGGTCCACCTTGCCGTCGCCGACGACACTGCACGCCGATGCGGCGAGGGCGAAGCCGAGCGACCCCGCAACGAGCAACAGCACGCGCACTCGCATCACGCCACCTCCGGGAAGCTGACCTTGAACCGGGCACCGCCACCGGGCCGGTCCTCCACCCACGCCTCGCCACCGTGGGCATGGGCGTGTTCGGCCACCAGCGAAAGGCCGAGGCCGGTGCCGACGCGGTGACGGGCGGCGCTGCCGCGGGCGAAGCGTTCGAAGATGCGCGACCGCTCGCCGCGGGCCACGCCGGGGCCGGCGTCGTCGACGCTGAGCACCATCGAGTTGCGGCCCTGATGGTCCAGCGCCACGCGCACCGGGCCGCCGCCGTGCTCGCGTGCGTTCTCCAGCAGGTTGGCGAGAATGCGCTCGAAGCGCAGCTTGTCCACCTTCACCACAGGGGCGAGACGTTCGTCGATGGCGATCGGCACGTCGCCGAAGCCGTACCGCTGGGCGATGCGCGGCAGCAGCTCGCGGGCGTCCACCTCTTCGCGGTGCAGTTCGGTGCTGCCGGCGTCGATGCGGGACAGCTCGAGCAGGTCCATCACCATGTGGTCGAAGCGGCGAACCTGGCTGACCACCACGTCGAGCGCCTGCCGCGTGCGGTCGGGCAGGTCGTCGCGGCGTCCGTCGAGCACCTCGACGGCGGCGGTGAGCGCGGTGATGGGGGAGCGCAGTTCGTGCGAGACGTCGCTCGCGAAGCGGGCCTCGCGTTCGATGCGGGTCTGCACCGCGTCGGCCATGTCGTTGAACGACCGGGCCAGGCGGTCGAGGTCGGGGTCGCTCTCGTCGGGCATGCGCACGTCCAGGCCTCCGGCGGCGATGGCGCCTGCTGCGGTCGACACTCGCGACAACGGGCGCAGCAGTCGTCGACTGGCCCACCACCCCAGGAAGCCGGCGAGCAGCATGGTGACGCCCGAGCCGACCAGCAGTGCGGTGGCGATGGCGCGCAGCGCGGACTGCGTGCTCTGCATCGGGAACGCTTCGAGGTACTGCGCGTTCACCGACGGCATGGCGACGCCGACGGCGACGTACGGGTCGCCGAGGTACTCGAAGCGTTGCTGGCCTGTGCCGCCCTGGCTGACGACAGTGCGCAGCTCCACCGGGAACGCGTCGAGCGAGTAGCTGGCGTTGGCGGTGAAGGTGACGCCGTCGAGCACCAGCACGGGGAAGCCGCCGCTCTCGGTGCGCAGGTTGCGCGGGTCGAACTCGTTCTCCACCAACAGCTGGTCGCGCACGATCTTCGCGTTGGCGAAGGTCTGCGTTCGGGCGGTCTCCTGACGGGTGTCGATGAGGAACGACCGGGCCACCGCGTAGGTGACCACGGCGAGACCGAGGCTGGCCACCAACGCGGTGAGGCCGAAGAAGAGCGTGACGCGCGTGCGCAGGCGCAGGGTGCGGCGGCGTCGCGGCGTGTTCACGGCCCCCAGTGTGGCCGATGCGGCGGCCGCGCCTGGATCGCGAGCGGGTTCAGGCGGCGTACCCGACGATGGGGAACGCCTGCTCGTCGGCCTGCAGGACCGGTGCGAGCGTGTCGAGGTCGGCGAGCACGAGCTCGGCGCGCATGATCAGTTCGCTGCACACGAAGGCGATCCGATGGCCGGTGGCGTGAACCGCGTTGGCCAACGTGCGCAGACCCTTGAGGCCGGCTTCGGTGATGACCGTGACGCCGCTGAGGTTCACGATCAGGCCGTACGTGCGGGGCAGGGGCATGCATGCCGCCTGCAGTGCTGCCGCGTGGTCGTCGGTGGTGAGGGGCCCGCTGACCGCAACGGCGACGTGGTGCCGGTGCAGATCGGTGTGGGCGGTGAGGGCGGGTGCCAGCATTTCTCGCAACCTCCTGGTCGGTGGGTTGTGGTGTCAGTGCTGGTGGCTCTGACGGTGGACGCTGCCCGCTGGTTCCGCTGCCGGTGGGGCGCCAGGGGGAGGAAGGCACCCCACCAGAGCAGCGTGAACAGTCGTCATGGTGATCCATCTGTGTGACGGGACGCCGGGATCTGTGTGCGTTTTCTGTAACAGAATCAGCCCGGCACCTGCTGTCTGCCAGAGTGTCACCCGTGAACTCCCTCCTGTTCATCGAGGACGACGACGCCATTCGCCTGGCCCTCTCGTTGGCGTTGGAGGACGAGGGCTACGAGGTGCGCCAGGCGCCCGACGGGCGTACCGGACTGTCGATGTTCGCCGAGCGCGAGCCGGATCTGGTGCTGCTCGATCTGCGTCTGCCCGACCTGTCGGGTTTCGACGTCTGCCGCCAGTTGCGGTCGGGCAGCATCGTGCCGATCATCATCGTCACCGCCCAGACCGACACGTACGACCTGGTGGCCGGGCTCGAGGCCGGGGCCGACGACTACGTCACCAAGCCGGTGGTGCCGAAGGAGTTGGCGGCGCGGATCCGTGCCGCGTTGCGCCGTGTGCACCTGCACGAAGCCACCGCGGTCAGCTCGGCCGTCGCCCGATTCGGCGACATCGAGCTGCGCCGCGAGTTGGGCATCGTGCTGAAGGGTGGTGTCGAGTTGAACCTCACCAAGACCGAGTACCGCCTGCTGTGCGAGTTCGCCGACCACCCCAACGCGGTGCTGTCGCGCGACCAGTTGCTCGAGCGGGTGTGGGGGTACGAGTACCTCGGC
>JBMOGW010000158.1:0-8467 GCA_049318165.1 Ilumatobacteraceae bacterium
TGGCCTGGCGCTTCAATCGCATTGCGGGCGAACGCGCCCGAGACCACTACGCGTCGGTGGAGGCCACCGGTTTCTTCGAGCGGGCCGTCGACAACGCGAGGGCGGTTGCGGAGTCCATTCCTCCGGTCGAGCTGGCAGCCGCGTACGAGGCGCTTGCCGACGTGGCGATGATGTCGGGTCGCTTCGAACTGGCGCGTGAGGGACTGCGCGGCGCCCGCCGCCTGGCCGTCTCCGATCCCCTGTGGATGGCGCGGCTGTGCTGCAAGGAGGGTCGCCTCTGCGAGCGGCAGGGCCGTGACGGCGCCGCGCCTCGTTGGTTCCGACGCGGCCTCTCGGCGTTGGCAGCGCACGATCGGGAGATCGACCGCAGCGGTGTGGACCCCGTCGCCGTGGCGGCCGAGTGCGGTCGGCTGCAGGCCGAGTGGGCCAGCTTCGCCATCCAACGGCAGAAGTACCGGGTCGGCGAGCGGCGCTGCCGACTGGCACTCGAGTTCGCCCGCGCCGGACACGACCGCAGCACGGAGGCGCACGTCTACTACCTGCTCGAGTGGGCGATGAGCCGACTCGGTGACGACCAGGCGTACACCTACCTCGACTTCGCCGAGCCGATCTATCGCGAGATCGGCGACTACGTCGGTCTCGGGTCGGTGCTCATGAACCGCGGTGTCGGCCTGATCGAGTTCGGCGACTGGCCGCAGGCGGAGGAGCGGATCCTCGCCGCCCGCTCGGCCTACGAGCGCGGCGGCGACGTGGTGATGACCGCGCACGCGGCGTTCAACCTCTCCGAGGTCTATGTGGACCAGGGCCGGCACGACGAGGCAGCGCAGCTGCTGCGCGGGGCGCGTCGGGTGTTCCGGTCGAGCGGGTTCGCGATGGGTGTCGCTGCGGCGACCTCGGCGCTGGGTCGCGTGCAGGCTCGCGGCGGCCACACCGACGACGGTCTGGCGATGCTCGCCGAGGCCGAGTCCAGGTTCCAGCAACTCGGCCATCAACCCTTCCTCGCCGAGACGGCGGTGCGCGTCGCCGAGGCACTCGTCTTCGGCGGGCGGTGGCACGACGCGCTCGACCGTCTCGACGTGCTGGGCGACCGGGCGGCCGACGGCGGCCCGGCGATCGAGTGCACCGCGCTGCGCCTGCGGGCATTGTGCGCTGCTGGCCTCGGTCGGGTGGAGGAGGCCCGGGCTGCGCTGCGATCGCTGCGCGACCACGCCACCACGGTGGGCGTGCCATGGGAGGGCTGGTACGCCGACGTCGAGTTGGCACGACTGCCCGGCGCCACCCGTGACGAACGGGAGGTGCGTGCACCCGAGGCGCGTCGCTCGTTGGAGGCGCGGGGCGTGCGACTCGAGCAGGTGCTCCCGCCGCCATCAGTCACCGCGGCCTGACCCGAGGGTCGGCTCGGTACTAGTACCAACGTCCAATTCCGCTCATGAGCGCGATCTGGGCACCATGATCGGGTGAACCGCGGCGCCGACGCTCTGCCCGCCGGTGCCGGTCCCACCTCGTTGTGGACCGGCGCTCGGACGGTGACGGCACGGCTGCTTCGCCGGCTGGTGATGCCGCTCGGTTGGGCGGTGGCGTTGCTCCTGTGCGCCGGCAGTGCGTTCGCCGTGCGCGATGTTCTCTTCCCCTCGCTCGGCGAGTCGTCGGCGCGGTCGGTGTGGGAACCCCGACCGTCCGCCGGCGGCGAGCCGGCACCCATTCGATCGACCACGTCGGCGGAGCGCCCTACCGCCGCCGCCCCCGCCGGCGTGGTCATCGAAACCATCGACGAACCGTCATCATCCATCGCCACTTCCGTCTCCGTCGCCTCGCCCCGTCGCACCGACCGTGTCAGCGGCAGGGGCGGCCGCAGCAGTGGCGTCGTCGCGCCCACCGGGAACGGCAGCGGCACCGGCAGCGGCACCGGCGGCATCAGCGCTGACGACCCTGCGGACGTCGCGTCGAACAGTCCGGTGCCGTCGCCCGGAACCACCGCCGGCGGTGGACGCCACGGTGACGACAGCACGGTCACCTCGACGCCGACCGCGCCGGGTGTGACGACCACGACCGCCGGACCGGTCACGACGACGACGGACGCTGGCGTCACGACGACCATCAGTGCCACCACCGGCGATACCATCGCGGACCAAACCGGTCGACGGGGCTCGGGCCCCGGCGGCGGTGGCGGTTCCGATGACAACCTTTCCTGACACCACTCGGGCCGACGCGGTAGCCCCTCAGCTGCTGGCGTCGGCGATGCCGATCGATCTCGGCGCGCCATCGGGGCAGCGCGAGAAGCTCGCCGTCGGCGGCCACGACCCCGTGTCCGTGCGTCGGCTGGTGCTGCGATTCGCCCTCGCCGGCATCCCGGTGCTGGCCGCCGCCATCGTCATCACCGCGATCGCCAGCGTGCGCATCGGCACCAAGCTGGGCATCGAGGACGCCAAGCGCGTGAACTACGTGTCGCTCATCGCGGTCGAGCGTCAGGGCGTCACGCCGGAGCTGGTGGCCGGCGATCCTGCGGCCATCACGGAGATGGACGACTTCGTCAACCAGTACATCATCAGCGGCTCGCTGGTGCTGGTGAAGATCCACACCGCGGACGGGACGATCGTCTATTCGAACGAGGCCGCGCTGATCGGCCAGCGGTTCCCGCTCGGCGACGACGAACTGGCGGTCCTCGACGGCGAGAACAAGGTCGAGGCCGAGGTGAGCGACCTCTCCAAGGAGGAGAACGCGCTCGAGACCGAGGACCGGCTGCTCGAGGTGTACCGGAAGATCATGACCACCGACGGCACGCCGCTGCTGTTCGAGACCTACTTCCTGTACAACGACGTGCGCGACGTCGGCCGCAGCCTGTGGAGCCAGTTCGCGCCGATCGCCATCGGCGCACTGCTCGTGCTCGAGTTGGTGCAGATCCCGTTCGCCATCTCGCTCGCCCGACGCCTACGCGCCGGGCAGCGACAGCGTGAGCGTCTGCTGCAGCACGCCATCGAGTCGTCCGACGCCGAGCGCCGCCGCATCGCGAGCGACCTGCACGACGGCGCAGTGCAGGATCTGACCGGTGTGTCGATGTCGCTGACCGCCAGCTCGCGGGTCACCGACGACGACGCAGCGCGGGCGACGATGGCGGACTCGGGCGGCAAGATCCGCGAGACCGTGAAGTCGCTGCGCTCGATGCTCGTCGACATCTACCCGCCGAACCTCCACCAGGAGGGCCTCGAGAGCGCGCTGGCCGACCTGCTGGGCGCCGTGCACAACCGCGGGCTCGCGACACGGCTCGAGGTGTCGCCGGTGGCCGCGTCGCTGTCGCCCGAGGCCGTGGCGCTGCTGTATCGCGCCGCCCAGGAGGCGTTGCGCAACGTCGCCAACCACTCGCACGCCACCACCGTGACGGTGCGCGTCACCGTCGACCATCACGGCGGCGTGCTGACCGTGGAGGACGACGGCGTCGGCTTCGACCCCGAGACGCTGTCGAACCGGATGCGCCGCGGCCACGTCGGCCTGCGCAGTCTGGCCGGTCTGGTGCACGACGCCGGTGGCGCGATCGAGATCCGCTCCGTGCCGGGCGTGGGCACCCGTGTCGACGTGCGAGTGGCGTCGTGACCGTGCCGATCCGGGTGCTGGTGGTCGACGACCACGTCATCGTGCGCAACGGGCTCGCCCAGTTGCTGGCCACGTCCGATCAGTTCGAACTGGTGGGCACCGCCGGCGACGGTCGGCAGGCATTGGGGATGGTGGAATCGCTGCAGCCCGACGTGGTGCTGATGGACCTGTCGATGCCCGAGATGGACGGCGTGCAGGCGACGTCTGCGATCAACCGCTCGTGGCCGAACACGAAGATCGTGATCCTCTCGTCGTTCTCCGAGCACCAACGGGTGCTGGCAGCGCTCGACGCCGGTGCGGAGGGGTACGTGCTCAAGCACGCCGACCCGGAGCAGATCCTCGCCGCCATCGACGCGGCGTACCGCGGCGGCGCGCCGATCGACCCGCAGGTGGCGCGCGTGCTGCTCGACGTGCAACGCGGCAACGTCGCCGGCCCGGCGCGCAGCCCGCTGACCGATCGCGAGGAGGAGGTGCTGCGTCTGGTGCAGTCCGGCCTCGCCAACAAGCAGATCGGTCGGCAGCTCGGCATCTCCGAGCGCACGGTGAAGGCACACCTCACCAAGATCTTCTCGGCGCTCGGCGTCAGCGACCGCACGCAGGCTGCGTTGTGGGCGGCCGAGCACCTGCCGCACGTCGGCTGACCGCGAGGGAGTGCCCGGGCGGCTCCGGTGGTGCGTCGAGCTAGTTGGCGATGAGCGTGCGCAGGATGTCGAAGCAGCGCCGGGCCTCGTCGTCCACGTCGCCGGTGCCGCCCTTGGTGAGCCACTCCTCGGTGCTGATCGTCATCACCGTGCTCACCAGGCCCGCGGTGAGCTGGGCGCGCACCTCCACGTCGGGTTCGTCGGCGTAGCGCTCACGGATCATGTCGGCCACCGCCGCGGCGATGCGGTCGTGAACGAACGAGTTGGTGATGCCCGCACCGGTGCGCTTGAGCATCTCGTGCCGCTCGAACTGGCGGCCGGCGTCGTGCATCACCTGCTCGTGCACCGTGTCCATCGCGTTGATCAACGCGACGAGGGCGGGCTCGTCGGCGGGACGGGTGCGGAACACCTCGGCCATGCTGGCCATGAAGCCGTCGAGCTCGGGGTAGAGCACGGCTTCCTTGCTGGGGAAGTAACGGAAGAACGTGCGCGGGGCCACGTTGGCCCGCGCGGCGATCTGCTGCACGGTGGTCTCGTCGAAGCCATGGGTGGTGAACAGCTCCCACGCGACGTCCTCGATGGCCTGACGCGTTGCGTCCTTCTTGCGATCACGCAGGGAGGCACGGGCGACGGTGGGCACCTGATCAGCGTACCGACCGGCCCTTCGAGAGCCGTCAGCCGCGGACGCGCTCGAGCGCGTCGAACAGGTCGCTGCCCGGCAGCGCATCGCCGAGGATGTGGCCCTGGCCTTCCACCACGTGCAGTTCCACCGTGTTGCGCTGCGCCTTCAGCCGGGCCTCGGTGGTCTCGCTCGCCTCGCGCCAGCCGCCGTCGTCGCCGCCGACGAACATCGCCACGCCGATCCCTGCGAGCTTCGCCAGGTTCGGGTCGTCGGCGCCGTCGGGGGAGTAGCCGGGGAACACGACCAGAGAACGGAAGCGCTCGGGCATGGCGATCGCCGCGCGGAAGGCCGACAGGCCGCCGTTGCTGACGCCGACCAGGTCGAACTTCCCACCCTCGGGCGGGTACATCGCCACCACCGCGTCCAGCAGTTCGGGCACCAACGCAGCCGGGCCGTCCGAGTAGTAGAGGCCGCCGCTCGGTGCCGCCGGGGAGACCACCACGAAGTCACGGGCGATCGCCTCGTCGCGGTACTTCTCGTCCACCAACTGTGCGGCGAGATCGATGTCCTGGCCGCCGGGCGGGAAGGCGAAGATCACCTTGCCGGGCACGCCCTGCCGACGTCCCTCCGGCACGAGGAGCACGTACTGGATCTCCGTGCCGTCCTTCGCGGTGAACACCATGCGCTGCGCCGCACCCGCCGTCGGAGCGGACGTGTCGACCACGTTCGAGGTGTCGCCGGGTGCCGCGGTCGTGGCCGTGGTGGAGCCATCGGACGAACAGCCCGCGACGAACAGGCACGACAGGCCGGCGACGAGGAGCGTGATCGCGTGGCGCATGAGAGCGGGTGACCGGAATCGAACCGGCATCATCAGCTTGGAAGGCTGAGGTTCTGACCGTTGAACTACACCCGCAGAACCCGAGCGAGGCTACCAGTGGGTCATCCGCACTCGGCGGTGCCACCGTCGGTCGCCGGGACCCGGCACAGCAGATCGGCCGACGGCGTGCGGTCGACGGCGGTGGCGGTCCAGTCGCCGTGCGGGCCGTCGTGGCTCATCGCGAACGCGTTGGCGCGGTTCGGGTCGCCGGTGATGGCGATCAGGATCTTCGACGGATCGTCCACCACGGGCACCAGGCGATCGGGGTCGTCGCCCTCGGCGAACACCGGGGGAACGAGGCCGGCAGCGGCCAGCTCGGTGAGGGTGCGCCGGCCGGCGGTCAGGTTCGACCACTCGCCGATGAGCTGCTCGAACCTCCGGGCGGGGATGCGCGCGTGCCGGAACAGGGCCTGCTGCACGTCGCGGCGGCTCCACCCGGCTCGGCCGAAGACGCGGGCGAGCAACGGTGACAACACCAGGAGCGGCCGCTGCTGGCCCTGCCCCAGCCCGTACACGTGGGTGAGGTCCCAGCCGGCGACCCGAGCGAGCCCATCGGCCAGGTACGGGACGATCTCGTCAGGCGTGCCGCCGAAGACACTGCCGATGATGACCCCGGAGTTGATCCGGCCGATGACCACCGCGTCGTCCGAGCGCCCGAACCCGAAGCCACTCGAGAGGGGCCCCCAGCCGATCTCGCGCAGGCACTCCAGGTCCTCCGCGAGCACCGACTTCGCGGGGTTGCCGAACGTCGCCTTGTCGTGCTCGTCGGGCGTGAAGCCGTGGACGTTGCGCAGATACAGCCGCACGAAGCGGCCGATGGTCGCGTTCGGCCCGCCATGGCGCATCGCGCCAGGGCCGTGGTTCAGCGCGAGTTCGTCGGCGATCGGGCCGTCGAGGATCACCAGCGGATCCGCGCCGGTGGTGTTGCCCGAGTGCTCGACGCCGTAGCGCGTATCGGCGAAGGTCCGAGCGATCGCGACGAGCACCGGCATGTGTTCGGGCCGGCAACCGGCCATCACGCCGTTCACTGCGATCGACCACAGCGTCATGTCGCGGCCGGACGGGCGGGCCACGCCGACGGTGCGCCACGGGTCGAACCCGAGCGGGTCGAGCATCGCCTCCACGCGATCGATCGTCGGCGGCACGAACGGCAGCCCGTCGCTCCAACCGCGTGCAGCGAAGTGGTCGTGCACCGCCTCCAGCGAGCTGGTGAGGACGACGTCGAGCGCCGCCGGCTCGTCGGTGCGGTCACCAGTGGAATCGAGCGCGTTGGTCAGACCGGCGATGATCGCCGGCACGGTGTGGCGGACGACGTTGTCGGTCAGCTGATCGATCGACTGCGTGTCCACGTGCCCCGGCAGCACGGCCAGCGCGACACCGTCGAACCCGAGGCCGCGTGCGGTGGCCCGTGCTTGGCCCTCGAAGCCCTCGCACACCAACGACACCGTCGGGATCCCGGCGGCTTCAGCGGCGACGGATGCCCGCAACACGGCGGGCGTGCAACTGCCTCAACAGCCGTTGCCGCAGATCACTGCGTCGACACGGTGGTTCGCCAGCACGTGCGGCAGTTGGGCCACTCGGGACTTCTCGTCCGAGCCGTGGATGTTGCCCACCGCGTCGTAGCCGACGAACTCGACGTCGGGGAACGCACGGCGGAGTTCGCGCTCGACGATCGGGAAGATCTCCTCGCCACGGAACAGGTAGTCCCACACGAATGCAATGCGGCGCCCCGCAAGTGAGTGGAGGCGCGGCGCCGGCGTGCGCGACTGCACTCCGACGGGGGAGCGCGGCCAGACGACGTCGTACGTGGGGTCGGTGGTCACCCGGCGATCATGGCAGCCGCGTACGCTGCCCGGTCAAGCCCTCTCACGCGCCGAGTCCGGTGGTGGGGGCCTGGAGTCACCGATGCCGATACGCCGTGCCACCGAGAGCGACCTGCCCGGCATCGCCGCGGCGCGTCGGTCGAACGGCCCGGCGCACGACGACTCGGGGGCCGATGCCGGCTACTGCCGCCATTTGTTGGCGGAGGGACACCTCTGGGTGGCGACGCAGGACGATGTGGTGCTCGGGTTCGCCGGTGCCGTCGACGTCGGCGGAGCCCGGCTGCTGTCCGACCTGTACGTCCACGCCGACGCGCACGGCCGCGGGGTCGGATCGGGCCTGTTGACGGCCGTGCTCGATGGCGCAGCCAGCCGTTTCACGTTCGCCAGCGACGACCCGGCGGCCCTCGCGATGTACGCGCGTGCCGGGATGCTGGCGTGGTGGCCGTTGCTCAGCCTGCGCGGCTCGGGCGACGGGCTGCGCGCCGAGGGCGCGGTCGCGTACGACATCGACATCACGCACGCTGCGCAGTTCGAACAACGCAGCACCGGGTTCGACCGGTCCGTCACGTTCCGCTACTGGGCGGCCCGCAAGGGGTCGCGCACGGTCGGGGTCGACCTCGGCGGTCTGGTCGCGGTCGCCTCGGTGCGCACCGCCGGCCGGTCGTCGCGCATCGAACACCTCGTCGCTGCCGACCAGCACGCGTCGGCTGCGGTGGCTGCGATCGGTTCGTTGGTGGGCCGCGACGACGTGCACCTGTACGTGCCGGGGTGCCGGCCTTTGGCAGCGGCGCTGCTCGGGGCGCGTTTCGTGGTCGACGGCGTGCAGTTCCACATGGCGTCGTCGCCGGGAGTCGTCCCCGATGCGGTACAGGTGGTGCACCCCGGCCTCGCCTGAGCGGCGCGGTCGGTGCGGTCG
>JBMOGW010000159.1:0-8420 GCA_049318165.1 Ilumatobacteraceae bacterium
CGAAACACTCGTTATCGACCGCCGGGCGCGTGACCGGGTCAGGGCAGCGGGAGGCGCACTCGCGCCGTGGTGCCCTGGGGCGTCGAGTCGAAGGTGATCTCGCCGCCGTGGCGGTCCACCACGATGCGGCGGCTGATGTCGAGACCCAGGCCGGTGCCCTTGCCGACGTCCTTCGTGGTGAAGAACGGCTCGAAGATCCGCTCGAGCACCTCGGGCGGGATGCCGGTGCCCGAGTCGGTGATGTCCACCTGCAGCGCACCGTCAACGACGGCCGTGGCGATGTGCAGGGTGCCGGTGCCGTCCATCGCGTCGACGGCGTTGTCGATCAGGTTGGTCCACACCTGGTTCATCTCCGCGGCGTAGCCGTCCACCATCGGCGTGTCGCCGTAGTCGCGGCGCACGCGGATCTGTTGCAGCTTCGGTGACAGCATCACCAGAGTGCTCTCCAGGCCTTCGCGCGCGTCGAACGGCTGGCGGCCTGCGCGGTCGAGTTGCGAGTAGCTCTTCACGGCCTCGACGAGGTTGGAGATCCGTCGGGTGGTGTCGGTCAGCTCGCCCAGCAGGCGGTTGACGGCGAACGTGGTGGACACCCAGCGCAACGCCGGGGCGAGCGCCTCGGGGCCGACGGCGGATTCGACGGCGCTCAGCCAGGTGCCGTCTGCGCCGACCGCAGCGAGCGCCGGGGTGAGGTTCCACGGTTCGGGCACGTCGTGGCGTTCCAGCCACAGGCCGATGTTGTCCTCACGATTCATCATCGCCAGGGCGTCGGCTTCGGGCAGGGCGAGGTCGAGCAGTTCACGACGCAGGCGATCGAGTTCGACGAACTGCTCGGCGCTGATCGGCATGACGGCCAGGGTCGACAGGTTCCCGAGCATCTCGTCGCAGGTGTCGCTGAGCGCGGCGACGGCGCGCAGCGAGGCCGACGCAGGGTTGTTGATCTCGTGGGCGAGTCCGGCGGCCATGGTGCCGAGGGCGACCAACGATTCGCGATGGCGAACGGTGGCCTCGATGCCGCGGACCGTCTGGTAGATGCCGGTGATGAGGTGCGTGCCGAACGGGAACCACTCCCCCACGAGCCGGGCGAGATCGGGCGACGGCAGGCGGAACAGCGTGGCGTCGCCCACCGTGGTGCCGGTGGCGCGGTAGGCGGCCGAGCTCTCGTCCCAGGCACGCAGGCCGCCGGCCCACTGGCCGGCGTTGGTCATCGTGGCCACCACGACCGTGTCGCCACCGGATCGGCGCGTCAATTGCACCGAACCGTCGAGCAGCACCCAGAAGAAGTCGGCGGGCGTGCCCTCCACGAACGCTTCGGTGCCGGGCGGGAAGGTGACCACCTCGCCGGCGTCCCACATCTGCTGCAGTTGCTCGTCGGCGAGGCCCTTGGTGACGAAGGTGTCGCGGAGCGCCTCGATGCCCAGCATCAGATGGTCTCCAGGTACATGTGCACGTTGCTGACGGCGCTGGAGCCTTCGCCCACTGCGGAGGCGACTCGCTTCATCGACGCAAGTCGCACGTCGCCCGCGGCGAACACCCCGGGCTTGGAGGTCTCGAGCAGGAACGGCATGCGCTCGAGCGACCATTGCGGGGTGCCGTCGTCGCGTCGCAGCGCGGCGACGTCGGGCCCGGTGAGGATGAAGCCCTTGCTGTCGCGTGCCACGTCGTCACCCAGCCAGTCGGTGCGCGGCAGGGCGCCGATGAACGCGTACACCCAGTTGGCGTCGACGGTCTCGGTCTCGCCGGTCTGCCGGTTCACGAGCGTGAGCGTCTCGAGGTGGTCGGTGCCGGTGCCGGACTGGATCTCGGTGTGCAGCAGCACGTCGATGTTCTCGGTGGCGTGGATGCGCTCGACGAGGTACTGCGACATCGCCGCTTCCAGCGAGCCGCCGCGCACCAGCATCCGCACCCGCCTGGCGAACTTGGCCAGGTGCAGTGCGGCCTGGCCGGCGGAGTTCGCAGCGCCGACGATGTAGACGTCGTCGCCCGCGGTGCCGGGCGCGTCGCTGGCGGAGGCGCCGTAGTAGACGCCACGGCCGGTGAGTTCGGCCAGACCGGGTGCTTCGAGCAGGCGGTACGAGACGCCGGTGGTGACGAGCACGGCTCGGGCTTCCACCTCGGTGCCGTCGTCGAACTGCACGGCGTGGATGGTGCCGCGGGTCTCGAGGCCCACCACGTTGCGCGCCAGCACCATCTCGGCCCCGAGCCGCTTGGCCTGGGTGACGGCGCGGTGCGACAGGTCGGCGCCGCTGAGGCCGTTCGGGAAGCCGAGGTAGTTCTCGATGCGAGAGCTCTGTGCGGCCTGGCCGCCCGGTGCCTCGCGTTCGATGATCGCGGTGGTGAGGCCCTCGGACGCGCCGTAGACGGCGGCGGCGAGGCCGGACGGGCCCGCGCCCACGACGACGAGGTCGTAGAGCGTCGATTCGGTGGCGGTGCGCAGTCCGAGCGCGTCGGCGAGGGCGCGGGTGTCGGGGCTGTGCAGGGCCGTGCCGTCGGCCATCAGCACCAGCGGCTCGGCAGGCGTGTCGCCACCGAACAGCGTCTGAAGGCGCACGGCTTCAGCGTCTCGGCCGAGGTCGAACCACTGGTAGGGCACGTGGTTGCGGGCGAGGAACATGCGGGTCTCGTGGCTGCGTTCGCTCCACTTGCTGCCCACCACGCGCACGCCTTGAAACGTGTTGCCGTGTTCGCGCCGCCAGTCGTCGAGCAGGTCGTCGAGCACCGGGTACAGCCGCTCCTCGGGTGGTGCCCACGGCTTCATCAGGTAGTGGTCGAGGCCGATCTCGTTGATGGCGCGGATGGCGACGTCGGTGTCGGCGTAGGCGGTGAGCAACACCTTCTTGGCGTTGGGGGCGAACTCATCGGCTCGGGAGAGCAGCTCGATGCCGGTCATCTCGGGCATGCGGTGGTCGGAGACGATCAGGGCCACCGCCTGGTCGCGCCGGGCGAATTCCTGCAGCACGGTCAACGCTTCGGCGCCTGAGGTGGCGCGGGCGATGCGGTAGCGATCGGCGTAGCGAGCGCGCAGGTCGCGTGTGATCGCCTGCGACACCGCCGCGTCGTCGTCGACCGTGAGAATGATGTCTGCCGCCATTGGTTCCCTCTCGCTGTCCGGCCGCTTCGTCCGGCCGAGCGTCGGTCATCGTAGGTGAGCCTCGATGGCCGAACCATTCTCTTCAGCGCGGTCTTCGCCTAGAGCGCCTTTCCAGGGTTCAAGAGTCCGGTCGGATCGAGGACGTCCTTCACCCGCCGCTGCACGGCCAGGTGGACGGGGTCGATCTCGCGGTCGATGTAGGGGCGTTTCAGCGTGCCCACGCCGTGCTCGGCGGCGATCGTGCCGCCGAGGCCCAGCGCCAGGCCCACGATGTCGGCGAAAGCGCTGCGGGCCCGTTCCACCTCGGCGGGGTCGGTGCCGTCGAACACCAGCAGGGGGTGCATGTTCCCGTCGCCGGCGTGGCCGATGGTGGGCAGGGCGATCGCGTGTCGTTCGCCGATCTCGATGATGCCGGCCAACAGCTCGGGCAACCGCTCTCGCGGCACCGCGACGTCTTCAGGCAGCATCGCCAAGCCGAGTTGCTCGAACGCCGGCCAGACGCGACGACGGACCTCGATGAACATGTCGCCCTCGGCGTCGTCGGCGACGTGGTGCACCTCGGTCGCCCCGTGCTCGGTGCAGGTGGCGGCGATCGCTGCGATGGCTGCTGCGGCGCCGTCACCGACGGTCTGGGTGAGCAGCAGGCAGGCCGCGCTCGTGTCGAGGCCCATCGAGTACACGGAGTCCACCTGACGCAGACAGGCTTGGTCGACGATCTCCATCAACGTCGGTTCATGGCCTGCGGAGAAGATGTCGACGATCGCCCGTCCCGCTGACGGCAGGTCGGGGAAGTACGCCACGGCCGTGCACGGTGCGGGCGGTTGCGGCAGCAGCTTGACGGTGACCTCGGTGATGACGCCGAGAACGCCCTCCGAGCCGACGAAGATGCCGGTGAGGTCGAGACCGGTGGTGCTCTTCAACGTGTGCCGGCCAGTGCGGATGACTTCACCGGTGGCCAGCACCACCTCGAGGCCGATGACGTAGTCGCGGGTGACGCCGTAGCGCACGCAGCACAGGCCGCCGGCGTTCGTGGCGACGTTGCCGCCGATGCTGGAGATCTCGTACGAGGCCGGATCGGGTGGATAGAACAGCCCCACCTCGGCGACGGCCCGCTTCAGCTCACCGTTCAGCACGGCAGGTTGCACGCGGGCCATGCGGTTCACCGTGTCGATGTGCAGCACGCGGTTCATGCGGTGCAGCGACAGCAGGATGCAGCCGTCGGATGCGTTCGCCCCGCCGCACAGCCCGGTGCCGGCCCCGCGAGTGACCACCGGTGTGCCGGTGAGCCGTGCGACCTCCATGCAGGCGACCACGTCGGCCGTCGTGCGTGGCATCACCAGCACTGCTGCGGTGCCCGCCTGCTCGAAGATGGCCCGGTCCTGGCGATATGCCTCGATGACGTCGGGGTCCGTCTGGACGCAGTCGTCGCCCAGCCGGGCGACGAGCTCCGCGACGAGCCTCGACTCGTCGTTCATGCTCCGCATCACGTCCCCGGACATTAGATCGCCTCCTCACGCATCGTGACGCATCGCGCGGGTTCAGTCGCCGTCGAGGCGCCGCCGGATGTCGCCCAGGTTCGACATGCGCTGCAGCACACCGGGGACCTGATCGAAGCCGCCAAGGTACGCCCACACGTAGGCGATGACAGCGAAGATCGTGCCCACGTCGTCCGCACTCCGGGTGATGTGGATCAGGGCGAACACCGACAGTCCGAGACCGATCAGGTCGACGACACCCCAACTCACCGCTTCCGCGTCCGACAGGCGCACCCAGTGTCGAGCGATGATGTTGAAGTGGCGGCGCACCTCCTTCGGTGCAGCGGACTCGATCGTCGACACCTCTCGCTCGGACTCGTCGTTGAGCGGCACGAAGATCCGGCGCGATCGTCGCAGCAGGCGACGGTTCAGCAGGACCACGGGGATCGCGAGCGCCGCCGCCACGAGCCCGAGGTGGAGGTCGTACACGAACAGCATGATCAGCGAGCCGACCACCGCGAACGCCGCAGTGATCGCCGCGGCGACCGCCACCTGCAGGAAGTCGACGTACTCGGCGATCAGCGCGATGCGCGCCGCCACCGACGTGGTGGCCACGCCCTGAGATCGTTGCTCCTCGACGAGCGCTGACGACATGTCGGCGTAGAGCCGGTTGAACGAACGGGCGTCGTACCACTGCCGAGCGATCGCGACCGACGTGTGTGCCAGCGAGATCGCGACGAAGAGCGCAACGCCGCGGTACGAGTCGTCGAGCAGGTCGTCCACCGCACGACCGATGGCGAATGGGTACAGCAGCTCGAACGTGTTCTCGAGCACCACGGCGGTGTAGGTCACCGCGAGCGAACGACGATGTCGCCGAACGTGCGACGAGGTGAACGTCATCGAGACATCGTCGCGCACGACGCCACCGGGAACGGCAGGCGCGGCCGCCGCGCTCAGGTGGCGAGCGAGCCGCCGTAGATCTGCCAGGCGAGCACGCTCTTGGCCACCAGGCTGAGCACCAGGTACACCTTCTCGCCGTAGATGTAGTCGGCCCAGCGGCCGACACCCCGGTACTGCAGCCACTGGTTGAGGCCGAAGCTGAAGAAGAAGATGCCTTCGGCGACGACGATGCCGTACACGAAGCCGGGCACGGTGTCGGCGCCGATGACGTTGATCCAGATGGCGATCCACGGGGCGATGCCGGCGACGCAGCCGAACCAGAACGGCATCATGGTGGTGGTGGTGCGGCCGGGCGGGTTCATGCGCTCCTGCAACCAGCCGAACAGGATCATCGCCACGTTGGCGCCGATGATGGCGACGACCGCCGTGATGTCGGTGATGCCGCTGTACGAGCCGATGAGCACGATCATCAACGTTGCGCTCACCGAGTATTCGACCCAGCGGAAGCGGTTGATGCCGCGTCGCAGGTCCGTCTCGTAGGTGCCGCGCAGGACGGTGGCGGTGAGGAAGTGGTCGATGGCGGCGAGTGCGAGGAACAGTGCGACAGCGGGGCCAATCGGAATGTCGAACAGTGCCTTCGGCGTGCCGAGGCGCGTCCCAGGAGGTCCTTCGGGGAAGTTCGACGTGATGGTGATGGCGAAGTCGCTCGCCATCACGAGGATCAGCACCACCTGCAGCGCGTGCAGTGCGGTGAGGCCGAGGTTCCATGTGCGGAGGTTCGACAGCCGCTCGGGCGTCACCCCGGTCGCTTCGGTCTGTGTTGAGGACATACCGCACCGTACGACGCGCAGACGCGGCGTGCTGTGCCCGGCTCGCACCTCGGCCGGAAGAACCGAAATTGTCCGCCTGACCTGCTGCTGCGTTGCGCGGTCGGCTCGCCACGCTGCATGGGACGAAGGGGAACAATGGGAACCGAGATCATGAACAGTCGGTGGCGCCGTTGACGAACGGGCACCGCGCGTAGCCAACTGTCTCCTTCAGATTTCCCATCGTGATGGTGCACCCATGAAGCGACACGCACTGGCGCTCGCGGCGGTCCTCGCCGGTGTCGTCTTCCACAACTCGGTGTCGGTCTCGGCCGCCGCATTGCCCGCCAACACACCTCCTGCTGGTGTGGCCACGCTGTCCCCCACTCTCGGTGTGCCGGCCACCAACTTCGGTTTCTCGTTGCCCGCCGGCGCGTCCTGCCCGGGTGACGGCGTCGCCGGTTACCGCGTGCAGACCTACATCATCGCGAACAGCCTCGATGCATCGCAGCTGAACTTCACCGGCGGTACGCCGACCATCGCAGGCGCTGGGTCGGCGCTGGTGCAGCCGCTGTTCTCGTCGGGCAGCCCGGTCGTCGACACCAACCCGGCCCTCACGTCGGGTGCGGTGCTCATCGCCGGTACCAACATGCAGCTGAACGTGTTCCCCGCGAACACCTTCGCCAACAACGGCATCTACAAGATGGGCGTCGCCTGCACCGACTCGCTCGGTGACACGCAGCGTTACTGGGAGACCAAGATCGCCACGACCGTCAACGGCACGGGCGTCCTGACCAACTGGACCCTCGCGGCGACCCCGGCCGCCCCGTCGGCCCCGGCGACCGTCAACGGCGTCAGTGGCACCCTGTCGGGCACGGTGGCCTTCACGGCCGGTAGCGGCGCGCTGGCGGTGAGCAGCGTGGTGGTGACGGCGACGTCGTCGAACGGTGGTACCGCCGGCTCGGTGACCGTCAGCGGCAGCCCCACCAGCCCGGCCTCGTACACGATCACCGGTCTGACCAACGGCAAGACCTACACGGTGTCGGCCACGGCCACCAACGCCGCCGGCACGAGCGCGGCGTCGCCTGCGAGCGCGGCGACGACCGTGTACGACGCGAACTTCAAGGGCACGGTCAGCAACGTGATCTCGACCCCGGTGGTCGCCGGCCTGTCCATCTCGTGGGCCGCTCCGGTCGACGCACTGGGCGCGACGAACCAGCCGAACGACTACACGATCACCGTCAACCCGGCCGACATCGCCGCCACCACCGTGGCCGGCACCGCCACGTCGGCGAGCCTCACCGGCCTCACGGCGGGCGTGGTGTACCTGGTGACGGTCACGCCGAACTTCACGGCACCGGCGAACGGCGCGGCGGGTTCGTCGGCCGGTGTGCCGTCCAGCGCCACCGTGTCGCCGCAGCCGATCGACGTGACCAAGCCGGTGGGTGCGCTGGTGTTGACGCAGCGTTGCGGCGTCTACGGCGCTCTGCCGGCCGAGGCGGCGACGAATGCGTTCCCGGCACAGGCGGCGCTCCCCGAGGTCGGCATCGCCGATCCGTTCACTCAGGGTCTGTTGACCGGCGGCACGTCCCCGACCGTGCCGGGCGGTGGACCGGATCCGAGCTTCGACCAGTACCCGTACCCGGTGGATGCGAACGGCACCCCGTCGAACCCTGGGGCGGTCACGTACCCGACGAACTGCGGCTTGTCGATGGGCACGGCGCAGCTGATCACGTCGGGTTCCGAGGCCGGTAAGTACTTCCGTGCCGCGGGGCGTCTGAACCAGATCACCGTGGTCGACACCCGCAACTTCGATGTCGGTTGGGTGCTGCAGGGGCAGATCTCGGACTTCAGCCGCGACAACGGCGCTGAGGCATTCAGCGGCAACTACTTGGGCTGGACCCCGGTGAACAACTACAACTCGAGCCCCACCCTCGAGGGGTACGACATGCTGTCCGTGGCCGGCCCGGCGCTGCAGCCGAACTTCGTGTCCGGTCTTCACACCACCGCTCAGGTGCTCGGCGCAGCGCCGGCGAGCGCCGGCCTGGGTATCGCCGCCTTCGACGCACGCCTGCGCCTGCTCATCCCGGTGACGAAGGACAACGGCGTCTACACCGCGACGCTGACCATCTCCGTCCTCTGACCGTTCGG
>JBMOGW010000160.1:0-8391 GCA_049318165.1 Ilumatobacteraceae bacterium
CGCGCCAAATCCCCGGTCACGCCGGGAAACGGGCCAACGAGACGAGGTGGTCGGTGTACGGGTCGGACGGCCGGTCGAGCACCTGCTCCACATCGCCCATCTCGACCAGACGACCGTTTCGCAACACCGCTACCCGGTCGGCGACGGAACTCACGACGGCGAGGTCGTGCGACACGAACACCATTGTGGTGCCGAGCCGCTGGTGGATGTCGAGCAGCGTGGCCAACACCTCTGCCTGCACCGTCACGTCGAGGGCGGAAGTGACCTCGTCGAGCAGGAGCAGTTCGGGACGGCGCGCCAGCGCTCGAGCGATGGCAACTCGCTGCTTCTCGCCGCCGGACAACTGCCCCGGGCGCCGATCCAGCATCTCGGGCTCGAGGCCCACTGTGTGAAGGAGTTCGACCAACTCGGCGTCCTTCACACGACGTCGGCGGACGCCAGGCGCCAGGATTCGGCGCACCGTGTGCGCTGGATTCAGCGAGTCGTCGGGGTTCTGGAACACCATCTGGATGCGATGCAGCAGGTCGTCCTGACGATCGGCCGTTCGCGTGCCCAGGTCGACGTGCCCGTCCATCGCGACGGCCCCCGACGTGGGTGTGAGCAGACCGGAGAGTGTCTTCAGCAGCGTCGATTTCCCAGAGCCGGACTCGCCGATGACACCGAGGATCTCTCCCTTGCGGATGTCGAGCGACACATCGTCGAGCGCCACGGTCGTCCGCGGGGCAGGACCGAACAGCGTCCGTCGGGATGCCCCCGAGCGCACCACCGAAAGGCTGCGGATCTGCACCAACGGGTCACCGCCGGCGAGCTCGCCCGCCCGGCGCGCATGTCGCTCGCCGAGCCGCGGCGCGGCCGCCAGCAGCCGCTGCGTGTAGGGGTGCTCGGGTCGCGAGGTGATCTGTTCGCGTTCGCCCGCTTCGACGATCTCGCCGAGATTCATCACCACGATGTCTTCGGCGATCCGGTCGATCATTCCGAGGTCGTGGCTCACGCAGACGAGCGTGAAGCCGCGGCGCTCGTGTTCCTCCTCGATCATCGACAGGATGTCGTGGGCAACACCGACGTCGAGCGCGGAGGTCGGCTCGTCGAGCAGCAGGACATCAGGGTCGCGTGCGAGGCCGAGTGCGATGAGCACCCGTTGCTGTTCACCGCCCGACAGTTCGTGAGGGAACCGCGTGGCCATGGCCGGGCCGGGCAGACCGACTTCGGTGAGCATGACCGCAGCGCGATCGCGCACGTCGTGTGCCCCGCTCGCGCCGAGCGCATACACGTCGCGGAAGTGGGCGGCGATGTCGAGATGCGGCGTGAGCGAGAGCGACACACCCTGCGGAACGAGCGCCACGGCTGTGCCCATGAGCGCTCGCCGCTCCGTCTCGGGCAACTCGAAGAGGTCGCGGCCATCGAGCACCATCTCGCCCGCGACCCTGAGGAGGCCGCTGTTGCACGTGCCGGTCATCGCCCGCAGCAACGTGCTCTTCCCCGACCCGGACTCGCCGACCACACCGACCCGCCGGCCCGCAGCGATGTCGAGTGACACCTCGCGAAGCACCAGCGACGTACGAGCCGCCTGGAGACCGATCGAGAGGCGATCGACGCGGATCACGATGCTGCCTCTTCGCCGTTGCGATCGACGAGTGCGTTGACCGCGAGCACCAGGGACGCCAGCATCACGATGGGCGCCACCACGGGCCACGGGGTGATCGTCATGTAGTTCCGCGACTCGGCGATCATCAGACCCCACTCGGGCGTCGGCGGGCTGGCGCCGAGTCCGAGGAACGAGAGTGAACTGAACGCCAGGAGAATCCAGGTGAACTGCATCGCGACCTCGGTGAGGACGATGCCGCGGATGTTCGGTAGCACCTCACCGGCCACCAGCTCCCAGCGCGACGCTCCGCGGAGGCGCGCTGCGACCACGAAGTCGCGGGTGAGCACGTTGAGGGCTGCGGTACGAACGAGGCGAGCGATGGGCGGTGCGTACATGAGCGCCAACGTGGCGATGAGCACGCTGGCGTCGCGTCCGATGAAACTGGCGACCAGGAGCAGCACGAGCAACGAGGGCAACGCGAGGAGCACATCGTTGAGTCGCATCAACACCTCGTCGATCCAGCCACCTGCGACGGCCGACACCATGCCGATGAGGAACCCGAGCAATGCAGCGAGCACCACCGACGCGAGTGCCAGCCCGATCGATGGGCGGCCGCCCCACAGTGTGCGGGCGAACACGTCGCGGCCGAGGTTGTCGGTGCCCAACCAGTGCGCGGACGAGATGCCCGACAGCACGGCGTCGCTGTTCTGCTTGGTGACCGACTGCAGCGGCAGGAGCGGAGCCACCAGAGCCAGCACCACGTGCCCCAGGATGACTGCCGCAGCGACCGAGGCGAAACGCCGACGAGCGGGTCGAAGCGGACCGACCTGCTCGAGCTCGAAGGACGATCGACCGAGATCGGTCATGTTCCTAGCCCTGCCCTGACTCGAGGGTCGAGCAACCGCGTGATGGTGTCGCTCACGAACGACGAGAAGATGAACACGGCCAGACCGAACAGTGTGAGAGCGAGAATGAGCGCCGTGTCACGGTCGGAGATGGCGTCGACGGCCAACCGTCCGAGCCCGGGGAAGTTGAACACGACCTCGACGACGAACGTGCCGGTGAGCAGCCACGCCCCGGTGACGGCCATCACGTTCACCGCGGGCGGCAGCGCGGCTGGCATGACGTGGCGGCGCATGACTTGTCGCTCCGGCACGCCACGGTGCCGTGCGGCGTCGACGAACGGTCGGGCGGAGGTGGTGACCACGCTGGCGCGCATCGACCGCATCACATGGGCGAACACGAGCACCGCGAGCGTGATCGAAGGCAGCCAGATGGTGGGCATGATCTCCGCCAATGTCGCGTCGCTCGACAGGACGGCGACGCCCGGCAGGATGGGAAGCCAGATCGAGAACACGAGCCAGAGCGCCGACGCCGTCACGAACTCGGGCAGCGTCATGAGCACCAGGCCGGTCGTGTCGATCGCCCGCGCACGTCTGGTGCCGCGACGTCGTGCGCTGTACATGCCGAGCACCACCGCTGCCGGAAAGGCCATCAGCGCGGACACCGCAGCCAACACCAACGAGTTCCGCAACCGTGGCGCAATGATCTCGCTCACGGGGGCGCCACGTTTGACGGAGTACCCGAGATCTCCGTGAACCAGGTCGACCGCCCACGTGCCCATTCGGGTGAGCACGGGCTCGTCGAGGCCGTTCTCCTGTCGGCACTGCTCGAGCTTGTTGGGCGTCGCCGCCCGGCCGAGGAGCGACGTGCACGCGTCGCCCGGCAATGCCTCGACGCCCAGGAACGTGAGGCACGCCATGACGGTGAAGACCACGAGCGCCAGGGCTGCTCGTTTCAGCACCTGGATGACGGCGCTCACCCGACCTCGATCTTCTCCCAGCGCACCGCGTCGATGACGATCGGCTCGATGCCCTTGACGTTCGCACCCATCGCCCGGACGAGGGTCTTGTGATACGGGATGAAGATCGCGGAGTTCTCGAACAGGTGCTCCTGGATCGCCTGATACTTGGTGGCCCGTTGGCCAGGGTCGGCCGTCGATCGGGCTTCGTCGAGCATCGCGTCGAGCTCGGGATCGACCTGCCCGGTGGGGTTCCACGTGGCCGTCGACCGGTACACCTCGTTGAGCACCTGCACTGCGGGCCGCTGACCCCAACTGTCGACGAACGCCGGTTCCTTCATCCACACGTCGTCGTAGTAGCCACTGGCGTCGGCCATCGTGAGTTTCACTCGGATGCCGGCGGCCTTCACCTGTTCCTGATACGCCTGCACCAACTCGACCATGTTGTCCTCGACGTCACTGGTGAAGACCTCGATGTCGATGCCATCTGGGTAGCCCGCCTCGGCGAGGAGCTGCTTCGCCCCTTCGATGTCCTGCGGGCAGTCACCATTCCAACGGAACGGGTCGGCGCTCCACACCGGTGTGTCGCAGGTGGGCACACCGCCGTCCTTTCCGAGCACGAGGTCGGTGAGCGCCTGGCGATCGGTGGCGATGCGCAACGCCTTTCGGACGCGTGGGTCGTCGAACGGCTTCTGATCGACCTTGAAGTCGATCGCGTTCCAGTCGCCGCTCGGGATCTGCTGCACGCTGAACTTCGAGGTGTCGGAGAACTGAGGGATGCTCTTCGCGTCGATGCTCAGCAGCAGGTCGACCTGCCCGCCGACGAGTGCCTGGGTCGCCGCGGTGTTGTCGGCAATCGCGGGGATTTCGATGGCCGCCAGCTTCGGCGCTCCGAAGAAGTAGTCCGTGTTGGCCACGAAACGGCTCGTCCCTTCCGGGTCGAGCTTCTCCATCTTGAACGGGCCGGTGCCGACGGGACTCGATCCGACCGAGTCCTTCGATCCTTCGGGCGTCATCAGCGCGCGATAGTCGGCCAGCAGCAGCGGCAGATCGGCCTCGGCAGACGACAACGTGAGCTTCAGCGTCAGCGGGTCGGGGGCTTCCGCCTTGGCGATGATGCCGAGCACCGCACGAACGGGCGAGTCGAACTCGGGGTCGATCATGCGCTCGACGGAGTAGACGGCATCGGCCGAGTCGAACGCGGAGCCATCGTGGAACTTCACTCCATCACGAAGGGTGAGGGTCCATTCGGTGAGGTCGGCGTTGCTCTCCCACTTGGTCGCCAGCTCGGGAATGGGCGTGAAATCCTTGTCGACACCGATGAGGCGATCGAAGACCATGTTGATGGCCGGCCAGAAGCGGTTGCCGTCGTAGGGGTCCATGGTGCTCTCACCCACGCTCGTGGCGACGCGCAGCACACCCGATGTGGACGAGGCGCTCTGCCCACCGCAGGCTGCGGCGAGCACACCGAACGTGAGGGCCGCTGCGACCGACATGCGCTTGATGGAACGCAGTTGCTGCATGTGTCCTCCTCGGAACGACGAGGCGAAGCTAACGGCCTCCGGCGAACGTTAGCTGAACGAGCGATCAACGTTTGCCGAAACGCTTCGGCAAACACTCGTATCCTTCGTTCATGCCGGCCGTCGACCCCACGTTCTCCCTCGTGACGTACAACATCCAGTACTCGCTCGGTGCAGACGGCCGGTACGACCTCGAGCGCAGCATCAACGCGGTCAGCGACGCCGACATCATCTGCCTGCAGGAGGTCGAACGGAACTGGCGGCGAACCGGCATGGCCGATCAACCGGCAGCGATCGCTGAACGGTTGCCCGACCGTCACTGGGTGTACGCGCCGATCCTCGACGTCGACGCCAGTTCGGTCGCCTTCGACGGCACGGTCACGAACCGCCGTCGCCAGTTCGGGCAGATGCTGCTCAGCCGCTGGCCGATCCTGTCGTCGAGGGTCGTCCACCTTCCGAAGATCGACACCGGCGATGCCGCGAATGCATGGTGCGGCGCTCTGGAGACAGTGATCGCGGTCCCAGGTGGTGCGGTTCGGGTCGTCAACGTCCACCTCACCGACATCACCGAGACGAACCGCATGACCCAGGTGTGGGCACTGGTCCGGCTGCTCGCCGATGCGCCCGTCGAGGGTGGCGCCTGGAACGGCATCGAGACCGACCCAGAGGCACACGATCACTGGCAGTTCGACGATCCTCCCCCGCCCATGCCGGTTGCCGCGATTGTGGTCGGCGACTTCAACGACGAACCACACAGCCCCGTGCTCGACGTCATGCGGCGCTCCGGGTATCGAGACGCCTGGTCGGTCGACACGGCACGGACCCCTGGTTGGGTGACGTTCAAGACGAATCCCGAGCAGGGCACCTACGCCGACATGCGCATCGACTTCGTGCTCGTGAACGACGGCGTCGAGGTGGACAGCGCAGAGATCGACGTCGACTGTGCCGCCTCGGATCATCAGCCCGTGCGCGCGTGGCTGCGCGTACGACAGAACTGACGTCGACCGATCGAATTCGGCGCAGTAACGTCCAGCTCATGTCTTCGGTTGACGCCATCATCACTGAACTGTTCCAAGCGTTGGATTCGAAGGATGTCGATCGGATCTGCGCGGTCCTGGCGGATGACTCGGCCATGGTCGATGAGATCACCAAGGGGTGGATGTTCGGCAGCGAGACCGTGCGTGCACACCTCGAATCGACCCTGTCGAACGTCGACTCGATTTCGTCGACGGTGCGCGATCTCCGGGTTCGCGATCGCGGCCAGTTCGCAACCGCCACGTGCACGCTCGATCAGACGTACCGCTTCGGCGGCGAGCAGGTCGACGTAGTGGCGCCGACCTCGTTCTCGCTGGAGCTCACCAGTGGCGAATGGAAGATCGTCCAGATGCATTCGGTGCCGCTCGGCGACGCCTGAGCGAGGTCTGTCGCCGAGCGCCATGTGACCCTCCTGCGGTACCGTCGCCGGCGATGTTGCGGAACTGGGGCTCGACACCCGACGAGATCGCCAGCGCACTTCCCGGAGACGAGCTGTGCCCGGGTGCCCGCATCGTCGCAACCCGATCCATCAGCCTCGCGTCGCCTCCCGAGCAGGTCTTCCCCTGGTTGCGCCAGATGGGATTCGGCCGTGCGGGCTGGTACAGCTACGACCTCCTGGACAATCTCGGTCGACGCAGCGCCCGCGCCATCGTCGACGAATGGCAGGACGTGTCGGCCGGCGACTCGATTCCCGGCGGACCGGTCGGGTTCGAAGCCACGATCGTCGATCCGCCCCACTCGTTCGTGCTTCGCCTGGCGGCTCGTGGTCGGGTCGGCCGCCGGATCGACTTCACGCTCGCCTATGACCTCCGCCCGGTCGAGGGCGGTACACGGCTCGTCACGCGCGCCCGCGCCAAGATCGACGTGCCCGGCGGGGTGCTGCTCGAGCGCGTGATCCTCGAACCCGGCGACGGCATCATGGTGCGCAAACAGTTGCTCGGCCTCGCCCGCCGCCTCGGCCCCAACGCCGGCACCGGCTGACCGGCACTCGCCGACCTCGCCGGTACCATCCCTCGCCGTGGCGTTGAGTGGCGACGGCAACCGGGGGCTCCGCCGCGAGCTGAGCGTGTGGGAAGTGGTGGGCCTGTCGGTGGCGCTGATGGCGCCGGCGATGGCGGTCAACATCAACCCCCAGGCGACCGCGTCGGTCGCCGGCCGCGCCGTACCCACCGCGTTCGCGATCGCCACGGTCGGAGCGATGCTGGTGGCACTGTGCTTCGCCAGGCTGACGCAGCGCTACCGGCACGCGGGCTCGGTCTATGCGTTCGTGGGGGTGACGCTGGGGCCGCGCCACGGCATCGCCGCCGGCTGGATGACGGCCGGCGCGTACTTGTGCTTCGGGCTCGTCACCGCCGTCACGGCCGGGCGCTTCCTCACCGACGAGGTGCGTTCCCTCGGCGTGTGGCGTGGCGCTCCGGACTGGCTCGGCTTCGTGCTCGGCGTCGTCGCCATCGGCGTGGCGTGCTGGGTGGCGTGCCGACCGGCGCGGCGAGGCGGCCGATTGATGCTCGCGGTCGAAGGCATCACCGTCACCCTGATCCTCGTGGTGATCGTCGTGGTGATCACCCGACTCGTGATGCACACGGCACCGGGCGGCCACGGCATCGACATGAAGGTGTTCGTGCCCACCAGCGACCGCGGCTGGTCCGACGTGTTCCTCGGCGTCGTGTTCGGGTTCTTGTCGTTCGCCGGCTTCGAGGCCGCCGCGTCCCTGGGCGAAGAGACATCCGAACCCCGCCGCGACATCCCTCGTGCGCTCCTCGGCACCGTGCTGCTCGGTGGCGCGTTCTTCGTGCTCGTCACGGCCGTCCAGATGATGGCGTTCGGCACCGACCCCGCCGGCGTGGAACAGTTCGCCGCGTCGCCCTCGCTGATGGGCGATCTGGCCGAGGCCTACGTGGCCGGTTGGGTGGGGCACGTCATCACGCTCGGCGCCACGGCGAGCGCCGTGTCGTGCGCGACGGCTGCAGTCGTCGCCGCATCACGACTCGTGTTCGCCCTGTCGCGCGACGGCGTGGGACCGTCACCGCTGCGGCGCCTGTCGGGACGACACGTGCCCGCCCGCGCAGCCATCGCCGTCACGGTCGCCATGGTCGCCGGGACCGGCATCGGTTGGGCCGTCTCCAACGGCGACCCGTTCGCCGTCATCGTGGCGGTCGGCACCGGCGGCACCCTGCTGCTGCTCGTCGCGTACGCACTGGTGTGCATCGGCTCGGCCCGGCTGGCCGCACGCGACACCGTGATCGGCCTGCTCGGCCTGGTGGCCGTGGGCTACACGGTGTGGCGCAACCTGTGGCCGCTCCCGGTCGGTGCTGCGTGGTGGGGGCCGGCCATCTTCCTCACGATGCTGGCCCTGGCCGTCGGCGCGGCGGCGACCATCCCCGGGGCAGCGGCCGCAGGCCGCAAACTCCTTGCCGACGAAGGACTGTCGCTCCCCGCAGGAGAGTGAG
>JBMOGW010000161.1:0-8323 GCA_049318165.1 Ilumatobacteraceae bacterium
GCGAGGGTCAGGCCCAGCCGCCGGCATAGGCGACGAACTGGCCGGTGGTGAAGCCGCTGGAGCCGTCGAGGAACGCCATGCAGAAGGCGGCGCACTCGTCGACGGTGCCGAGTCGGCGCATCGGCACTGCGGCCTCGATCCGCGCCCGCACCTCCGGGTCGTCCGCGCCCGACGCGCGGCGGAACTCGGGGAAGTCCATGTAGTTCGTGCCGAGCGCGTTCACCTGCACACCGTGCTTGGCGACCTCCGCAGCGACGTTCTTCACCAGCATCGTGGCCCCCGCGCGGGCGGCGGAGTACAGCGGCGCACCCTTGGTGGGCTGCGCGCCGGCGGCGCTGGTGAGCACCAGCACCTGGCCGCCTCGCCCCTGCCCGACGAGCACCGGCACCACCGCGCGCAGGAAGTGATAGGGCGCCTCCAGACAGCCGCGCTCGACCGCGCGCAGGTCGTCGATGCTCGACGTCAGGAACGGCCCCGTGACGATGCGACCGCTGAACATCGTCGCCGCGTCGATGCGGCCGAACCGCTCGAGCGCCGCGCCCACCAGCCGCTCGGAGGCGGCCGGGTCGGACAGGTCGCGCACGCCACGCACCACTTCCACTGCGGTGCCGCCGGCCTCGAGTTCGGCCACCAGTTCGTCGTTCGGCTCACCGAGCACCAGGTCGTGGCCGCGAGCAGCGAGCAGACGGGCCATCGGCGGCCCGACGTAGAAGGCGGCGTCCGCCACGAGGGCGACACGCCGACCCGTGGGGGTGGCGGAGGGTGAGGATGCGTCGGACATCCGGGCATCTAAACAATTGACACACCGACTGTCAACAAGATCGGTCGGAGTGCTACGGTGACCGCATGGCTGCCACCCCACGCCGGTCCCCCGCCGACGACGCTGCCGAGGCCGTCTGGGCTTCCACACCGGATCGCGCTGCAGACGCCCGGGTCGACAGCCGGGTCGACAGCCGGGTCGACAGCCGAGTCGACAGCCGAGTCGATGGCCCGGTCGATGGTCGGCGCCTGCGACGCGACCGCAACCGCGACGCAGTGGTCACGGCGCTCCTCTCGCTCTACAACGAGGGCAACCTCGCACCGTCCACGGAGGAGATCGCCGCTCGCTCCGGTGTGTCGGCTCGCTCGCTGTTCCGCTACTTCGACGACACCGACGACCTGTCGCAGGCGGCCATCGAGCAACAACAGCTCCTCGTCCGGCACCTGTTCCCCGTCGACGCCGAGCCGGCCGACCCGTTCGCCGACCGCGTCGACGCGGTCGTGCAGCAGCGCGGCGAACTGTTCGAGGCCGTCGAGAGCGTCGCCACCGTGTCCCGACTGAAGGCACCCTTCCAGTTGGTGGTCGCCGACCGCCTCACCCAGGGACGCGCCTACCTCCGCAACCAGTTGGCGGTGCTGTTCGCCGGCGAACTCTCGGCGATGCCCGCCGAGGTCGCCGCCACGCGCCTGGCCTCCGCCGACGTCGCCACGTCGTTCGAGGCCTGGCGCCTGCTGCGCGACGACCAGCGCCTCACCCGACCGAAGGCCGCCACGGCGATGGCCACCACCATCACCGCCCTCTTCCACCTGCCCGCCGACCCATCTCACGGAGCCACCCGATGAAAGCACTGCGCACACCCGACGAGCGGTTCGCCGATCTGCCGGACTTCGCGTTCGAACCCCACTACGTCACCATCGACGACGGCGAGGGCGGCGAACTGCGCGTCCACTACGTCGACGAGGGCCCGGCCGACGCCGCACCCGTGCTGCTGATGCACGGCGAGCCGAGCTGGTGCTACCTGTACCGGCACATGATCCCGGTGCTCGTGGCGGCCGGCCATCGGGTCATCGCGCCCGACCTGATCGGTTTCGGCCGCTCCGACAAGCCCACCGAGCAGGCTGATTACACGTACGCCCGGCACGTCGCTTGGATGCAGGCGGCGTTGTTCGACCAGCTCGACCTGCGCGACATCACGTTCTTCGGCCAGGACTGGGGCGGCCTGGTCGGCCTGCGCCTGGTTGCGGCCGAGCCCGACCGCTTCGCCCGCGTCGTCGTCGGCAACACCGGGCTGCCCACCGGCGACCGTCAGCCGACGGACGCGTTCCTCGCCTGGCAGAAGTTCTCGCAGACGGCCGAGCAGTTCCCCATCGGTGCCATCATCAACGGCGGCTGCCAGACCGACCTGTCGGCGGCGGTGATCGCCGGGTACGACGCACCGTTCCCCGACGACACCTACAAGGCCGGTGCGCGCATCTTCCCTTCGCTCGTCCCCACCGGCACCGACGACCCGGCCCACGCCGATCAGGTGGCGGCCTGGGCGGTGATCAGCACGTTCGACAAGCCGTGGCTGTGCGCGTTCAGCGACAAGGACCCGGTCACCGCCGGCGGCGAGCGCGTCTTCCTGCGGTCGGTGCCGGGCTGCGACGGCCAGCCGCACGTCACCATCGAGGGCGGCGGTCACTTCCTCCAGGAGGACAAGGGCCCCGAACTGGCGAGGGTCATCGCCGACTTCATCGCCGCCACCTGAGCCGCCGCGTCAGCCGGGGACACGTCCCCACAGCAGGATGCGGCGGAAGGGGAAGAAGTACGGCGACGCGTCGCCGATCACTTCCAGCAAGCGGTCCTCGTACTCGCGGAGGAACTGCGCGAACGCCGTCGCCGGCATGACCTTCTGGAACCGCGTCAACGTGGTGCCGCGCACCCACTCGACCACCGCCCGGCTCTGGGGCAGCAGATGCGGGTACACCTGCAGCCGCACGTGCTGCTCGGCCACCCCGAGCTCGTGCAGCAGCCGCGCGTACACCTCCGGCTCGAGCACGTTGCCGGCCACCGGGTCGGGCGGCGGCCCGGAGGGGCCGAACGCATCGGCGAAGTGCGGTCGGGCGGCGACCTCGGCGGCGACGAGGTGCGACGGTTGCGCGGCGTTGGCCGGCACCTGCACCGCGAGCTGACCTCCGGGCGACAGCGCCGCCACGCACCGAGCGAGCACGCCGGCGTGGTCCGGCACCCACTGCAGGCTGGCGTTGGCGAGCACGAGGTCGTGGTCGGCCGCCGATGTCCAGGCTGCGAGGTCGTGCTGCACGAACCGCAGACCCTCGCGTGCGTGGGAAGCCGCGGCGTCGAGCATCGCCGGTGACGAGTCCAGGCCGACGACATCGGTGGCACCGAGCTGGT
Source organism: Ilumatobacteraceae bacterium (assembly GCA_049318165.1). Lineage (GTDB taxonomy): Bacteria > Actinomycetota > Acidimicrobiia > Acidimicrobiales > Ilumatobacteraceae > UBA668. The sequence continues at coordinate 3,155 of JBMOGW010000161.1, forward strand.
CGGCGGCCCACGCAGTCAGTTCGCCACTGCCGCAACCGAGGTCGACGATCCGCCGGACCGGCCGGTCGCGACGCACGAGCGCGAGCAGGTCGTGGAACGGCTGGGTGCGCTCGTTCGCGAAGCGGTGGTACTGCGCCGGGTTCCAGTCCCCGCTGGTCGTTGCCGGGGCGGGGCGGGGGTCGGGGGCCGGATCGGCAGTCGTCACAACTTGTATTGTACTTGTATTATCCCTTGTCCGCCAGGGTCAACCCGCCGGCACCCTGGAACAGGGTCAGCTTCGTGCCCTCCACGTCGAAGCCCACGGTGCCGGTGAGCACCTTCGTCACCACCGACTCGAGCAGATCCGCCGTCTCGTCGCAGCGCTTCTTCGTCAACCCGAGCGGCCCGAACGTGATCTGATCGCCGTCCACCGTGTAGGTGGCGGTGCCGGTGTTGCAGCCGGCGAACACCTGGGCGGTGCCGTCCTTCAGCGTCAGCGTCGCGGGTTCGGTGTCGAGCGACTGCGTCCCGTCGCCCTGCACCGTGCCGGTGACCGTCCACGTCGTGCCCTCGAGCGGGCTGTCGGGCGCCTGCGTCGCGGCGCGCAGCGACATCGTGACGTCGTCCTTCGCCAGCGACATCACGTCACCGACGAGGGTGATCGACGGCGAACCCGCCAGGAAGGTGCCGACCTCGCGGTCGAACTTCATCAGCGCCAACTCACACGCCATCTCGGTGCTGGCCATCGACTGGATGACGAGCTTCGCGTTGTCGATCTCGTAGGGACCGGTCATCGTGTTGCAGCCGCCACTCACCTGCAGCCCGCCGGCGTCGTCGAACGCCAACTGCAAGTCGCTGGAGTCCGGGACATCGATGCCGAACGTGGCGGCGAGCACGAACGTCGTACCCGACGGATCGGCAGGCACCGACGTGTCCTTCGGCGCCGCGCCTCGGTCGTCACCGCATCCCGCTGCCGCGACCGCCAACAGCCCCGCCATGATCAGGCTGGGCAGCACCTGCCGCGCCAACCTGCGTCCCGTCCCTACAGCATGCATCCGCCCAGTATGTCGGGCCACTGCGCGAGGCGGGCGGGTACTGAGCGGTCAGGACGTTGCGGCGAGCGACGCGACCACGGCGGCGGCGGTGCGCCTGCCGGAGAACATCGCGCCCTGGATCGACGGCGTGTCGCGGTGATCGCCGCACACGAACAGCCCGTCACCGAGCGACACCGGGCGTTTCGGCGCAAAGGGCGGGCGGCTGTCGGGCTGGCCGTGCGCGATGCGGTCGACGCGCAGCGTGCGCCACTGCGTGACCTGCGGGCCCCACCAGCTGCGCAGCTGCGTGCGAACTTCCGCCTCCAGATCGGCGACATCGGCGGTGGCCGGGCACGCCGCCGCCACGAGCGCGTGGCCGGCGGGCGCGGCATCGGTGACGTACTCCGGCGCCACGTTGCTCATCACGGCGACGTTCAGCGCCGGGCCGGACCGCACACCGTCGAGCACGATCAGCGCCTGCGGCACGGGCGGCGCCGGCGCGTCGAACCACACGCAACCCACCTCGCGGGACCCGACGGGCGCCACCCGGTCCTCACCCAGCAGCGCGGAGGCCGCTGGGCCCTCGGTGGCCACCACCACCCGCCCTGTCGTCACCATCCGACCGTCGGCCGTGCGCACCTCGCCGGGCGCCACCGAGGCGACCGCGGTCGACAGGTGCACCGTGCCCGATGGAAGGCGGGACGCGAGCTGGTCGGGGATCGCCTGCATGCCCTCGGCGGGGACGGCCGAATCGCCGACGCCGAGGCAGTGAAGAATGGTCTCGAACATGCGCGCGCTCCCGGTCAGCGCCGGGTCGAGCTGGATGCCACCGAGCAGGGGGCGGAAGAACCGCTCGATGATGGTCGAGCTGAAGCCCAGGGCATGAAGGGCTTCCATGGTGGTGACGTCCGGCCCGCGCAACAGCTCCTTCGGGTCGGTGCGCTTCACCCGCTGCAGCAGCGCGGCGAGGCGCACCTTGTCGCGGATCGACCCGATCGGCGCGGTGGCGCTGGGCAGCAGGAGCGACGGCCGGCGCAACGGGTCGCCGAGTGCGTACGGGCGGCGACCGGTCCACACCAACGACCCCGGCAGGAACGGGCGCATCCGCAACGCGTCGAGGTCGAGCTCGCGCGCCACCTCCGGATACGCGGTCAACAGCACCTGGAACCCGCGATCCAGCCGGAAGCCATTCACCAGGTCGCTGCGCACCCGGCCGCCCACGCCGTCGGACGCCTCGAGCACCACCACGCTGCGACCCGCTGCGTGCACCGCGCGAGCAGCGACCAGACCGGCCAACCCTGCGCCGACGATGACGACGTCGGCGGACTCGGGCAGCGGGCGGGGTGCGGGCGTGGCCATACCCCGGCGACGCTACCGACCCTCCCGGCAACCCGCCCCGTCCGGCCGGCAGACCCCTGCGAACGGTGGCGGTCCACGCGGTGACCTCGGGATCGTGGAGCGGCCCCGTCGCCGCGGCATAGTGGGATCCACATGTTGCTCCGACTGCTGCGCACACATCTGCGCCCCTACCGCAACGTCCTGCTGCTGGTCGTGCTGTTCCAGACCCTCCAGGCGATCGCGGCGCTCTACCTGCCGCGCCTCAACGCGGCGATCATCGACAACGGCGTCCTGAAGGGCGACAACGCCTACATCTGGACCCACGGCGCGTTGATGCTGGTGATCAGCGCGTTCCAGATCGCCTTCCTGGTGATCGCCATCTACTTCGGGTCCCGCGCTGCGATGGGCTTCGGCCGCGACGTGCGCGCCGCGCTCTTCCACCAGGTGACCGACTTCTCGGCCCGAGAGGTCGCGCACTTCGGCGCGCCGAGTCTCATCACCCGCGTCACCAACGACGTCAACCAGGTGCAGACCCTGGTGCAGATGACCTGCACGATGTTGGTCGCGGCACCGATCACGGCCATCGGCGGCATCATCTTCGCCCTCCAGGAGGATGTCGAGCTGACGTGGATCCTCGCCGTGGCGATTCCGGTCCTGATCCTCACCATCGGCAACGTGATCGCACGGATGGTGCCCACGTTCCGGCTGATGCAGGAACGCATCGACGACATGAACCGCGTGCTGCGCGAGCAGATCACCGGCATCCGTGTGGTGCGTGCGTTCGTACGCGAGCCGTACGAGACCGCACGCTTCGAGGCGAGCAACCAGGCCCTCACCAAGGTGGCCCTTCGTGGCGGCCGGTTGATGGGCCTGATGTTCCCGACGGTGATGTTGATCGTCAACGTGTCGAGCGTCGCCGTCATCTGGTTCGGCGCCGATCGCGTCGACTCCGGCGACCTGCAACTCGGAGCGCTCATCGCGTTCCTGCAGTACCTGATGCAGATCCTGATGGCCGTGATGATGGGCACCTACATCGCAGCCATGGTGCCGCGTGCGTCGGTCAGCGCCGAGCGCTTGAACGAGGTGCTCGAGACGCCGAGCAGCATCATGGCCGACGAGCACCCGATCCGCGAGTTCGTCACCGGGCCGTCGGTGGAACTGCGCGACGCCGGTTTCCGCTACCCGGGCGCCCAGCAATCGGTGCTCAGCGGTGTCACGGTGTCGGTCGAGGCCGGCAGGACACTTGCCGTCATCGGCAGCACCGGCGCCGGGAAGACCACGTTCGTCAGCCTCATCGCCCGGCTGATCGACGCCACCGAGGGCGAGGTGCTGGTGAACGGCACACCGATCCGCCAGCTCGACCCCGAGCTGCTGTGGGACCGCATCGGCCTGGTGCCGCAACGGCCCTACTTGTTCAGCGGCACGGTGCGCTCGAACCTGGTGTTCGGGCGGCCGGACGCCACCGAGGACGAACTGTGGGAAGCGCTCGAGATCGCCCAGGCGGCCGACTTCGTGCGTGCGATGCCCGGCGGCCTGGACGCCCCGATCAGCCAGGGCGGCAGCAACGTGTCCGGCGGCCAACGGCAGCGCCTGGCCATCGCCCGGGCATTCGTGCGCAGGGCCGACGTGTACCTGTTCGACGACTCGTTCTCCGCGCTCGACACGGCGACCGACGCGCGGCTGCGCGCGGCGATGCACCCGTTCACGCGCGACGCCGTGGTGATCGTGGTGGCCCAGCGCGTCACGTCGATCAAGCAGGCGGACGAGATCCTGGTGCTGGAGGACGGCGAACCCGTCGGCCTGGGCACGCACCTCGAACTGCTGACGTCGTGCCCGACCTACATGGAGATCGTCAACTCGCAGCTCACTGCGGATGAAGCGGCGGGGGTCGGGTCGTGAGCGACGACGTCGAGACCGAATCGAAGCTGCCGTCGGCGGCGCCGAACAGCGCGGCGGAGATGCGCAACGGGCGGTGGAACACCGTCGGGGTGCCCACCGAGAAGTCGAAGGACTTCAAGGGGTCCGTGTCGCGATTGCTGGACCGGATGGGTCCGGAGCGCCGCAAGTTGTGGTTCGTGCTGGTGCTCGCCGTGTGCAGCGTGGCACTGGTGGTCAGCGGCCCGAAGGTGCTCGGCCACGCCACGAACCTCGTGTTCGACGGCCTGCGTTCCGGCCAGGGCGTCGACTTCGCCGCGTTGCACCGCACGCTGTGGCTGGCGGTCGGCCTCTACGTCACCAGCTTCGTGCTGTCGTACGGTCAGGCATGGGTGCTGGCAGGCGTCGTGCAGCGCACCATGCGTCGGCTGCGGCGCGAGGTGGAGGCGAAGCTGCACATCATGCCGCTGAGCCATCTGGACACCCAGGCTCGCGGCGACGTGCTCAGCCGCGTCACCAACGACATCGACAACGTCGCCCAGAGCCTGCAGCAGAGCATCAGCCAGCTCCTCACCGGTGTGCTCACCATCCTCGGCACGATCGCGATGATGATCTGGATCTCGTGGCAGCTGGCGCTCGTCGCCGTTGTCTCGGTGCCGTTGTCGATCTTCGTGATGAAGGTGATCGCCGGCAAGTCGAAAGGGCGCTTCATCGCCCAGTGGCGGCACACCGGCTCACTGAACGCACAGGTCGAGGAGACCTTCACCGGTCACACCGTCGTGAAGGCGTTCGGCCGCCACCGCGAAGCCCAGGCACGCTTCGACGACACCAACGAAGAGCTGTACCGGGCGAGCTTCGCGGCGCAGTTCATCAGCAGCTGCATCCAGCCGGCGACGGTGTTCATCGGCAACCTCAACTACGTCGCGATCGCCGTGCTCGGCGG
>JBMOGW010000162.1:0-8308 GCA_049318165.1 Ilumatobacteraceae bacterium
CGGGTTGCACCGATGAGCACGGGTGCCACCACCGGGAGCATCAGGAGCGGCAACAGCGTTTCGCGCCCTTTGGTCCCGGCAGCGAGACCGCCGTAGAGCGTACCGACGAAGGCCAGACCAGTGGTCGCGGCGACGAAGGTCACGATCAGCACCAGCACGCCGTCGCCCCCGACGTTCGCCTGGTACAGCACCACGGCCAGGAGCAGCAGCACGATCTCCAGCACCGCGAGCTGCGCGGCGAGCGCCAGCGACTTGCCGAGGAAGATGCCCCCGGGGCGGACGCCGGCCACCTGCAGGGCATCGAGCGCGCCATCCGCCGTCTCGACGGAGAACGCGCGTTGCACCAGCACGAGCATGCTGAACAGCGTGGCCAGCCACACCAGCCCGGGCGCGACGCGGGTGAGCACGTTGTCGCTGTCGAGCGCGAAGGCGAACATCACCATCACGAGCGCAGCGAACGGGACCACCTGGTTGGTGACCACGTGGCTGCGCAGCTCGATCCGCAGGTCCTTCAGCGCGATCAGCCGGGCGATGCGCCAGGTGCTCATGCTCCGCCCTCCCCTGCGCTGCCGCTCTCCCCGCGCTCGCCGCTCTCGCCGAGGGCCGTCACCGTGCCGCCGGACACGGTCACCACGCGAGTGGCCAGCGCCCCGGCACGTTCGAGTTCGTGACTGGCGACCATCACGGTCGCTCCGGCGGCAGCGGCCTCGCGCAGCGTCGCGTCCAGGTCGTCACGACCGGCGGCGTCGAGGCCGGCGTGCGGCTCGTCCAGCAACCACAGCTCGGCGCGTCGGGCCACCAGGCAGGCGAGGGCCGTCCGCCGGCGCTGCCCGGCGCTCAACCGGCTGACCGGCACCTTCGCCAGACGACCGGCCAGGCCCAGCCGCTCGAGCGACGCTGCCACCTCGGCGTCGGTGGCGCCCACCGTCGCACCCCAGAACGCCACGTTGTCGGTCACGGACAGGTCGGAGTACAGACCGTTCGCGTGACCGAGCAGGCCGACGCGGTTGCGCACCGACGCACGGTCGGCAACCAGGTCACAACCGAGCACCGTCGCGACACCGCGTTCCACCGACAGCAGGCCTGCGCAGAGGCGCAAGAGCGAGGTCTTCCCGGCGCCGTTCGGCCCGCGCAGCAGGACGATCTCCCCTCGCTCCACGCGCAGGTCCGCACCCGCCAACACGGGGAACCCACCCATGACGGCGACCACGCCTTCGAGGTGGACGACGGGTTCCATGACGCTGGGCACGCTAGTTGTCGCGCCCGTCGGACGGCCAACGGACCCCGAAGAACGGGCACGAGTTCTCACCCGTCGCGAGGTGGCGCGACCATCGGCTCGTGCGTCCCTCCCGAATCGAGCCCGGCCCCGGCCAGGAGAGCGTGTGGGACTACCCGCGGCCACCGGCCGTCGTGCCGTACGCAGGCCGCGTCCGCATCGTCCACGCCGGACGGGTGCTGGCCGACACCACCGCGGCCTGGCGCGTCCTCGAGACCAGCCAGCCGCCGGCGTTCTACCTCCCACCGGACGACATCGACCGCAGCCGCCTGAGCCCGGCCGCCTCGAGCACGTGGTGCGAGTGGAAGGGACGTGCCGCGTACTGGCACGTCGACGACGTGCGCGACGCCGCGTGGAGCTACGCGTCGCCCACGGCCGGGTTCGAGCCGATCGCCGGCCACCTCGCGTTCTACGCCCAGAAGCTGGACGAGTGCTGGGTGGACGACGAACAGGTGGCACCCAACGACGGCAACTTCTACGGCGGGTGGATCACGTCCACCGTGGTGGGGCCGTTCAAGGGCGGCCCCGGCACACTCGGTTGGTGACCTTCGCCGGGTGACGGGGGCCGTGAACAGGCCTCCGATAGCGTCATCCCGGTGAGCAGTGACCGTGTGCCGTACTTCGAGCGGCCCAAACAACCCCGCGACTGGCGGTTCTGGGTGGGGCTCGTCGGCCGCACGTTCATCGTCACCGGCCTGCTGATGTTCGCGTTCGTCGCCTACCAGTTGTGGGGCACGGCCATCCAGACCGCCGCGGCGCAGGACGACCTCCGCGGCCAGTTCGACCAGGCGCTGCAGAGCACCTCGTCGGTGACGACCACCACGATCGTCACCGGCTCCACCGAGACGACCGAGCCGGGCGCCACGACGTCGACGAGCACCATCCCGGTGGCCGCGCCGTCTCAGATCCAGCAGGGCGACCCGATCGCCCTGCTGCGCATTCCGAAGATCGGTGTCGACAACGCGGTCGTCGAAGGTGTGGGGCTCGGCGACCTGAAGAAGGGCCCCGGCCACTTCCCCGAGACCCCGATGCCCGGCCAACTGGGGAACGCGGCGATCGCCGGTCACCGCACCACCTACGGCCAGCCCTTCTACCGCCTCGACGAGTTGGGCGCCGGCGACCGGATCGAGGTCGACACGAGGTTCGGGTCGTTCGTGTACGAGGTGACCGACACGTTCGTGGTCGAGCCCTCCGAGTACTCGAAGGTGATCCCCACCACCGATCAGACCGTGGCGACCCTCACGCTCGCGACGTGCACCCCGCGTTACACCGCCAACCAGCGCCTCATCGTGACGGCCACCCTCGTGGTCGCCGAGAGCAGCCCGGCGTTGCGGCCGCCATCCGCCACCGTGCCGACCGCCGACACCACCACGGTGCCCCCCACGCTGCCGGGCGACGTGACCACGCTGCCACCCACCGACGGCACTGCTGCCACGACGACCGCGGCCGTCGCACCGCCGGCGACGACGACGCCGGTCGAGCAGAGCGATGCGTTCAGCGAGGGCTGGTTCCACGACACCTCGGCGATCCTGCCGTCGATCCTGTGGGGCCTCGGCCTCGCTGCGGTGGCGATCGGCAGTTGGTTCGTCGGCAAGAAGGCCAAGCGCCTCTGGGTGTGCTGGCTGGTCGGTGCGATCCCGTTCGTGGTGGTGCTCTATTTCTTCTTCGAGAACGTCAACCGCCTGCTTCCACCCGGCATCTGAGGACCACCGACCATGACCGACACCGACCCCGCCTCGACGCCCGAACCCACTGCCGTGCCCGCGGCCCGGCCGCGACCTGCAGTCGACCCGGTGCGCGCCAAGCGCCAGAAGGTGGCGAAGTGGACGCTGCTCGCCAACCGCATCGGCTACCTGTTCTTCGCGGTGGCCATCGCGACGTTCGTGATCGGTTTCGCGGTCAGCTTCAACGGTGCCGTGTCGGCCATCGTCATCGGATCGATCATCATCGGGTCGATCCTGCTCGCACCGGCGATCGTCCTCGGCTATGCCGTCAAGGCGGCCGAGCGAGAGGACCGCGAGCGCGGCCTCTGACCCGGGTTTCGCGGCCCCTTCGGCCCAGTTACCCTGCAGTAACTCCTATGAGCATGCGTCTTCCCGCTCCCGCCCGCCGCGAACAGATCCTCGACGTGTCCGTCCAGGTGTTCGCTCAGCGCGGGTTCCACGCCACGTCGATGAACGACGTCGCCGAGGCGGCCGGTGTCACCAAGCCGGTGCTCTACCAGCACTTCGACAGCAAGCAGGACCTCTACCTCGCTCTGCTCGAAGAGGCGGGCACCCGGTTGCGCAACGCTGTGCGCAAGGGCGTCACCGACGCAGGGAACGGCAAGGAGCAGACCGAGCTCGGCTTCAAGGCGTACTTCCGCTGGGTCGCCGAGGATCATGACGCCTTCCTGCTGCTGTTCGGCTCGCGGGCCAGCCGCGACGAGGAATCGACCATCGCCATCCGGCGCATCACGGCCGAAGCAGCGCACGCCATCGCGCCGCTCATCGCCGTCGACATCGAGTCGGAGCACCGCGAGATGCTGGCCCAGGGTCTCGTCGGGCTGGCCGAGGGTGTCAGCCGGCACCTGATCGAGAAGGGCCTCCCCTTCGAGCCGGAGGTGCTGGGTCAGCAGATCGCCGACCTCGCCTGGGCCGGCCTGCGCGCCGTCCACCGCGCCTGACCCTGCCCGCAGAACTGAAGTTCTGCGGGCTCGGCCGAGGTCACCAGAGTGGGACCACACCCGGGAGGTCGTGGCGGAACTCGCCGGTGGCGAGGAAGTGGCGGTGACGGATCTCGCTGTTGGTCATGAATCGCGGCATGATCGCCGCCAGTTCGGCGTTCTCGTTCGTGAGCATCTCGTCGATCAACAGCAGGTTGCGCGCTGCGAGCAGGGTCTGGAGATGCTCGTCGGGCAGATCGGGCAGTGGGCGGACGTCGGCGTAGCCCTCGAACAGCGCGTCCACCAGCGACCGGCGTGGCTGGATGTAATAGGTGGTGATCGCGAGGTCGTGCGCCCGCACACCCCACAGACAGTCGTCGAAATCGAAGATCGACAGACGCCCCCGGTACCACTTGGCGTTGCCGAGGTGCAGATCAGCGTGCAGCACGTGGTGCGGCCCGGTGGCCGACACGAGCGGTGTCACCCGCCGCACCTGGGTGAGGACCTCGGCGAACACCGACCGGCGCTCGTCGGTCATCGTCTCGTGCGGGGCGATGAGCATCGGGTACGCGGCGTCCCAGTAGTGGTCGGTCGTGGCCAACTCGGCCCCGACCGGCAGCGACCATCCTTCGGCGTGGGTGTGCAACACCGCAGTGGTGCGACCGAGCGCGCGCAGGTGGTCGACGTCGGCCACCTCCTCCAGGTTCGGTCCGCGCAACCACGTGAACAGCGCAGCCGGGATGGTGCGACCGAGCGACGGCACCGCCACCTCTGCGGTGAGGTCACCGGCGATCGTCGGTTGTGGCACGGGCAGCAGCACGTCGGTGTCGTCGGCCAGCGCACGCATCCACGACATCTCGGCCAGCAGGCCAGCGGCGGTCTTGCGAGAGTTGACGTTCAGCCGCAACGCGAACGTGCGGCCGTCGGTGGTGTCGACCCGGAACGTCGTGTTGTAGCCGTGGAACACGAGGCGGAGTCGGGCGAGGTGGATCGGCCACGCGGCGAGGACCTCGGTGGCGGCAGCGCGCAACCGCATCACCTGCGTCCGCGGGGACAACGACGCGAACTCGGACATGGCGGCGGTGTCGTCGACGGGGCTCATGTGCGCAGCACCCAACCGCGGTACCCCTCGACGAAGCCGGCGTCGCGGAGCGCCTCGGCCCACGGGGACGACGGATGGATCGGCTCGCCGTCCACCTTGCGCACCTCCACGCTGCGGTCGCGGCCGTCCTTCACCAACGCGGCGAGGGCATCGGCCCAGCCCCGGTCGTCGGCCGCCGTGGGGAACGTGACCAGGTGGTGCGAACGGCGGTCGAACCACACCAGCGGCACACCGGCGCGCAGTACGACCGACGCCCCTGCCGAACGCGCCGGCCTGCCCGGCGACTCCGGCCACCCGATGGCCGCGCCATACGGCTGGGCCGGGTCGGTGGCGGCCAGCACCACCGGTGCGGGCAGATCCTCCGGGTGCAGTTCGCCATCCACGCCGTCGCGGGCAGCACGCAACCGATCCACCGCACCGGCCAAGCCGAACTGTGCAGCACCGAGACCCGACACGAAGTACCCGCGGCGCACCTGGCCACGCTCCTCCAACACCTTCAACACGCCGTACACCGACGCGTAGCCGCCGACGACTCCCTCGGCGAGCACGGCCTCGCGCGTCACCACGCCGTAGCGCTCGAGCAGTTGCAGCGCGGTGGTGTGCGCCGACACGGTAGGCGTCGGGACGGGTTCCAGGAGCGGCGCCACCAGGCTCCACCGGCCGGCGCCGAGCGGCGGCCCGATGCGCGTCAGCCGACCCGGCCGCGGCCGTTGGCGCTGCATCGGCTTCGCCTGACGGCTGCCCAATCCCTTCGACGACAGCATCGTGCGCAGCGGCACCAGTGAGTCATTGGTGACCTCACCCGCCCACACCAGGTCCCACAGCGCCATCAACAGCTCCTGGTCGGTGGCCTCGGCCGATGCGGCGCGGATGCCGTTCCAGAAGCTGGCGCCACGTTGTGCCAAGTGGGCACGGATGGCGTCGTGCAGCTCACCCTCGGGGCGGTCCTGCGGCTCCCAGCCGGCCGCCAGCAGCGGCAGCTGGTCGGCGAAGCACAGCCGGATGCGCCCGTCGGACGCGCCGATCGCGCCGGCCCCCACCCACACCAGCTCGCCCGAGGTGCACAACTCGTCGAGGTCGGTCGAGCGGTAGGTGCGCAACCTCGACGGCAGGATCTCGTGCTCGAGCGCGCTCGACACCATCGCCGCACCCTGCACCTGGCCGAGCACCTCCACCAGTGCGTCGAGGCCGCGCCGGTCGCTGCCCACGCCCTGCCATGCCTGCACGAAGCGGGCATAGGCGTCCTGCTCGACGGGCTCCACCTCGCGGCGCAGCGCCGCCAACGAGCGGCGACGGATCTGGCGCAGCACGTCGTTGTCGCACCACTCGCGCCCGGTGCCCCCGGGGCGGAACTCGCCGCGCACCACGCGGTCCTCGGCCTCCAGTGCAGCCAGCGCGCCGAGGGTGCGGTCGTGCGAGATGCCGAACCGGGCGGCCACGTCGTCGACGACGAACGGACCGTGCGTGCGGGCGTAGCGACCGATCAACGACTCCAGCGGATGCGGGACGGGCTCGGTGAAGGCTCGCGGCAGGCCGAGCGGCACGTTGCAGCCCAGGGCATCTCGGTAGCGCGCCGCGTCCTCTGCGGCGATGAACCGTTCGACACCCGCGACGGACACCATCACCGCGCGGCGATCGTGCACCAGCTGATCGAGCCACACCGCGGCGTCGCTGCCCTCGCAGCGGAGGTCGACTTCGTCGCGGGCGAGGTCGCCGATGCGGCGGAGCACGTCGTGCAGTTCGTCGGCCGTGCGCGCCCGGCGACCGTCGGCCAGCAACTGCAACTCCAGCTCGATGTCGGCCAGCGCACCGGGGTCGAGCAGCTCGCGCAGTTCCTCCGCGCCCAGCAGATCGCGCAGCAGGTCGCGGTCGAGCGCCAGCGCGGCGGCACGTCGCTCGGCGATGGGCGCGTCGCCTTCGTACATGTACGCGGCGATCCAGTTGAACAGCAGGCTCTGCGCGAACGGCGATGCCTTCGCCGTGTCGACGGTGACCACACGCACCGTGCGGTTGCGCAGCTGGGTGAGCACCTCGCGCAGCGCCGGCAGGTCGAACACGTCCTGCAGGCACTCGCGTGACGTCTCGAGCAACACCGGGAAGGTGGGGTACTTCGAGGCGACCGCCAACAGGTCGTGCGCGCGCTGGCGTTGCTGCCAGAGCGGCGTGCGCTGGTCGGGGCGGCGGCGTGGCAGCAGCAGCGAACGGGCCGCGCACTCGCGGAAGCGGGCCGCGAACAGCGACGTCTGCGGCAACGCCTCCATCACCAGTTCGTCGATGTCGTCGGGATCGATGATCAGGTCGGCGAGCGGCAGCTCGTCGGCGGCCTCGGGCAGGCGCAGCACGATGCCGTCGTCGGTCCACATGATCTCGACCGGGTAGTCGAAGCGCTCGTTCAGCCGGCGCTGGATGGCCATCGCCCATGGCGCGTGGATCGGTGTGCCGAACGGGCTGAGGATGCACACCCGCCAGTCGCCGATCTCGTCGCGGAACCGTTCCACGACGATGGTGCGGTCGTCGGGCACCACGCCCGTGGCCTCGGCCTGCTCGCCGAGGTAGAGCATCACGTTGGTGGCGGCCAGCACGTCGAGCGAGTAGTCCTCCATCAGCGAACCGAGCGCAGTGTCCGTCGGCATCGCCCGCACCTCGCGCTGGAACGCACCGAGTGCACGGCCCAGTTCGAGCGGGCGGCCGGGACGGTCGCCGTGCCAGAACGGCATCTTCCCCGGCTGCCCCGGCGCCGGCGTGACCACGACACGCTCGAAGGTGATGTCCTCGATGCGCCAGGTCGTGGCGCCAAGGAGGAACGTCTCGCCCGGGCGGCTCTCGTACACCATCTCCTCGTCCAGCTCGCCGACGCGAGTGCCGTCGGGCAGGAAGACGCCGAACAGGCCGCGGTCGGGGATGGTGCCACCGCTCATGATCGCCAGCCGCTTGCTGCCGTCGCGGGCGCGGAGCGTGCCGTTGACGCGATCCCACACGATGCGCGGCCGCAGTTCGTTGAACTCGTCGCTCGGGTAGCGGCCGGAGAGCAGGTCGAGCACGTTGCGCAGCAGCTCGTCGCTCAGCTCGGCGAACCCGGCGGCGCCGCGCACCACCTTGGCCATGTCGTCGACCGCGATGTCGGGGTGCATCGCCACGTGGGCGACGATCTGCTGCGCCAACACGTCGAGCGGGTTGCGCAGGAAGCGCGACGTCTCGATGAGACCCTCGTGCATCCGCCGCGTCAGGACGGCGGCCTCGAGCAGGTCGCCGCGATGCTTCGGGTACAGCGTGCCTTTGCTGGGCT
>JBMOGW010000163.1:0-8243 GCA_049318165.1 Ilumatobacteraceae bacterium
CGCCACACCAGCACGCGTCACACCACGAACACGACGAGGCTGAGCACCGACAGCGCCACGCCCGTGTGCGCCACCGTGCGCTCGGTGAGGTCCGGCTCTGCGGACGGCCCACACCCCTTCAGGCACAACCCCATCCCCACCGGAGCGCCGATCACCAGCGCCATCCAACCTGCGACGGCCAGACCGAACGACGACGACCGCACCAGGAAGGCCCCGATCAGGGCCACGGCGCTGAAGGCCGCTCCGATGCGGCATGCACACCATCTGATTTTCGTCACCATCGGATCTCCCGTCCACTGGCCTTGGTGCACTGTCGCACGAACGCACAAACGCGCAAAGGGGCCAAGGTCCCACGCGTACTGGCTACATTCGCCGTGATGCGTCTCGTCGTGGCCCGCTGCACCGTCGACTACCGGGGTCGACTGGATGCCCACCTGCCCGAAGCCACCCGGCTGATCATGGTCAAGGCCGACGGCTGTGTCGCCATCCACGCCGACGGCGGCGCGTACAAGCCGCTGAACTGGATGAACGCGCCGAACACGCTCACCGACCTCGGCGACCACTGGACCGTCACCAACCCCAAGGGCGAGGAGCTCACCATCCGCCTGCTGGAGGTGCTCAGCGACTCGGCCCACGAGCTCGGCGAGGACCCCGGCCTGCAGAAGGACGGCGTCGAAGCCCACCTGCAGGAGCTTCTGGCCGCGTCGCCACACGCCATCGAGGACGGCCTCACATTGGTGCGCCGCGAGTACCAGACGGCGATCGGCCCGATCGACCTGGTGTGCCGCGACACTGGCGGGCAGGTGGTGGCCATCGAGGTGAAGCGCCGCGGCGAGATCGACGGCGTCGAGCAGCTCGCCCGCTACATCGAGCGGCTGCACCTCGACTCGTCGCTCGGCGAGGTGCGTGGCGTGTTCGTCGCACAGGTGGTGAAGCCACAGGCGCGGGTGCTCGCCGAGGCGCGCGGCTTCAGGGTCGTCGAAGTCGATTACGACGAGCTACGCGGCATGAAGCCCGACGAGCTACGGCTCTTCTGAGGATGGCAGGCTGACATGCAAACGGTCCACGGCACGGTGCACCACTATGCGTGGGGTGATCGCACGTCGATCCCCGATCTGCTCGGCGAGCCCGCCGACGGCACCCCGTGGGCCGAGGTCTGGTGGGGCACGCACCCGGGCGGCCCCGGCGTGCTGGGCGACGGCACCCCGCTGCGCGACGAGGCCGGCGACCTGCCGTACCTGCTGAAGGTGCTTGCCGCCGCCGAACCGCTGTCGTTGCAGACGCACCCGGATGCGGCCACCGCTCGCGCCGGGTTCGACCACGAGAATGCCGCCGGCATCCCGCTCGATGCGCCGCATCGAGTGTTCCGCGACCGCAACGCCAAGCCCGAGGTCTTGTGCGCGCTCACGCCCTTCGACGCGCTCTGCGGGTTCCGGCCCGTCGACGCGTCGTTGTGGCTGCTGCGCATGATCGGTGCCATCTCATTGGCCGACCATCTGGCCGTGGAGGGCCTGGAAGCGACCGTCGTCGCCCTGTACCGAGGCACCGTGCCCGTCGAGCCGGTCATCGACGCCTGCAGGGCCACCACCGGCCCGGAGGCGGCGCTCGTCACCCGCCTCGCCACCCACTACCCGGGCGACCCGAGCGTGGCCGTCACCCTGCTGCTGAACCGCGTCACCCTGCAGCCCGGCGAAGCGATCTACCTGACGCCTGGGAACCTGCACGCCTACCTGACCGGCGTGGGCGTGGAGGTGATGGGTGCCAGCGACAACGTGCTGCGCGGCGGTCTCACCCCCAAGCACGTCGACGTCGACCAACTGCTGCAGGTGCTCTCGTACGAGCCGCTCGACGAACCCGTCGTGCGCCCGCAACGGCTGAGCGAAGGTGTGCACCACTACCCCACCCCGGGCGCGCCGTTCGCACTGGTGCGTTTCGACATCGTGGGCCACATGGCATACACCGCCGAAGGGCGCGACCTGTTGCTCTGCACCGACGGCCACGCCGGCACGGTGCGTCGCGGCGAATGCGTCTACCTCGATGCGGGTGAGTCGGCGATGCTGCTCGGCCCGTCCACCGTGTGGAGCGTCACAGGCGGATGACCGCGTCGAGCGCCAGGTCGAGCAGGCCGTCCCTGGCGCCCAGCTGCTTGTCCCAGCTGCGCGGGTCCCACTCCTCGGCGCTCACGTCGTCACCGGCGTACAGCAACTGCGCGTAGGCGGCGCCGCGGAACGCCGCCACGGCGAACATCGCTGCGGCCTCCATCTCCACCGCCAGGCAGCCCGCCTCGCGCCGCCGGGCCACCTTCGCCGATGTCTCGCGGAAGAAGGCATCGGTGGTCCACACCAGTCCGCGGTCGTGCGGCACCCCGGCCTCGGAGAGGACGTCGTCGATCGCAGCCAGTGCCCGCGGGTGCGGCACCACCGTCGCGTCGGGCGGCGCGTAGTGGTAGCTGGTGCCCTCGTCGCGGATGGCACCGGTGGGAATGATCACATGACCGACGTCGAACCCCGGCTGCACGATGCCCGCGCCGCCGCAGCCGATGATGTTCGTGGCGCCGAGCGCGATGAGCACCTCCATCGTCGAGGCGGACGCCGGCGCGCCCACACCCGGACACACCAGGGCCACCGGCACCTCGCGGTGCTCGACGACGTGAATGGCATGCGCCCCGTGCTCGAACGGGATGTGGTGCACCGGCTGGAGGTGTGCGGTGCGCTCGGCGACCGTGTTGCCGAACCAGCACATCACCGCGTGCGCAGGGAACCCCAGCGGGGCACGGTGAACGCTCGGGTTGATGACCGCCTGTTGCGACGGGTCGAACTCGAACAGCGGGACGTGCACCGCTCAGGCGCCCTCGACGGTGCGCCGGATCTCGACGATGCGCTCCATCGAATGGTTGGCGTCGGCACCCTTGTCGTCGAGCAGCTTGCCGCGGTCCTTGGCGGCCTCACGCTCGGCCAGCGCGGTGTCCGCGCGGGCGATGGCGGCGTCGGTGCCGTGCTCGTGGATGAACTCGGCCCACTCGACGAGCGCGTCGACCATGTCCTCCTCCTTCACGACGGCCACGTTGCGGCCCTTCACGAACAGGTGACCGCGCTTGTTGCCCGCGGCGATGCCCAGGTCGGCCTCGCGTGCCTCGCCGGGCCCGTTGACCACGCAGCCCATCACGGCCACCTGCAGCGGCAGCTTGCGATCGCCGAACGCGTGCATCGCGCGGTTGGCGACGTCGATGACGTCCACCTCGGCGCGGCCACACGACGGGCACGCGATGAGGTCGACGTTCTTGCGCTCGCGCAGACCGAGGGCTTCGAGCAGTTGACGACCCGCACGAGCCTCTTCCACCGGGTCGGCGGTGAGGCTGTAGCGGATCGTGTCACCGATGCCCTCGAGCAGCAGTGCGGCGATGCCCGCCGTGGCCTTCACCAGACCCGCCGGCGGCGGCCCGGCCTCGGTGACGCCGAGGTGCAGCGGCGCGTCGGTGACGTCGCTGAGCTTGCGGTATGCCTCCACCATCAACGGCACGTTGCTGGCCTTCACGCTGATCTTGTAGTCGTGGAAGTCGACTTCCTCGAAGAAGGCGATCTCGTGGAGCGCGCTCTCGACCATCGCATCGGCCGTCAGCCCGCCGTACTTCTCGTAGAGCGACGGGTCGAGCGAGCCACCGTTCACGCCGATGCGGATCGGCAGCCCGCGGTCCTTCGCCTCGCTGGCGACGGCCTTGATGTGCTCGGGGCGGCGGATGTTGCCCGGGTTGAGGCGCAGGCCGTGCACGCCCGCTTCCATCGCCGCGAGGGCCATCTTGTACTGGTGGTGGATGTCGGCGATCACCGGGATCGGCGAACGCGGCACGATCTGCGCCAGGCCCTCGGCGGCCTCCGCCTCGTTGCAGGTGCAGCGGACGATGTCGCAACCAGCCGCGGCCAGCGCATAGATCTGTTGCAGCGTTCCCTCGACGTCGGCCGTCTTGGTGATGGTCATCGACTGCACCGTGATCGGCGCGCCGCCACCGACGGGCACCTTGCCGACGTGGATCTGACGGGTGTCGCGACGGGCGAAGGTGGGGACTTCCTTCATCAGAACCCCTTCATCGTGTCGAGGTAGAGGCCGGTGAGGAACATGAACGCCAACAGGGCGACCGTGATCGTCACCACCGGCATCAACTTCGACACGTCGGCGAAGTAGCGCTTGCCGTTCCGCTCGCGCAGTCGCTCGTAGGTGGCGATGGCGGCGTGGCCGCCGTCGAGCGGGAGCAGCGGGAACATGTTGAACACCGCGACCGACACGTTCAGCGCGGCCAACAGGCTGAGGATGCCCGCCCAACCGTCGTTCTGGCCGAAGTCGTCGCTGATGCGGGTGGCACCCACCAGCGTGGTGGGACGCGACGTCTCGTCGGTGTTCGTGCCGGTGAGGTGGCCGAACACGTTGACCGGGTTGAGCACCTTGGCGATGCCCACCACGGCCTGACCGACACCCTGCACGAGGTCCTGCGGGCCCTTCACCAGCGCCTGGCCGACCGACTGGTCGACCCGGTCGCGCGAATCGCTGCCGACGCCGAGGAAGCCACGCTGCTCACCCGCCGCCGCTGCCGGCGACTGCACCAGCGTGGCATCGGTCTCGAACGTCGTGCCGTCACGCAGCACCTGCAACGCCACGGTGGTGCCCGGCGCCGTGGACGACAGCGTCGTGCGGAACTGCGCGCTGTTGGTGACCGCCGTCCCGTCGACGGACAGCACCACGTCGCCGGGCTCGAGGCCGGCCTGCGCTGCCGGCGAGTTCTCGACCACGGAGAACACCTTCACCTGGCCCGTCTCCTCGACGCGACCGGCGAAGGTGTACACACCGACGATGGTGACGACGGCGATGATCAGGTGCATCAACGACCCGGCGGTGATCACCAGCATCCGCTTCGGGTAGCTCGCCTGACGGTACGTGAACGCCTCGTCCTCCGGCGGCACCTCGTCGAGGTTGTTCATGCCGATGATGCGCACGAACGCGCCGAGCGGGATGGCGCGCACGCCGTACTCCACGCCGTCGCGATGGGTGCTCCAGATGCGCGGGCCGAACCCCATGAAGAACTGGGTGACCTTCATGCCCGAGCGGCGGGCGGTGACGAAGTGGCCGACCTCGTGCAGGAAGATGGAGATCAGCACGCCGACGACGAACACCAGCATCCACGGACTGATGACGGCGAGGACGACGAAGAGGACGATCCATGCACCAATGCCGAGCACGGCCGTGAGCCTGGACGGTTGCTCGTCGGGCTCGTTCTCCTTCACCGAGCCGCCGGCGGCCATCTCATTCTTGAAGCGATCGATACGGGTACTCATGCGGGGAGGACCTCCTTGACGATGTGGGCAGCGACGACGCGGGCACGCGCGTCGGCGGCGATGATGTCGGCGACCGTTGAGCACGGGCCGGGCTCGAGCCGCTGGAGTGCGGCGTCGCACACCTCGGCGATCTGGGACCAACGCAGCGCACCCTGCAGGAACGCTTCGACGGCCACTTCGTTGGCGGCGCTCAACCATGCGGGGGCGATGCCGCCCGCGCGGCCGGCCTCGTAGGCGAGCGGCAGACAGCGGAAGGTGTCGATGTCGGGCGCTTCGAAGTCGAGGCGACCGAGGGTGGCCCAGTCGATGCGCCCGAACGGGGTGCCGATGCGACCCGGATATGCGAGCGCATATCCGATCGGCAGGCGCATGTCGGGCATCGACAGTTGGGCGATGGTGCTGCCGTCGGTGAACTCGGCCATCGAGTGCACGACGCTCTGCGGGTGCACGACGACCTCGATGCGGTCGTACGGAGTGCCGAACAGCTCGTGCGCTTCGATCACCTCGAGGCCCTTGTTCATCAGCGTGCTGGAGTCGATGGTGATCTTCGGGCCCATCTTCCAGGTCGGGTGGGCCAGCGCCTGTTCGACACCGACATCGGCGAGCTGGTCGGCGGTGCGACCGCGGAACGGGCCGCCGCTGGCCGTGAGGACGATGCGCGACACCTCGCGGTCGACGAACGCCGACGAGCGCAGGCACTGGTGCACCGCACAGTGCTCGCTGTCGACCGGCACGAGCTCGGCGCCCGGCGTCGCACGCAACGGCTGCACCACGGGCCCACCGGCGATGAGGCTCTCCTTGTTGGCCAGCGCCAAACGCTTGCCGTCGGCCAGGGTGCGCACCGTGACCGGCAGGCCGGCGAAGCCGACCACTGCATTCACCACGACGTCGGCGAGGTCGACGAGGTCGGCGAAGTCGGCCACGACCTCCGCGAACGGCAGCGCCGCGGCCACGTCGGCGCGACGGGCCGGATCGGCCACGGCCACCACCTTGGGACGGAACTCGAGCGCCTGCTGCACCAGCACGTCGACGGACGAGCCGACACCGAGCGCGACCACCTCGAAACCGCCTTCGGCACGCACGACGTCCAGCGTCTGCGTGCCGATGGACCCGGAGGAACCGGCGATGGCGACCCGGACTGCGCTCATGTCGTCGACCAGTCTCGCAGCACCGGCAACCGCTTGCACCGCGGGACCTGAAGCGACGCTTCAGCCACGTGGCGGTCGGCTACTTGGTGGCCCAGGGCTGCAGGAACTCGACGAGGTAGTACACGGCGGGCAGCGTGAACAGGAAGCCGTCGAACCGGTCGAGGATGCCGCCGTGGCCCTTGACGATCGAACCGAAGTCCTTCACGTCGAGATTGCGCTTGAACATGCTCTCCGTCAGGTCGCCGATCGGCGCCGCGATCGCCACCACGAGGCCGAGGAGCAGCAGGTCGCCCGTGCTGTTCCATGTGGTCGACTTCGCCGTGAGGCCGACGAGGAACATCGCAGCCAAGGTGAAGACGGCGCCGCCGATGAAGCCCTCGACACTCTTGTTCGGGCTGATCCAGGCTCGCAGCGGCGTACGACCGACAGCGCTACCGACGAACAGCGCGCCGACGTCGTTGGCGACGACACCCACGGCCAGCAGGCACAGCGTGTCGGTGCCGATGTGATGACTCACCGTGCCGTCGGCGATGACCGTCGGGATGTTCGACAGCCCGACGATCGCCGCGGCGAACGAGCCGAGGAGGCCGATCCAGGTGAGGCCGAGCGTGGTGATGGCCATGTTCGGCATCGGGTTCGAGTCGAGGCCCGACGAGAAGATGAACGACACCGCGCATGCCACGAACGCCAGGAACAGCACCAGCGGCAGGGCATCGATGCCGTAGTGGTACACCGCAGTCGGCGCGGCGACGCAGGCCACGATGCCGGGAACGAACGCCGGGTTGTAGCCCTTCTCGCGGACGCGGTCGAAGTACTCGACCGCGGCAAGGCCGAGCACCAGGACGACGATGACCGCGACGGCCCACGGCTTGTACTTCAGCGCGCCGATGAACACCACGGCGATCAGCAGGCCGACCGCCACGGCGGTCGGCATGTCACGGCCACCGGTACCACCCGTGGGCTTGCCGCCAGGGCGACCCGTCGGGGCGGGACGGCCCGGGCGTGCGGTGCGGCCGGTCGGGTCGGCCGGACGGCGGCCGCGGCTTGATGCCGGCGGGCGCATCGCCCCGTCGGTCGGGTCGGTGCCGATGGTGATGCGGCCCGGCTCGCGACGCACCGGCGCCGAATCGTCGAGGGCCACGGGGTCGACATCCTCGAAGGGGATCGGACCGCTGTCGGGATCGTCGAACACCGGGTTCAGACCGGTGATGTCGTCGAGGCCGGTGTCGTTGCTGCGGTCGTCGCCCCAGGTGGGCGACGTACCGGAGAACGACGACCACACGTCGAGGTCGTCGGTGTGGTCGCCGCCGTCGCTCAGCACACGCGGCATCTCGCCGGTCGGGGGTTGCGTCCAGTGCGGCAGAGGGCCGGTGTCGCCGTCGCCGAAGCGGATGGTGGGCTCGTGCTCGCCGACGCCGTCAGCGTCCAGGTCGTCACCGCCGAACAGCGGCGGACCGAAGTCCTCTTCCTCGTCGCGGCGTCGCCGCCACTGGTCCTCGCTCATGCTGTCCCCTCGCCTCAGACCTCGAGCAGTTCCTGCTCTTTGCGACCCAACGCCTTGTCGATGTGCTCGACGTGGTCGTGGGTGATCTTCTCCAGCTCCTTCTCGGCGCGCTCGAGTTCGTCGGCCGAGATCTCCCCGGCCTTCTCGGCGGCTTCCAGATGCTTGCGCGCATCGCGACGGATGTTGCGGACCGCCACGCGGCCATCCTCCGACATGTGCTTGACGACCTTCACGTACTCCTTGCGGCGCTCCTCGGTGAGCGGCGGG
>JBMOGW010000164.1:0-8163 GCA_049318165.1 Ilumatobacteraceae bacterium
TGCAGATGTGCGTGCCGAACGGCCACGAGAAGTTCGGCGGGTCGTAGGTGACCTGTGCCTCGAGGTTCGGCTCCAGACCGTCGGGAAGGTTGTGCGCGGTGAACGCCTCGAACGCGATCGCCGCCAACGGCAGCGTGCGGTCGGGCGAACCCTTCACCGTGAATGCACCGCCCTCGAACTCGAGGTCGTCCTCGGCCGCCTCCAACTGGTGGGCGGCGATCTTGCGCGCCTTGTCGATCACCTTGTCGCACGCCATCGCGATGGCGACGCCACCGACCGGCAGTGAGCGCGACCCGTAGGTGTCGAGGCCGAGCGGCGAGAGCGCCGTGTCGCTGTGCAGCACGTCGACGTCGTCGGGCGACACGCCCATCTTCTCGGCGACGATCATGCTCCAGGCCGTCTCGTGGCCCTGGCCGTGCGGCGCGGTGCCCGTGACCACCTGGATCTTGTTGGTCGGCAGGACACGCACTGTCGCGGCCTCCCAGCCACCGGCCGAGTAGTTCAGCGAGGCGAGCACGCGGGACGGAGCGAGGCCGCACATCTCGAAGTAGCTGGCCTGGCCGATGCCGAGCAGCTTCTTCGCACCCGGCACGTTCTGCGCCTTCTGGCGTGCACGGATGCCGTCGTAGTCGGCCATCTGCGCCGCCTTCTCGGCAGCGGCCAGGTGGTCACCCGAGTCGTACGTCAGGCCGCTGAACGCGGTGTACGGGAACTGCTCCTTGCGGATGAAGTTCCGCTTGCGCAGTTCCATCGGGTCGATGCCCATCGTGTCGGCCAACGCGTCCATCGCACGCTCGATGGCGTACGTGGCCTCCGGCCGGCCGGCACCGCGGTAGGCGTCGGTCGGGGTGAGCGTCGTGTACACACCGGTGCAGCTGAAGTCGTACGCGTGGGGCAGGTCGTACACGCCGGCGTACAGGAAGGCACCGAGGATCGGGATGCCGGCCGTGATGAGCTGCTGGTAGCCGCCCATGTCGGCGAGGATCCGCACCCGGACGGCGGTGAGCTTGCCGTCGGCGTCGGCGGCCAGCTCGACGTCCTGGATCTGACCGCGGCCCTGGATGGTGGCGACGGCGTTCTCGCCGCGCTCCTCGTTCCAGCGCACCGGCACCTTGTGCTTGCGGGCGAGCGCCACGCACAGCAGCTCCTCGGCGTACACGTCGAGCTTGCTGCCGAAGCCGCCGCCCACTGACGGGGCGATGACGCGCATCTGGTGCTCGGGAATGCCGAGCGTGATGGCGGTCATCACCTTGAGGATGTGCGGGATCTGCGTCGCGCTGTACAGGATCATGTCGCCGCCGAACGGCTGCGGCACCGCGGCCACGGCGCGGGGCTCCATCGCCATCGGGATGAGGCGCTGCTGAACGTAACGCTCCTTCACCGAGTAGGCGGCCGCGGCGAATGCAGCGTCCACCTGGCCCTCGGTGCCCTCGACCTTGAGGTCCCACGTGTAGCTCTTGTTGGTGCCCAGGTCGGCGTGGATGACCACGCGGTCGCTCAGCGCGTCCTCGAGACCGACGACCGCGGGCAGCGGTTCGTACTGCACGTCGATCAGTTCGACGGCGTCACGGGCTGCGGTCTCGCTGGTGGCCAGCACGCAGGCGACGCCGTCGCCCACGTAGCAGACCTTGCCGCTGGCCAGCGGGTAGTGCGCCGGGCTCTTCATGTCGGCGGTCACCGCCCAGGCGGACGGCATCGGCGACGCCCATTCGCTCATCAGGTCCTCGCCGGAGTAGACGGCGACGACCCCGGGTGCGGCCTTGGCCGCCGACAGGTCGATGCTGCGGATGTTGGCGTGCGCGTACGGGCTGCGCAGCACGGCGAGGTGCAGCGCACCCGGCAGGTGCAGGTCGTTGGTGTACTTGGCCTCGCCCGTGAGCAGGGCCGGGTCTTCGCGCCGCAGCAGCCGTGTCCCCAACACGGTCGACGGGCGGTCGTC
Source organism: Ilumatobacteraceae bacterium (assembly GCA_049318165.1). GTDB lineage: Bacteria > Actinomycetota > Acidimicrobiia > Acidimicrobiales > Ilumatobacteraceae > UBA668. The sequence continues at coordinate 1,940 of JBMOGW010000164.1, forward strand.
AGTGACGGTCATCTCGGTACCCCCATACCAAAGTCGTCAGAGTGGATGTGGACGGTCGGTCACTGGCCGCCGGCGGCGGCGAGGACGGACTTGACGATGTTGTGGTAGCCCGTGCAGCGGCAGAGGTTGCCTTCGAGGCCGATGCGGACCTCTTCCTCCGTCGGGTTCGGGTTCTCCTTCAGCAGGCTCGTGGCGGCCATCACCATGCCCGGAGTGCAGTAGCCGCACTGCAGACCATGGTTCTCCATGAACGCCTGCTGCATCGGGTGCAGTTCGCCGTCGATGGCGAGGCCCTCGATCGTGGTGATCTCGGCGCCGTCGGCCTGGACCGCCAGCATCGTGCAGCTCTTCACGGCCTCGCCGTTGACGTGGACGCTGCATGCGCCGCACGACGACGTGTCGCAGCCGATGTTGGTGCCCGTCAACGCGAGCGCCTCGCGGATGTAGTGAACGAGCAGCGTGCGCGGCTCGACGTCACTCTCGTGGACCGTTCCGTTGACGGTGACCGAAATCTTCACCAGTGATCCCCCTTGCGGATCCAATGCCCCCATTGGCAGGCCGCCATCATGCACCAAATCGGTGCGCCGGAGAAACCCCTGCGCGCCGCGCCCGTCCGATGGAGCGTCAGTCGAGGGGGCGGTGGTGGTGCGGCATGCGTCGCGGCAGCGTGACGGCGAAGACCAGGGCGAACACGGCGGCGGCCGTCAGGCCGATCGTCGCGCCCGGTGCGGCGCTGAGGTGGTAGGCGATCATCAGCCCGATGACACCCTCCGAGACGCCGAACGCGACGCCCCACAGGGTCATTCGGCGCAGGTCCTTGGCGATCAGCCGGGCCGTGGCGGCGGGCGTGACCAGCATCGTCACGGTCATCACCGTGCCGACCGCGCGCAGGCTGATGACCACCACGACGGCGAGCAGGATGACCAGCACGCCCTGCACCAGTTCCACACGCACGCCCACCTGTTCGGCTTGCACGTGGTCGAACGTGGCGAGGCGGAGCTCGCCGAACAGCAGCGCCACGACGAGGACCGTCGCACCGCCGAGCGCCAGGTTCAACCAGATGTCGCCCCACTGCACGGTGAGCACTCGGCCGAACAGGAAGTGGGTCAGCTCGACGCCCGTGTCGAGGCGGCTGATCACGACGACGCCGAGCGCGAAGAAGGCGGTGCCGAGCACGGTGATGATCGTCTCCTGCCCGAGCCGGCGGTTGGACGAGAACACCAGCAGCAGGACTGCGATCACCAGCCCCGCACCCATCGCACCGAACAGGACGTTGACGCCGGCCGCGTAGGCGATGCCGACGCCGGCGAGCGTGCCGTGCGACATCGCGTCGCCGAGGTTGGCCATCCGCCGCAGCACCACCCAGGTGCCGACGACGGGGGCGACGACGCCGATGATGATCGCCGCGAGGAAGGCGCGCTGCATGAACTCGGCGCGGAACGGGTCAATCAGCCAGTGCACGGCGGCCTCCCGATCCGAAGGTGGCGTCGAGCACGTCGCCGGCCAGTACCGTCGCCGGCTCGCCGTCGCCGGTGAGTGTGCCGTGCACGGCCAGGCAGCGGCCGAAGCGGCGCTTGGCGAGCGCCAGGTCGTGCGTGGCGACGAGCAACGTCGTGCCCTGTGCCGCAAGTCCCTCGAACACGTCGAGCAACTCCAGCGTCCGCGGCTGGTCCACGCCGCTGAGGGCCTCGTCGAGCAGCACCACCGACGCCTCCTGCGCCAGCGCTCGAGCGACATAGGCACGCTGCAGTTGGCCGCCCGACAGTTCGGTGAGGGCCCGGTCGCCGGTGCCGCCCAGGTTGACGCGTTCCAGCGCCTCGGCGGCAGCGGCGCGGTCGGCTGCGGCGGGCCGCTGGTACCAACGGTGGAAGCGTCGCCGGCCGGCGAGCACCAACTCGCCGACGGTGATGGGGAAGTGCAGGTCGCTGTCGTTGCGCTGGGGAATGTACGCCAGGTCCATACGGTCGGTGTGGTCGTGGCAGTGCACGCCGTTCACCTCGACCACGCCCTCGTGGTTGACGAGGCCGCAGATGGCTTTGAACATCGTGCTCTTGCCCGCGCCGTTGGGTCCGATGACGGCGATCAGCTCACCGCGGCCGACGCTGAACGTCACGCCCTGCAGCGCGTGCTGGTCGCCGTAGCGCACCCCCAGGTCGCGCACACGCAGCACAGGGGCGCCGCCGTCGTGCACGTGACCGTGACGGTCGTGCCCGCGCCCGTGCGTGTTCACGAGCAACCGAGGCCGATGCGCAGCGCGTCGAGGTTGGCGCGCATCAACGAGTCGTAGTCCTCGCCGGCTTTCCGTTGGTCGTCCGACGGCGACTCCAGCGTGTCCAGCACGCCGGTGCCGGCGCCGACTTCGGCGGCGAGCGTGGCGGCCAGGTCGTCGGGCAGGTTCTCCTCGAAGAAGATCGTGGCCACGTCGTTGTCGCGGGCGAACGTGGCGAGCGCCTCCAGGGTCTTCGCCGACGGTTCCTCGGTGGGGGACACCCCGGCGATGGCGACGGCGGTCAGGTCGTACGCGTCGGCGAGGTACCCGAACGCGCGGTGCGACGACACCAGGAAACGGCTCGCGCAGGTGGCGAGGCCGGCCGTGAAGTCCGAGTCGAGCGCCGCCAGCGTCGCGGCGAACCCGCTCTGGTTGGCGGCGAACGCGGCCTGTGCCGGCGCGTCGACGGCGCCCAGCGTGTCGCGGGCGGTCTCGCTCATCTGCTGCATCAGGACGGGCGACAGCCAGACGTGGGGGTCCTTGCCGCCGTCGATCGATTCGCCCTCGGACTCGCCGTCCGAGCCGGGCACCTGTGCGGTGACGTCGAGCAGCGGCAGCCCGTCGAGCAGGTCGACCCGCTGGACCGAGGACGGCAGCGACTCGAGCGCCTTCTCGATGTTGGGCTGGAAGCCCTTGCCGAGGTACAGCACGACGTCGGCGTCCTCCAACTCGGTGAGTTGCTTCGGCGTCGGCTCGTACTCGTGGGCCTCTTCGCCGGGAGGCACCAGCGTCACGATGCGTACCGCGTCGCCGCCCACTTGCCGAGCGATCTCCTCCAGCGGGTAGAACGCGGCGGCCACGACCGGTCGCCCGTCGTCGGTGCCGCCGTCCGACGAGCACGCAACCGCGGCGCACGCGAGTGCGGGCAGCAGCAGGAGCGGGAGCGGACGGAGCACGACCGCACTGTACCGGCAATGGGAATCATTCTCAAAATGTCGGGAACGGTTCTCATTCGGTGAGAACCAGCGGTAGCGTCGCACTCGTGCCGCGCGCCACGAAGCCTCCCACTGCACCCGCCGGACCGCCGGCCCTGTCCGGGTCGACGGCCGCTGCGGTGCTCCCCGCACTTGCGCTACGCGAGCTGCGCCTCACGGCCAACCGGCGTGCGGTGCTGGCGGTGCTCGAGCACGCCGAACGCCCGCTCACCACCGAGGAGGTCGCTGCGCAGGCGGCGGTCCCCGTGTCCACCGTCTACCGCAACCTCGCCGAACTGGTGGACGCCGGCGTGGCGGTGCGCGTCGCGGGGGCCGGTGGCGGCGACCGGCACGAGCTGGCCGAGGCGTACTCGGACCATCACCACCATCACCTGGTGTGCACCGAGTGCGGCATCGTCACCGACTTCACGCCCAGCAGAGCGCTGGAACGGCTGATCGACAAGGAGATCGGTGGCATCCTGGGCGCCACCGGGTTCCAGGTCGAGCATCATGTGTTCGACGTGCGCGGCAGGTGCCGTGCGTGCTCAGCCGACTGAGGCGGCGCGCCAGTCGCGGCCGCGTGCGGCCACCCAGCCGGGGACTTCGTCGGGCGGCAGCGGGCGGGCGACGAGATAGCCCTGCACCTTGTCGCACCGCAGCGTGCGCAATGCCTGCAACTGCTCCTCGTTCTCCACGCCTTCGCCCACCACTTCCAGATCGAGTGCGCCGGCCATGCCCACCATCGCCGCGATGACGGCTCGGTCCTCCGGGTGATCGACCACGCCGTTCACGAACGAACGGTCGATCTTGATCGCGGTCAGCGGATAGCGGCGGATGTGGGTGAGCGACGAGTACCCGGTGCCGAAGTCGTCGAGGCAGAGCGAGGCGCCGAGTTCGCGCAGCTCGTGCAGCGTGTGCTCGGGCGACACGCGGCCGCCGCCGGGTTGACGCTGCAGCGTGGCGTGCTCGGTGATCTCGATCATCAGCCGATCGGGCCCGATGCCGTGCTCGCCGAGGATGCGGCTGATGCGGTCGCACAGGCCACGATCGGCCAGTTGGGTGACCGACAGGTTCATGCTCAGTGTGACGGCAGGGTCCACCTCGCGCATCACGCTGCACGCGGACCGCAGCACCACGTCGCCGAGCAACAGGTCGAGCCCCGCGTCCTCGGCGAGGTCGAGGAACGCCGCCGGCGACAGCAGGCCCCGCTCGGGGTGTTGCCACCGCACCAACGCCTCCAGCCCGGTGGTGCACCCGAGGGCGAGCGACACGATCGGCTGCAGGTACGCGACCACCTCGCCGCGCTGCAGGCCGGCGGCCAGGTCGTCGGCGAGGCGGCGTCGCTCGTTGGCGTTGCGTTGGCGCTGGCTGACGCTGCGCTCGGGCTCGCCACGTCTCGCCGCCTTCGCCTCGTACATCGCCAGGTCGGCGTCGGCCAGCAGTCCTGTCACCGTGGCGTCCTCGTCCTCGTGGACGAGGGCGAGGCCGACACTGGCGGCCAGTCGCATCGGCCCCTCGGTCAACACGTAGGTGGACGACAGCGTGCCGTCGATGCGGTCGCAGAGCGCCTGTCCGGTGGCCCGGTCGGCGATGTCGAACGCGAGGACCACGAACTCGTCGCCGCCGACTCGGGCGACGACGTCGCCGGGTCGCACCGTGTCGAGCAACCGGTCGGCCACCTTGCGCAGCACTTCGTCGCCCGACTCGTGGCCGAGGATGTCGTTGACGTTCTTGAACTTGTCGAGGTCGATGAAGATCACCGCAGCGGGCACGTGTTGGTCGACCGCTCGTTGCAGTTCGTCGAGCAGTACGGAGCGGTTCGCCAGCCCGGTGAGCGCGTCGTGGCGGGCGAGGTGCTCGAGCGTGCGGCGGGTTCGGTGCAACTCGCTGACGTCGTAGCCGGTCACCACCAGGCCCTCCACCACGGGGTCGTCGAGCAGGTTGACGATCTCGAACCTCATCGGCAGCGTGACGTCGGGGTCGACGTGGCGCATCATCGCCTCGCAACTCACCAGACGCTGTTCGGTCCCGGCCTTCTCGATCGCGAACGCCAGGTCGTTGGCGGCGTCCTCCGTCGCGAACTGCACCAGCGGTCGCCCGACGACGTGCGACACGTCGTGGCCGAGCAGACGGGTGAACGCGGCGTTGACGCTCTTGATCTCGCCGTCGCGGTCGAGCAGCAACGTCACCGACGATGCGTGCTGCACCACCTGCTGGAAGCGGACCGTGTCGCTGCCCGCGACCTCCCACATCCGTCGTCGGGTGACGTCGCGCGCCACCACGACCAGTCCGTGCACGCCGTCGATGTCGAGCGAGTTGCGACCCACGATCTCCACCCAGCGCCACGAGCCCTCGGCCAGCCGAACGCGGATCTCCACCGGGGTGCCGATGCGCTTGCTCTGCATCGTGCCCGTCGACGACACGACGTTGGCGACGTCGTCGGGGTGGACCAGTTCGAGAATGCTCCTGCCGAGCCACTTCTCCGGAAGCCATCCGAAGAGTTCGCTCGCCGCCGGGTTGACGTAGAGCAGGTTGACATCGGTGTCGACCACCAGCACCGGATCCGGCAGCTCCGCGAGGAGCACGGTGGGATCGACGCGTGCGGTCATCGCTTCCATTATCGGCCTCCGGGGACGCCGATCGCAGGAATAGAGGTGCTTTTTCGGTGCTGTTGTGTGGTGGCCGACGTCAGTCGACGCCCACCGTCGCCGCGATCTGCGGTTCCGCCGCGCCCGTCGTGGCGGCCGGCCGCTCCCGCTTCAGGAACAGCCACATCACGGGGATCAGGTAGCCGAAGTAGGCGAGCACGCGGATGCGCTCGGGGTCTTCGGACCAGCCGAAGAGGCCCTTCATGAAGCTGTAGAGGAACGGATCCTCGGCGCCGTCGACGCCGGGGGCGAGCGGACCCGACGTCACCTGGAAGGCCGGCTGGAACAGCCAGCCGTCCTCGAGGCCGAGCAGCTCACGGAACTCGTGCACCGCCTTGCCCACCAGGCCGGCGGCGAAGAAGATCAGCAGCACGCCGGTGATCTTGAAGAACA
>JBMOGW010000165.1:0-7951 GCA_049318165.1 Ilumatobacteraceae bacterium
CGGGCGTTGCGTTCTGCTGGCTCCGCCTGTGGCGCGGCAGTCTGTTGGTGCCCATCGGCGCCCACATCGCGACCAACTCCGTGGCGTTCGCGGCCACGTGGTTGGCGTCGCGTTGAACGAGCCGGGACCGAACCGGACTGACGCGGCGGACGCTCACTCCGCCCGACGGTCGACCGTGACAGTGTGTCCTCGATGAACGATCGCGCGCGGGCAGGGGGGCCTGCCACCTCGTGGCTGCCCGGCTGGCAGCAGGCCCGCCACTACGAACGAGCGTGGCTGAGCCGCGACGTCGCGGCCGGACTGGTGCTCACCGGGCTGCTCGCCCCGGCGGGCATGGCCTATGCGGCGGCGGCAGGTCTGCCACCGGTCAACGGGCTGTACGCGTCCATCATTCCGCTGTTCGTCTATGCGGCGTTCGGGCCGTCGCGCATCATGGTGCTCGGGCCGGATTCAGCGCTCACGCCACTCATCGCCGCAGCGATCCTGCCGGCGTTGGCCGCCGGCGGCAGCGGCGTCGCCGTCGATCACGCGGCGATGCTCGCCATCCTCGCCGGGGTGCTCTGCGCGGCTGCCGGCATTGCTCGCTTCGGCTTCATCGCCGAGTTGCTCTCGGCACCCGTGCGCTACGGCTATCTGCACGGCATCGCGATCACGATCATCGTCGGCCAGACCGCCAAGCTGTGCGGCTTCTCCGTGCCCGGCGAATCCCTGCTGGGGCAGCTCGACGCGCTCTTCACCGGCCTCCGCGACGGACTGTTCAACGGCTGGGCGATGGGCATCGGCCTCGCCTGTCTCGCGCTCATCCTCGTGATCCGCTCGTTCAGCCGCGCCGTGCCCGCGACATTGGTCGCTGTCGTCGTCGGCATCGTCGCCTCGGTGGCACTGGATCTGGAGGCCAAGGGCGTGCCGGTCGTCGGCGACATGCCGCGGGGGATCCCGCTGCCGTCGTGGCCCGACCTGGACTGGAACGAGGTCCAGCGGCTGTTCGGTGCGGCGCTCGGTGTGGCGTTCGTCGCGTTCGCCGACACCAGTGTGCTCTCGCGGGCGATGGCCGTGCGCCGCCACGAGCGGGTCGACAGCAACCGCGAACTCGTCGCGCTCGGACTCAGCAACGTCGCCTCCGGACTGTTCCAGGGTTTCCCGATCAGCTCGAGCAGTTCGCGCACACCGGTTGCCGAGGCGAGCGGCGCGCGCACCCAGCTCACCGGCGTGGTGGCGGCGCTGGCGATGATCGTCATCGCGTTCGCCGTGCCGGGCATCTTCCGGCACATGCCCGACGCGACGCTCGCCGCGATCGTCATGGCCGCGGCGTTCTCGCTGATCGACATCCCCGCCCTCACCCACCTCTACCGGGTGCGTCGCAGCGAGTTCACGCTTGCCATCGCCGCCATGGTGGCCGTCGCGCTGCTCGGCCCCGTCACCGGCGCCGTGGTGGCGGTGGGACTGTCCATCCTCAACTTCCTGCGGCTGGCGTGGAAGCCGCACACGGCCGAGCTGGTGCGGGTGGACGGGCTGAAGGGCTACCACGACCTGGCGCGGCACCCGGAAGGACGGCGGGTACCCGGGCTGCTGCTGTACCGCTTCGACGCGCCGCTGTTCTTCGCCAACGCACGGTTCTTCCAGGACGACCTGGTGCATCGGATCGCAACTCGAGAGGACGACGACCCGGTCCGGTGCGTGATCGTCACCGCCGAACCGATCACCGATGTGGACGCAACTGCCGCCGAGATGCTGCGCGACCTGCTGGAGGAGTTGGACGCGAGGCACATCGAGCTGCGGTTCGCCGAACTGAAGGGCACGGTGCACGAACGGGTGGATCGCTACCAGGTGTTCGAGGGCCGAATGCCGGAACACACCGCCCGGACCACCGGGCAGGCCGTGAAGGCGTACCTCACCGCCTACCGGGTGACCTGGGTCGACTGGGAAGACCACTCCCCCTGACCGATAGGGTTCCTCATCGTGACCCGTCGCGCTGCAATCGCCGGTGGCCTCCTCGCCGTCGCCGCCGTCCTCTCGTCCTGCTCGTCCCCCTCCGCACCCGGCAGCGATGCCGTCGCCGCCGTCGACGGCACCGAGCTCAGCCGTACCACGCTCGCCGGGCTCGTCGACGCCTCGGCCACGCCGTCGACCGACCCCAGCGGCACGGCATCGTCGGTGGCGAGCGACGTGCGCCAGGTGATGACGGACTGGCTGCGCCTCGCCGCCCTCGGGACCGACATGTCCGCAGTGAGCACCCGAGACGAACTCGACCAGCAGACCGCCGAGGCGTCGTCGGCGCTGGCCGAACCGTTCCTCGCCGACGTGAGCGCGGCCTACGCGAAGGGTTGGGACGGCAGCCCGAAGGTGTGCCTGGCGATCATCCAGATCCCCGAAGGCGGCGACGCTCAGCAGGTGCTCGACGCACTCGCCGGTGGCATGTCGTTCGCCGACGCTGCAGCGAAGTTCTCCGCCGACCCGCAGACCGCCTCGGCCGGTGGCGTGGTGACGTTCCAGGACGGCTCGCACTGCGCCGAACCAGCGACGTTGAACCCCGCCGTCAGCGAGCAGATGAAGGGCGCGCTGCCGGGTGACCCGGTGGTGCTGTCGCTGTCGGGCGGCCAGGGCGTCCTGGTGATTCGCCCGTTCGACGAGCTGCCCACCGTCGACCAGATCTCGGTCGACCCGACCGTCCAACAGAAGGTGGCGAACTCGTTCAGCGAGCAGATCGCCGATGCCGACATCTTCGTCGACAGCCGTTACGGGCGCTGGGACGAGTCGAGCGCTTCCGTCCTCTCGCTGTTCAACGGGTGAGCACACCGACCGTCGTCGTCGTCGGCCTCGGGCCGGGTGGTCTCGAGCACGTCACGCAGCACACGCTGACACTCATCGATCGCATTCCCCATCGCCGCCTGCGCACGGCGCGGCATCCGTCGGCGGTGCTCGTGCCCGACGCCACGAGCTTCGACGAGGTGTACGAACACGCCGACACGTTCGACGACGTGTACGCCGAGATCGCCGAACGGCTCGTCGCAGCTGCGCAGGAGCACGGCGAAGTGCTGTACGCGGTGCCCGGTTCGCCGCTGGTGTTGGAACGCACGGTGCGCACGTTGCTCGCCGACGACCGTGTGCGCACCGAGGTGCACCCGGCGATGTCGTTCCTCGACGTCGCCTGGGCCCGCCTCGGCGTCGACCCGGTGGAAGCGGGTGTCACGCTGATCGACGGTCACGAGTTCGCCGTCGCGGCGGCCGGCAACCCAGGACCGATGCTGGTGGCGCACACGCACGCCAACTGGGTGCTCAGCGACATCAAGCTCGCCGTCGAATCCGCTGAGGGCGACGAGCCGGTCGTCATCCTGCAGGGACTCGGCACGCCCGACGAGCTAGTCGTCGCCACGACGTGGGCCGAACTCGACCGCACCGTCGAGGCCGACCACCTGACGTGCGTCTACATCCCTCGCCTCGCTGCACCCGTGGGTGCCGAGCTGGTGCGCTTCCACCAGTTGGCGCGCACGTTGCGCGAGCAGTGCCCCTGGGACCAGGAGCAGACGCACACCTCGCTGGTGCGGTATCTGGTGGAGGAAACCTACGAGGTGGTCGACGCGCTGCAGGCGCTCGATCCCGACGACCCGGCGACCGACGAGGCGCTCGTGGAGGAACTCGGCGACCTGCTCTACCAGATCGAGTTCCACGCCACCATCGCCGAACAGGAGGGCCGGTTCACGATGGCCGACGTGGCGCGGGGCGTGCACGACAAGTTGGTGCGCCGCCACCCCCACGTGTTCGGCGACGTCGTCGCCGACGACACCGACACCGTGCTGTCGAACTGGGACGCGATCAAGCGCGCCGAGAAGCAGCGCACGTCGGTGTTCGAGGGCATCCCGACGTCACAGCCGTCGCTGAGCTACGCCGACGCCGTGCAGCGCAAGGCCGCGAAGGTGGGCTTCGACTGGCCCGACGTCGATGGCGCGCTGCCGAAGATCGCCGAGGAGGCCGACGAGGTGCGCGCCGCGGCGGGCGACCCCGATCTGGTGCGCGAGGAACTGGGCGACCTGCTGTTCGCGGTCGTCAACGTCGCACGTCACCTCGGCGTGGAGCCGGAGGCTGCACTGCGCGCCGCGGTGCAGAAGTTCCGCACCCGCTTCGAGGGCGTCGAGCGGCTGGCGCTCGAACGCGGCATCGACCTGCACACGGCCGGATTGCCGGCGCTCGACGCCCTGTGGGACGAGGTCAAGGCTTCCGAAGGCTGAGCGGCTGGAACATCGACGAGAACCCGCTCACCGGCTCCGGTGCGGCCTCCTCGACAACGGGCTGCGGCTCGTCGTCCGGCTCGGGCTCGAGTTCGACGACCGGGATCGGCCGCATCTCGGTGATCGTCAACAGCTTCGGCAGCGAACTGCGCGAGCCGGGAGGGGGCGGCGGCAGCGGGGACGGCACGGGCGGCGGCAGCACGGCTGCCGGGCGCACCAGCGCCGGCTCGGGCTGCTCGATCATGGGCACCACGGGCATTTCGACGATGGGCGCCTCGAGCACCGGCTCCTCGAACACGGGCTCCTCGAGCACCAAGGGCTGGAAGGCTTTCGGCAGCGTCGGTGTCGGCGTGACCAGCACCGGCTCGGACACTGGCGACGCGACCTCGCGAGCGGCCAATGCGGGCGACTCGATCGGCGTCAACGGCTCGGACACGACGACCACGGGGATCGCGATCGCCGGCGTCACCACATCGGGCACCGCAACGGGTGCTGCGGCGGGCGGCGGCGTCACGGCGTCGAGGCCCGCCGACGGCGGGCGGACTGCGGCGAGCGTCGGCAGCGGCATCGGCCCGGCGGTCGGACCGGGAATGACCGGCGCCTCGGTCGGCGGCGCGAGGACGGCCTCGGTCAGCGCGACCTTCGGCGCCTCGAGCACCGCAACGCTGCCACCGGGGCCGGTGGTCGTCACCGGGGTGCCGCCGGGCGTGGGCGGCGGGAGCGACGGACCGGCATCGCCGCTGCCGCCGCTGCCACGGGTGCGCAAGCTGGCGTCGTCGCGCAGCAGACGGCGCTGCAGCGCCCGCTCGACGATCGAGCGGTCCATGCCACGGGTGGCCTCGGCAGCCATCACACCCATGACGGTCACGATCAACGCGTTGATGAAGAACATCATCGTCGTGCGCCCGAGGTTGTCGACGCCGTGCTCGCCGAGCACGTCGAGGCGCGACGTGAACAGGGTGTGCAACAGGAACGACGCGGCGAGGGCGAGGTACCAGCGGAAGAACGTCAGCCGTGTGCCACCGATGCCATCGGCGGCATGCCCGAGTCCCCAGAACGGCAGATACAGCGCCAGCACCTGTAGCCCGACGTTGATCAGTCGACCGGTACCACCGGAAGGCTCGGCCGCGCGCACCACGAGGAACAACATCGGGCCGGCGAACAGTGCCGCCAGCGCCAGCACGCCGATGGTGCGGGAGCCGTGCGCGATCAACGTTGCGTTGTGCAGCGCAAGGACCGACCAGACGATCGTGATCGCAAGGATGCCGAACACGACGAGGTCTTCGAGCCGACGCAGATTCACCAGCATGTCGTGCAGCTCGGTCAGCCGTTCGGCCGACAACGCGCCGCTGCTCTGCTGGCGCCAGGCCTCGCCGGCCACGAGACCACTGCCGGCCTCGACCATGACGAGCGCGCCGATGAAGGCGAGCAGCGCGGCCCGCAGGGGCCGCAGGGGCAGCATCTGTGCCCCGGAAACGGGTGTGACAGCACTCACACCCCATCCATCGGGACTCAGATGCCGGGCTTGAAGAACTTCGCGAAGTCTTGACTGTCCTGGCGCATCTGCCGCGTGCCCGTGCAGGCCCGGTCGAAGCTCGTCATGGCCTGGTACATCCACAGCCCGTACAACCCCTGGAACAGTTGCACCGCGACATAGGTGCCGAGCACTGCCTGCGTCGGCAGGTACGCCCAGAACCACGCAGTGACGCCGCCGGCGATGGCCATCAGCCACGGCCAGACGATCAGCCGCGTCCAGTACTTGGTCTCGTCACCGATGCCCTGGGCGCTGCGGCGGAACGTGCCGAGGGTGCTGAAGTACATGATCACGGCGAAGCCGGCCGCACAGGCCGGGGCGATGATCGCGTAGTCCTCGTACTTCGGGTTCTGCTGCAGCCAGCCGTACACCACTCGGCTGACGATCGCGACCGCTGCGACCGCGAGATAGGTGAGCGGCACGTACCACGGCGACACGGACCAGCGCGCCACGTTCTGGGCGTTGAGCGACGCCGCGACGCCCCACCACAGCCAGCCGCCGAGTTGGCAGACGACGGCGCCGATGACGAGCACCGAGAGCAGTCGCTTGGCGTACTCGTCCGGCTCGAACACCCCGTCCATCAGCGGCACGTGGCCCTGCTGGTTGAGGATCAGCACGATCGCCGGGATCGCGAAGAAGAGGAAGAAGCCGGTCAGGGTGATCACCCGCGGCACCATCACCATGTGGTGAGCGCCGGTCTCGCGCTCCTCGCGCACCGGCATGTCGGCCGCGATGGCGCGGATCTGCGCGGTTGCGGTCAGGTCCACCGGCGGCTCGGGCTCCCTGCCACGGCGCCGACGCGACGAGCGCTCCGCGGGCACGGCGGCGGCAGCCTCCAACTCGGCACGCCGTCGGGCTTCTTCGGCCGGGTTCCACGAGGGCCGCACAGGCTGCTGCACCTGCGCGACGACGGGCTCGGGCAGGTGGTCCGCCGCGGCGTGTGGCGCCGGTGGCGGGGGGAACACGGCCTGCTGCAAGGAATCCGTCACGCGCTTGATATCGGCCGCTCTTGCCGATGACTTGAACGTTCGCGAGGGGTGGAAGGCCGCGGGTACCGTGTCGGCCATGAGCGAGATCGTCAGCATCGTCGGCCGTGAGATCCTCGATTCCCGGGGCAACCCCACCGTGGAGGTGGAGGTCGGCCTGGCCAGCGGCGCCACGGGGCGTGCGGCAGTCCCCTCCGGTGCTTCCACCGGCGAGCACGAAGCCGTCGAGCTGCGCGACGGGGGCAGCCGCTACCTCGGCAAGGGCGTGGCCACCGCGGTCGGCTCCGTCAACACCGAGATCGCCGAGCTGCTCACCGGCGTCGATGCCACCGAGCAGCGCTTCGTCGACCAGGAACTGAACAACCTCGACGGCACCGACAACAAGGGCCGCCTCGGCGCCAATGCGATCCTCGGCACCAGCCTCGCCGTGGCGAAGGCCGCCGCCGACGACCTGGACCTGCCGCTGTGGAAGTACCTCGGCGGCCCCAACGCCCACGTGCTGCCGGTGCCGATGATGAACGTGATCAACGGTGGCGTGCACGCGGACAACAGCATCGACATGCAGGAGTTCATGATCATGCCGGTGGGTGCACCCAGCTTCCGAGAGGCACTGCGCTGGGGCACCGAGACCTACCACACGCTCAAGAAGGTCATCCACGACCGAGGGTTGAGCACCGCGGTGGGCGACGAGGGCGGCTTCGCCCCCAACCTGGCCACCAACGAGGATGCCATCCGCGTGCTCATCGAGGCGATCGAGAAGGCCGGCTACACGCCGGGTGACGACATCGCGATCGCGATGGACCCGGCCATGAGCGAGCTGTACAAGGACGGCGCCTACCACCTCGCCGGCGAGGGCAAGGTGCTCGGCCGCGACGAGATGGTGGCGTACTGGTCGCGTCTGGTCGACACCTACCCGATCGTCAGCATCGAAGACGGCATGCACGAGGACGACTGGGACGGTTGGTCGGCGCTCACCACCGCCGTCGGGTCGAAGGTGCAGCTGGTCGGCGACGACCTGTTCGTCACCAACGTGGCGCGTCTGCGCATGGGCATCGAGCGGATGGTCGCCAACGCGGTGCTGGTGAAGGTGAACCAGATCGGCTCGCTGAGCGAGACGCTGGACACCGTCGAGCTGGCCACCCGCCACGCATACAGCAGCGTGATGAGCCACCGCAGTGGCGAGACCGAGGACGCGACCATCGCCG
>JBMOGW010000166.1:0-7899 GCA_049318165.1 Ilumatobacteraceae bacterium
TGGGTGAAGTGGCAATTCGTCGGCCCCGTCACGTTCGGCATGGCGCTGATGCGTGCGGGCGTGCCGATGAGCGAGGCCTTCGAGTCGGCCGTCCGCTGCGTGCGCGCCAAGGTCGAGCACCTGATCGAGGTCGTCGACCGGGCGCTGCCGGGCTGCCGCCAGCTGGTGTTCATCGAGGAGGCCGGCCTGGGCGAGCTGATGAACCCGGGCTTCCCCATCGCCCCCGACACCGCGATCGACCTGGTGTCCGGCGCGCTCGCCGCCATCGAGACGTCGGCGGTCGCCGGTCTGCACGTGTGCGGTGGGGCCGACATCCCGTCGCAGCTCGCTGCGGGCCCAGCGGTGATCTCGCTGCCGGCCCGGTCCGACGTGGTCGACAACGCCGGGTACCTGATCCGTTTCATGGAACGCGGCGGCTACGTCGCCTGGGGTGTCGTGCCGACGTCGGGTCCGATCCTCACCAGCGCCGAGCGGCCGTGGCGCAATCTGTCGCAGATCTGGTGCGAGCTGGTGCAGCGTGGTGCCGATCCTGCGATGCTGCGCCGCCAGTCGATCATCACCCCGGAGTGCGGCCTGCAGTCGCACACGCCGGCGGTCGCCGAGCGCGTGCACCGCATCGCCGCCGACGTCAGCCGCCGGGCACGTGACCAGGCGAGCGCCAGCCGGTGGGTGCTCGGCGCCTGACGCGCGTGTCACACCCTTCGGGCACACTGTGGGCATGACGTCCGCCGACGGAATCGCCGATCGAATCGCCGAGCTGCGCCGCCAGATCGCCCATCACAACGAGGCGTACTACGCGAACGACACGCCGGAGGTCAGCGACGCGGAGTACGACCAGCTCGTCCGGCAGCTCGCCGCCCTCGAGGCCGAGCACCCCGATCTCGCCGACGAAGCGTCACCGTCGCAGCAGGTCGGCGCGGGCACCCTGTCCGGCGCGTTCTCGCCCGTCACGCACGCCGTGCCGATGACCAGTCTCGACAACGCGATGGACGGTGACGAGCTGGCTGCATGGGGCGAGCGTGTCGACCGCGGGCTCGCGGGCGCGGCCACCACCTACGTGTGCGAGCTGAAGATCGACGGTCTGGCGATGAGCCTGCGCTACGAGGACGGCCGCTTCGTGCAGGCGGCCACGAGAGGCGACGGCCGGGTGGGCGAGGACGTCACCGCCAACGTGGCCACCATCGCCTCGGTGCCGAAGCTGCTGGTCGGTGCCCCGCCGGTGCTGGAGGTGCGCGGCGAGGTGTACCTGCCGATCGATGCATTCGAGCGGTTGAAGGCCGCCAAGGAGGCCGAGAACGCCGCTCGCGTGGCCGCCGGCCGCAAGCCCGAACCCGTGCCCGTGAACCCGCGCAACGCGGGCGCTGGCAGCCTGCGGCAGAAGGACCCGGCGGTCACCGCGCAGCGTGAACTGGCGTTTTGGAGCTACCAGCTGGGCGAGTTGGAGGGCGGCCCGGCGTTCACGTCGCATCACGAGACGCTCGAGTACCTGCGCTCGCTCGGCTTCCCGGTGAACCCCGAGATCCGCGTCGTGCACGGCCTCGAGGCCGTCGAGGCGTACTGCCGTCACTGGCAGGAGCACCGCCACGACCTCGGCTACGAGATCGACGGCTGTGTCGTCAAGGTCGACGATCTCGCCCAGCGCGAGCAACTCGGCTTCACCTCGCGAGCACCACGTTGGGCCATCGCCTTCAAGTTCCCTCCCGAGGAACGCACCACGCTGCTGCGCGACATCCAGGTGTCGGTGGGGCGCACGGGCCGCACCACGCCGTTCGCCGTGCTCGAGCCGGTCTTCGTCGGTGGCTCGACGGTCGGCATGGCCACACTGCACAACGAGGACCAGGTGCAGCTGAAGGACGTCCGTCCCGGCGACACCGTCGTGGTCCGCAAGGCGGGCGATGTGATCCCCGAGGTCGTCGGCCCGGTGCTCGCATTACGGCCCGAGGGTCTGCCGGCCTGGCAGTTCCCGAAGATCTGCCCGTGCCCGCTGCAGACCGAGTTGGTGCGGCCCGAGGGTGAGGCCGACACGCGGTGCGTCGAGCCCGAGTGCCCGTTCCAGCGCGAGCAGCGCATCATCTACTTCGCGTCGCGTGGCGCCATGGACATCGAGGGTCTCGGCGACCAGACCGTGTCGCAGCTCGTCGACGCCGGCCTGGTGGGCGACCCCGGCGACGTCTACTCGCTCACGCGCGAGCAGCTGATGGGTCTCGACAAGTGGGGCACCACGAAGGCCGACAACCTGCTCGCCGCCATCCAGGGCTCGACATCGCGGCCGTTGCCGCGGGTGCTCACCTCGCTGGGCGCCAAGGGGATGGGGCCATCCGCCAGCGAGGCGCTGGCCCGGCGCTTCGGCACGCTCGACGCGATCATGACGGCCTCCGAGGACGAACTGGCGTCCACCGACGGCGTCGGCCCCACCATTGCCGCATCGATCGTGCGGTGGTTCTCCCGCGACCCCAACCGCGCCATCGTCGAGAAGATGCGCGCCGCCGGCGTCGACTTCGGTCGCGTCGACATCAGCGTGCTGCCGCCGACGTTGGCGGGCAAGGCGGTCGTCGTCACCGGCACACTCGACGGGTTCAGCCGGGACGAGGCCGAGGCCGCCATCAAGGACCGCGGCGGCAAGAGCCCCGGCAGCGTCAGTGCGAAGACGTTCGCCGTCGTCGTCGGCGCCGAGCCGGGTGCGAGCAAGCTCACCAAGGCCGAGTCACTGGGCGTCCCTGTGCTCGACGAGGCCGGCTTCCGTCACCTCCTCGACACCGGCGAACTCCCGGCCTGAGGGCGTCAGTGGGCCGACGTGGCCCGGATCCAGCGCACCAGCGCCAGCGCGCCGATCACGAGGGAGATCGCGATGCCGTACCAGAGCACGTCGAGCGCGTCCTTGTCGAGGACCACCTTCTCCAGGAACTTGATCGCCGCGACCAGCTGGATCACGTCGATCAACTTGTCCTTCAGGTCGCCCAGGTCGTCGATCACCAACCAGCGCGGCAGCCGCAGAGGCGTGATGAACAGCTCCACCATGCCGGCGGCGAAGATCAGCAGGACCGTGCCGAGCAGGTAGAGGTCGATCACCTCCAACAGGCGCACGATCGCCACCGCACTGTCGGCCCCGTCGTCGAACAGCAGGTGCACGAACGACACGACCTTGGCGCATCCCCACAAGAAGGCGACGATCGAGGTCAGCAGCAGCGCCACGGCGGGGAGACCCGCCACCAGCAGGCTGCGTTCGGCCACACGGGCGGTGCGCTCTCGGCGCGGCATCGGGTCGTCGTCGTGCTCCATGACCCGAGAGGATGGCTCAGAAGACGTTGAACGTCCAGGTGTACGAACGGGCGGTGTTCCGGCCGTCGATGATCTTCCAGAAGATCACCTTGATGATGTGCTCGCCCTGGCTGAAGTCCTTGATGTCGGCATCGGCCGACGGCTTGAACGTGAGCGTCGCGTTGCCCGGCTCGAAGATCGTGGTCGGCGGCAATGTGATCTGCTGGCCCGGCTTGTTGGCGGTGTCCTGCAGGTCCTCGATGTTGACCGTCTGCAACTCCAGTCCGTCGACGACCAGCACGCCGGTGTAGCCGGGAAGCAGGTCGACGAACACCGAGGTCTGCGCGGGCACGCGCACGGCGGCCGGCACCGGGTCGATCTGCTCGATCGTCGCCGGCAGGTTGTACGCGTCTCGGCCGGTGACGGCGCTGGACACCGCGTAGCCCATTGCCACCAGACAGCAGGCGATCACCAGGCTGATGGCGAACTGGGACCATCGCGGACGTCGAATTCGAAGGGGCACGAGATCCATTCTCGCCCGAGGCGTGACGTTTCACCACTCAGGCCCCGACAGGGGCGCGTACCGCGTTCGGCATCCTCCAGCTAGCGTCACTCCTCGCCATGTCGGCAGATGAACAGGTTCCCGCGCAGCCCGCCCCCGCTCGCCTCGTGGCCGGTCGATATCGCCTCGGTGCTCGCCGCGGCAACAGCATCGACGCGGCCCTCTTCGAGGCCATCGACGAAGAGCTGCAGCGCCCGGTGGTGGTCAAGCTCGTCCACCCCGACACCAGCGCGCGCCCCGACGTCCAGGACGACTTCCGCGACGCGATGGCCATCGCCGGCGGTGTTCACCACCCGAACATCGCCACGGCCCACAGCTGGGGCGTGACGGACTGGAACGGCCAGAAGGTGCTGTTCGTGGTCAGCGAGCAACTCACCGGTGGCAGCGTGCGCGACATGCTCGACCGAGGTCGCACGCTCAGCCCGTCGCAGGCGCTGCTGGTGGGTCTCGACGCGTGCAAGGCGCTCGACCAGTTGCATCGCCGCGGTCTGATCCACGGCGACATCCGCCCGTCGACGTTGGTGTTCGGCGACGACCGCCGCCTGCGTGTCGTCGACCCGGGCCTGTCGCAGGTGCTGTCGATCGCCGACGACGGCGTGCACCGCAGCAACGACCTGGCGAAGTACGCGTCGCCCGAGCAGGCGCAGGGCGAGCGCCCGACGGCCAAGAGCGATGTGTACATGCTCTGCCTGACGCTCCTCGAGACCCTCACCGGCGCGGTGCCCTTCGTGGGCGATTCCACAGTGGCCACGCTCGCCAACCGTGTGGACAAGCTGTTGCCCGTGTCGGCCGACCTCGGCCCCCTGGCCTCGGTGCTCGAGCGTGCCGGCCGTCCGGATCCCGACCAGCGGTTCACCGCGGCCGAGTTCGGTCGGGCGTTGGTGCAGGTCGCGGAACGGCTGCCGCGTCCGGCGCCGCTGCCGATCTTCGCCAACTCGCTGTTCGGGCTCGACCCGTCGTCCCCGCCGTCCGGCGACGAGACCGACCCGACCGGTGTGCTGCGCCGCCCGCTGCCGCCCGTGGTGACCGCGCCGACCGTCGCCATGCCGGTCGTGCCGGCACCTGCGCCGGCGCCAGCGCCTGCACCCGCCGTGCCGCCGCCCCCGCCGCCCACGGCCGTGTTGCCGGCCCAGTCGGCGCCGCCGGTGGACGACGACTTCGACCCCCGTGACGAGTTTCCCGAGCACCCGCCTGCGCCGGGGCACACGCGCAAGTGGCTCGTGCTGCTGCTGGTGCTGTTGGCCGTGGCCGGTGGCGCGCTGGCCTGGTACAACTCGCGACCCGAGATGCGCACCATTCCCGACCTCGCCGGGATGGAGGAGGGGATCGCGCTCAACGCGATCGCCGGCGACTTCGAAGGCGTCCTCGCCCAGGAGTCGAGCGAGGACGTGCCCGCGAATCACGTGATCCGCACCGACCCCGTCACCGGCGCCGAGTTGGAGAAGGGCAGCCAGGTGACGCTGTACGTGAGCACCGGCCCGGCGCCGCGGGTGCTGCCCGAACTGGTCGGCAAGACGGTCGTCGAGGCGACCGCCGCGCTGGAGGATCTCGATCTCGTCGTCGACGTCGCCGATCCACAGTTCGACGAGACCGTGCCGAAGGACACCGTGCTGTCCTGGTCGGTGCCCGACTCGCCCGCCCTCGTCGCCGGCGGGACGGTCACCAAGGGGACGGCCGTCCGCCTGGTGCTGTCGGCTGGTCCGACGCCGCGTGAGGTGCCGTCGGTCGTCGGCAAGACCGTCGCCGAGGCGTCGAAGGCGCTCACGGCCCTGCAGTTGACCGTCACCAACACCGCGCCGCCGGAGTTCGACGAGAAGGTGCCTGCGGGTGCGATCATCCGTCAGGACCCGAAGGCGGGAACGTCCGTCGAGCGCGGCAGTGCCGTGTCGGTCGTGGTGTCGAAGGGTCGTGCGCCCGTCCGCCTGCCCGAGATCCCCGTCCAGTACGGACTCGCGCAGATCACGAAGGCGATGGAACGCCTCGGCTTCTCGGTCGCCGGCACCAAGGGTGACACCACCCAGCCGTTCGAGGGCTACGAGGTGGACGGCAAGCCGGTGAAGATCGGGACCCGCGTGCCGTATGGCACCAAGGTCACGCTCGTGTTCGCCCCGACGCCGGCCAGCACGACCACCACGACGCCCTGACAGCGTGATGACCGGCGGGTTCTGCGCCGACGACCCTCCCTCACTAACGTTCCCGCTCAGTCGTACAGGAGGTCCGAGCACATGGGTTCACTCGACGGTCGCGTGGCCATCATCACCGGCGCGGGCCGCGGCATCGGCCGCGAGCATGCGTTGTACTTCGCCGCCGAGGGCGCGAAGGTGGTCGTGAACGACCTCGGTGGCACGAACGACGGGTCGGGCGCCGACATCACCCCGGCTCAGCAGGTGGCGGAGGAGATCCGTGCGATGGGCGGCGAAGCCGTGGTGAACGGCGACGACGTCGCCTCCTGGGAGGGCGCGCAGCGCCTCATCAACCAGGCGGTCGAGACGTTCGGCGACCTCGACATCCTCGTCAACAATGCGGGCATCCTGCGCGACCGCGTGCTCGTGAACATGACCGAGGCCGAGTGGGACGCGGTGATCGCCGTGCACCTGAAGGGCCACTTCGCTCCCAGTCGCTGGGCCGCCGCGTACTGGCGCGAACAGGCGAAGGCGGGCATCGACAAGCCGCGCAACATCGTGCACACCAGCAGCACGTCCGGCCTGTTCTCCAACCCCGGCCAGAGCAACTACGGCGCCGCCAAGACCGGCATCGCGACGTTCAGTCAGATCATCGCCAAAGAACTCTCCCGCTACAACGTGAAGAGCAACACCATCGCGCCCGGCGCGCGCACCCGGCTCACGCTGGCGACGCCCGGTCTCGAGGACATCATGAAGCCGAAGGAAGGCGCGTTCGACCCGTGGGACCCGGCGAACATCTCGCCGCTGGTGGCGTACCTCGCATCGGCCGATTGCGCGTTCAACGGCGAGACGTTCCTGGTGCAGGGCGGACAGGTCACGATGATCGAGAGTTGGAAGCGCGGCGCCGGCGTGGAGCGCGACTCGAAGTGGACCGTCACCGAGCTGGCCGAGGCATTGAAGCCGCTCGCGTCGTCGTGATCGGGCGACGGCACCGGGCCGCGCCGTGACCGGCGAAGTCGAGGTCGCGCCCTGGCCGATCCTGCTGCGGCGTCGGTTGGCGCAGAAGGTGGGCATCCCGCATCGGTGGGCGGTGCTCTGGGTCGTGCTCAGTGGCCTGTTCACCACCGGATTCACCATCACGCTGCTGGTCGTGTCCCTGGAGGGCATCGCCGAGGAACTGGGCACCACGGTCACCGTGCTGACGTGGGCCATCACCGGGCCGATGCTCGCATTCGGCGTGGTGGGCCCCGCGTTCGGCAAGGCCGGCGATCTGTGGGGGCACAAGCGCATCTTCACCGGTGGTCTGCTCTTCGCCGCGCTGTTCGCGCTGTTGTCGGCGCTGTCGTGGAACGCCGCCTCGTTGATCCTGTTCCGCACGCTCAGCGCCACTGCGGGCTCGGCCTGCGGGCCATCGGCGATGGCGTACATCAACCGGATGTTCGAGCCGAGTGAGCGGGTGAAGCCGCTCAGCTACTGGAGCTTCGTGACGGCCGGTTCGCCCGTCATCGGCGTCGTCATCGGTGCCCCGCTGGTGGACGCGATCGGGTGGCGGGCGATCTTCTTCATCCAGGCGCCGCTGTGCCTCGTCGGGTTCGTGATCGCCGTGTGGCTGCTGCCCCAGACCGACCGTTTGTCCGGTGTGAAGTTCGACGTGCTCGGCTCGGTGACGCTCGGCATCGCGGCAGTCGCGTTGCTGGCCGGTGTGAGCCAGGGGCGCACCTGGGGGTGGACCAGCGCGGCGACGTTGACGTGCTTCGCCGTCTCGATGATCGGCGGGTACGCCTTCGTGCGGGTGGAACGCGTCGCCGAGGCGCCGCTCGTCGTGCTCGCATGGTTCCGCACGCGCAATGTCGCGTTTCCGGTGCTCAGCCAGTTGCTGACCAACTTCGCCTACATGGGTGGGTTCTTCCTCATCCCGCAGGTGCTCGGCAAGCCGCGTGGCCTCGGCCTCGACAC
>JBMOGW010000167.1:0-7847 GCA_049318165.1 Ilumatobacteraceae bacterium
TGCGCTACTTCGGCGCCGTGCGCGGCACCGCCCGCTTCGCGAGCGTCGACATCGAGTACCGCGACATCGTGTTCCCGGCCGGCACGTTCATGAGCGTCAGCCTGCTCGAGGCGAACCGCGACCCGAACGTGTTCATCGAGCCGCAGGCGTTCGACATCACGTCATCGAAGAGCGACCAGCCGCAGCTGACGTTCGGGTCGGGCATCCACTACTGCCTCGGCCAGGCACTCGCCCGCGCCGAACTGCAGGAGGCGCTCCCCCTCCTCGCGCAGCGCTTGCCGAACCTGCGCCTCGACGGCCCCACGACGTGGAAGCCCGACGGCGTCGGCATCTTCGGGCCGGCGCACATGCCGGTCACGTTCGACCCGGGCCACTGACCCCGACGGGTCAGCCGCCGACGGCGGCGAAGGCGGCCAGCACCAGGCTGGAGCCACGCTCGTCGCCCACCAGACCGCCCTGCATCTTGTTCATCACGTAGGTGATGGTCATGCGGCTGTCGATGTCGTTGATCACCAGCGAGCCGCCCCAGCCGCCCCATGCGCAGACTCGGCGGTCGGGCACGAACGGCATCGCCTCGGTGGCCAGGCCGTAACCGATGCCGAACTTCGACGGCACCATCAGCACCAGGTCGATGCCCTCCGCCTGCACCTCGAAGATGCGATCGATCGTGTCCTGCGACAGCAACTTCGTGCCGTTGACCACGCCACCGTTGCTGATGGCGCTCTGCGCGAGGGCGATCGAGCGGGCGTTGCCGTGGCCGTTGGCGGCGCCGATGTCGGCCTGGCGCCACTCCTTGGTCCACGACGCCTCGGCGCCCGGCGCAGGACCGGTGAACGTCTTCACCACGACCATGTTCGGGTCGAGCTGGGTGAAGTCGACCGGCAGCGGCGGCGGCGGGATGACGTTGCTGACGCGACCGAACTCGCTCTCGGGGAGGCCGATGTGGAAGTCGATGCCGAGCGGCGTCGCCACCTCGTCACGGAAGAACTCGCCGAGCTTCTTGCCCGAGACCCGGCGGATCACCTCGCCGACGAGGTGCCCCTGGTTCAGCGCGTGGTAGCCGCTCGCGGTGCCCGGCTCCCACCACGGGGCCTGTGCGGCCAGCTTGGAGGTGCTGGCCTCCCAGTCGTAGATGTCCGCCACGGTGACCGGCTGGTCCCAACCGGACACGCCGGACGTGTGCGACATCAGGTGCTTGACCGTCACGCCCGCCTTGCCGTTCTGCGCGAACTCGGGCCAGTAGGTGGCGACGGGCGCGTCGAGGTCGAGCAGCCCGCGGTCGGCGAGCATCAGCGCGCACAGGGCCATTTGGGTCTTGGTGCTCGACCAGACGTTGGTGATCGTGTCGGCCTGCCACGGCGCCGAATGGGCCTCGTCCACCCAGCCGCCCCAGATGTCGACGACGAGCTCGCCATCGAGCATCACGGCCGCGGACGCCCCCACGTCGTTGCCCGCGTCGATGTTCTTCGACAGGATCTCGCGCATCGCCTCGAAGCGCGGATCGCAGCTGCCGTGAATCTCGGCCATCACTACCCCCAAGTTGTCGTTGACCCCGGCGGAAACGTAGTCGGCGTCAGCGCGGGTCGCGCCACATGAGCCACATCGTGGGGCCGTTGCGGCGATGGGTCGTCTGCTGGCGCACCTGGAAGCCGTGACGACCGTAGAAGGCGATGTTCTTGTCCTTGGAGTTCTCCAGGTACATGCCGAGCCCCTCACGATCGGCGCGCTCGGTCATCATCTCCATCAGCGCCTTGCCGTAGCCCTTGCCCTGGTGCGCAGGGTCGCAGCCGATGAACTCGAGGTAGTAGTGCGGCTCGGCGGGGTGGAGCTGCTCGAGGTCGGTGAGCACCTGCAGGTTGGAGAAGAACTTCGTGCCGTAGAACGACCGCCGGCGAGGAAGATCTTGATCGGGTCGTCGTGGAAGGCGTGCGCGAGCGCGCGGGAGATCGCTGCGACGTCCCCCGAGGTCGCCTGCCGGATGTCGACTGGCATACGGTCACCCTATGGCACGTCAACTGCAGCTCGGCTACTCCGCGGGTTACTGGGGCAGCGGCCCTCCGGCCGGCGCCCTCGAGTCGATCATCGAGGCCGAGCGCCTGGGTTTCACCTCGGCGTGGACCGCCGAGGCCTACGGCAGCGATGCCCTCACTCCCCTCGCCTGGTGGGGCTCGCACACGTCGAGCATCCACCTCGGCACGTCGATCGTGCAGATGAGCGCGCGCACCCCTGCCGCCACCGCGATGGCCGCGATGACGATGGACCATCTCAGCGATGGCCGCTTCATCCTCGGCCTCGGCGCGAGCGGCCCACAGGTGGTGGAGGGCTGGTACGGCCAGGAGTACCCGCGCCCGTTGGCGCGCACACGCGAATACGTCGAGATCATCCGCCAGATCGTGCGCCGCGACGCGCCGGTCGACTTCCACGGCGAGTTCTACGACATGCCCAACAAGGGCGGCGCCGGCCTGGGCAAGCCGCTGAAGAGCACCATCCACCCCCGCCGCCCGGAGATCCCGATCTACCTCGGTGCCGAAGGTCCGAAGAACGTGGCGCTCTCGGCCGAGATCTGTGACGGGTGGCTGCCGCTGTTCTTCAGCCCGAAGGAGGACGGCTTCTACCGGAAGTGCCTGGCCGAGGGCTTCGCGAAGAGCGGCGAGACCGACAAAGCGGCGCGTTTCGAGGTGGCGTCGATGGCGACGATCGTCGTCGGCGACGACGTCGAGCAGTGCGCCGACATGGTGCGGCCGTTCCTGGCGCTCTACGCCGGTGGCATGGGCGCCCGCGGCGCGAACTTCCACTTCGAGGTGTTCGCGCGCATGGGTTACGAGGACGTCGCGCTGAAGGTGCAGGACCTGTACCTGGCCGGCAAGAAGGCCGAAGCCGCCGCCGCCATCCCGTTGGCGATGGTGGAGGACGTCGCACTCGTCGGCCCGAAGGACAAGATCCGGGGCGAGCTCGACAAGTGGCGCGAGACCTGTCTCACCACGCTGCTGGTCAGTGGCCCGCGGCAGATGCTGCCCGTCTACGCGGATCTCGTCCTCGGCTGACCCCCGCGGCTGCCACACTGGCCGGATGCAACGCAGGTTCGTCGAGGTCGACGTCTTCACTGCCCTGCCGTATCGGGGCAATCCGCTCGCCGTCGTGATCGACGGAGAGGGCCTTTCCACCGAGGAGATGCAGCGGTTCGCCAACTGGACCAACTTCTCCGAGACCACGTTCCTCGTGCCGCCCACCGACCCGGCGGCCGATTACGCAGTGCGCATCTTCACGACCACCACCGAGCTGCCGTTCGCCGGTCATCCGACGCTCGGGTCGTGCCACGCCTGGCTCCGCCACGGCGGCGTTCCGACGTCGGACGACGAGGTGGTGCAGGAGTGCGGGGTCGGCCTGGTGCGCATCCGTCGCGACGACAGCCGACTGGCGTTCGCTGCCCCTCCCCTACGCCGTGAGGGCCCGCTCGACGAGGCCACCCTCGCCGAGGCCGCCGCGGCGATCGGCGTCGCCGTCGAGGACGTGATCGATTCGGCATGGATCGACAACGGACCCGGGTGGTTGGGCCTGTTGCTGCGGTCGGCCGACGACGTGCTCGCCATCCGCGGTGTGCGCACGCCGTTGAAGGTCGGGGTCGCCGGGCCGCACCCGGACGGCTCGCCCACCGCCTACGAAGTGCGTGCGTTCTTCCCCGAGGGTGACCAGTCGTTCGAGGATCCGGTGACCGGCAGCCTCAACGCGTCGATGGCGCAGTGGCTCGTCGCCCGTGGACGGTGCACTCCGCCGTACGCCGTGTCGCAGGGCGCCGCGCTCGGCCGTGCCGGCATCGTGCACGTCACTGCCGACGACACCGGTCAGCTGTGGATCGGCGGCGACGTCACCACCTGCGTCG
This sequence comes from Ilumatobacteraceae bacterium, assembly GCA_049318165.1. Lineage (GTDB taxonomy): Bacteria > Actinomycetota > Acidimicrobiia > Acidimicrobiales > Ilumatobacteraceae > UBA668. The sequence continues at coordinate 3,881 of JBMOGW010000167.1, forward strand.
AAGGCCGCGTGGCGCTGTAGCTCAGGCCTTGCGGCGGAGGCGTTCGACGTAACGAGCTGCGCTCTGGCGGCCTTCTTCGTCACGCAGGCCGGCGTACAGGCCGTCGGCGTCCGCCCAGCTGCGACCGGTGCCGACCATGCTCTCGGTAACGGCGTTGACGTGCGCCTTGGTCTCCAGCAGGGCCAGCTTCGGTTTCTCCAGCAGCGTGTGCACCAGCGACTCCACCGCTGCATCGAGGTCGGCCTCGGGCACGACGCGGTTGACGAACCCGGCGGCTTTTGCCTCGGCCGCGTCGAACGGCCGGCAGGTCATCACCAGTTCCTTGGTGAGCGCCGGTCCGATCTCGCGCACCAGGCGCGGGATGCCACCCCACGCGAGCGGGATGCCGAGGTCGATCTCCGGGATGCTGAAGCGTGCGGTGTCGGCCGCGACGCGCAGGTCGCACCCTGCTGCGACGATCAGTCCGCCACCGATGCACCAGCCGTGCAACCGGGCGACGGTGACGGCGCGCATCTCGTCCATCGCCCTGCCCATCCGCCAGCCGATCTGACGGTCCTCCATCGGCGCGGCCGCAGCGAAGGCGGACAGGTCGGCACCGGCCGAGAACGCTCGTCCTGCACCGCTGACCACGACGACCTTGAGGTCGTGGTGCTCGTCGAACCAGCGCGCCGCGTGCTCGATCTCGTGCAAGGTGTGGCTGCTCAACGGGTTGAGCTTGTCGGGGCGGTTCAACACCAGTTCACCGCGAGCGCCGTCGACCGTCGCGACGATCGTGTCGAACGACGCAGCGTCGACCGCCCCCTCAGTCACAGCAGCTGTCCCGCCACCCGCAACCACCGCACTTGAAGTGCGCGTGTTCCGGGTGCAGGTCGCCACCGCACAGCGGACATTCGGGATAGGTGCCGTACCGGACGCAACGATCGGTCGCGGCAGTCGTGGTGGTGCTGATGTCGCCTGACATGTGGCAAGTGTGACACCGCTTGACCACGCGCCGGCGGACCACCGGGCGTAGTCTGAGCGAGGACTTGACCCGCGGGTCAAGATCCGGACGTCCGCCCCATGCCCAGCACCGCCGACACCGCCGAGCACCAGCACTCGTACACCCCGGGCAGCGCCCGAGCGGCCCTGTCGTACCCGCGTTTCCGGCGGATGTGGATGGCGAGTTTCAGCTCGAACATCGGCACGTGGATGCAGAACGTCGTGCTGCCGCTGTACGTGCTCGACCGCACCGGCAAGGCCTCGGTGGTGGGCATCATGGTGTTCGCGCAGCTCGGCCCGTTGTTGTTCTTCTCGATCCCGGCCGGCGTGATCGCCGACCGCTTCGACCGCCGACGCTGGCTGATCGCGATGCAGCTCGTGCAACTCGCCTTCAGTGCGGCGCTCGCTCCCCTGGCTGCGGCGGATGCGCCGATCTGGTCGATCTTCCTCGTGTCGCTCGGCGTCGGCATCGGCAACGCGCTCAACGCGCCCGCGTGGTCGGCGATGCTGCCGACCCTGGTGAGCCGTGAGGACCTTCCCGGCAGCGTGTCGTTGAACTCGGCGATGATCAACGGCTCTCGCGTCGTCGGCCCGATCGTGGTCGCCATCCTCCGCTCGGCCGGCGTGAGCGTGGCGCAGATCTTCCTCATCAACGCCGTCACCTACCTGTTCGTGGTGGTGGCGCTGATCCGCACGCAGATCCCACAGGTGAAGGCGGCACCACGTGAACCGGGCATGCGCCAGTTCACGTCGGGCCTGCGGATCGCACGCGCCAACCCGGCCGTGTGGCGATTGCTGGTGAGCCTGTTCACCTTCTCGCTGCTCTCGTTGCCCTACGTCGGCCTGTTCGCCGCCGTGGCCCGCAAGAACTTCGGCATCGACAAGGGGTCGACCACCTACGAGTGGCTCTACGCCACCTGGGGCCTCGGCGCAGCGCTCGGCGGCCTGGCGATCGGCACCGTGTTCGTGGGCACCGACAAGCGCCGCCTGATCCGCTGGGGCTTCGCCGCGTTCGCCTTCTTCCTCGCTGGCTTCGCACTGTCCCGCGAGCCGATCGGGGCGTTCTGCTTCGGCGCTGTGCTCGGCTTCTCGTACTTCGGCACCACGACATCGATGAACACCATTTTCCAGAGCCGTGTCGCCGACCACGAACGCGGCCGGGTGATGAGTCTGTGGTTCATGGCGTTCGGCGGCACCGTCCCGCTCGGCAACCTGGTGTTCGCGCCACTGATGGACGCGATCGGCGCTCGCTGGGTGCTGCTCGGCGGCGCGCTGTGGGCGCTGTTCCTCGCCTGGTACTGCGATCTAGTGCGGGTCGATCGACTGGCCGAGCAGCGCGGCGGCCACCACCTCGAGCCCGACCACACGGCTACCTTTGACGAGCACGGCGTCTCCGCCGGCGACTGAGCCGACGGCGGCCACCGGGTCGGCCGTGGGCGCGACGCCGTAGAGATCGGTGCCGTAGGCGATCAGCTCGATGCCTCGCTCGCGCGCATAGTCGGCAATGCCCACGTGTTCGGCCGCGGGGTCGCTGATCTCGGCCATCAAGCCCAACACGGCCACTCGACGCGATGCCGGCATCGCCACCAACGCGTCCAGAGCAGCGCGCATGCTGGTGGGGTTGGCGTTGTAGCTGTCGTTCAACACGACACCACCGGCGACGCTGCGCAACACCTCCATGCGCATCGCCGTGAGGCCCACGTCGGCCAGCGCCGCGGCACCGGCCTGAAGGTCGGCGCCCACCACACCCACGCACGCCAGTGCTGCGGCCGCGTTCGACACCATGTGCCGTCCGCTGACGCCGAGCCGGACGGCGACGTCGCCCCACGGGGTGCGCGCCGAGAACGACGCACGGGCGAGGTCGTCGAGCGTCACGTCGGTGATGCGGATGTCGCAGCCGTCCGCTTCGCCGTACAGCAACGACTGCGCCGGAGTGTCGTGCACCATCCGGCGGACGCGCCCGTCGTCGCCGTTGAGGATCGCCGTGCCGTCGGCGGGCAGCGCCTCGGGCAGTTCGCGCTTGGCGCGGTACACGCCCTCGATGCCGCCGACGCGGTCGCTGTGTGCCTCGGCAACGCGGGTGACGATGCCGATGGTCGGCGCCGCGATGCCGCAGAGGCGGGTGATCTCGCCGAAGCCACGCATGCCCATTTCGAGCACCATCACCTCGGTGCCCTCGGGTGCGTTGAGCACGGTGGTCGGCAGACCCTGGTCGTTGTTGAAGCTGCGCTCGTTGGCCCACGTCGCCGTCGACGCGCCGAGGGCGGCCCACGCGAGGTCCTTGGTCGAGGTCTTGCCGACCGAGCCGGTGATGCCGATCACCGGCCCGGCGAATGTGCGCCGTTGTGCCGTGGCAAGGCGCATCAGCGCCGCCAGCGTGTCGTCCACCTCGATCGCCGTGCCGCCCTGCGCCGGCTGCGACGTCAGGTAGGCAGCCGCGCCACGCTCGAGTGCCGCGGGGATGAACTCGTGGCCGTCACGGTCGGCGACGATCGGCACGAACAACTGACCGGGGCGGATGGTCCGCGAGTCGAACGACACGCCGTCGACGACGGCGTCGGGACCGACCAACCGCCCACCGGTGGCCGCAGCGGCGGCAACTGCTTCGAATCGCACGATCGGACACGGTACCGTCGCGGCCACATGTCGACCCAGGACCCTCGCATTCACCTCATCGTCCTCTTCGGTGGGCAGTCGGCCGAGCACGACGTGAGCTGCACCACGGCGACCCACGTACTGCGTGCGGCGGATCCTGCGAAGTACCGCATCACGCCCATCGGCATCGCTCGCGACGGTCGGTGGTCGTTGGCCACCGGCGCGCAACAGGCGCTGGCCGCCGGCCCGGATGCCCTGCCGCCGCAGTTGGACGCGAGCGGCCAATGGGTGGAACCGACCGCGGCGATCACCCCGACCGGCGACGAAGTGACCGTCGTCGTGCCGCTGCTGCACGGCCCGCTGGGCGAGGACGGCACGGTGCAGGGCATGCTCG
>JBMOGW010000168.1:0-7822 GCA_049318165.1 Ilumatobacteraceae bacterium
CCGACGACGTGAAGGTGTTCGAGGAGGACGACGAGCGGTTCTACGTGTACGTCGATCTCAGCCGCAGCGGGCAGTGGATCGTCATCGACACCGCCAGCAAGATCAGCACCGAGGTGCGGCTGGTGCCCGCCGATCGCCCGACCGAAGCGGCTCGCGTCGTGCTCCCCCGCCGGCCCGACCTGGAGTACTCGCTCGAGCACTGGGGTGACCGCTGGGTGGTGCTCACCAACCTCGACGCGCTCGACTTCCGCGTGATGACCGCCCCGCTGGATCGACCGGACGAGTGGACCGAGTTGGTGCCGCACGTGCACGGCCGGCGGATCATCGGCGTGGAGGCGTTCGAAGGCCACCTGGTGCTGCAGGAGTGGGCCGACGCCCAGCCGCGACTGCGTGTGCTGTTCCGCGACGGCGCCGAGCGTGTGGTGCACATCAGCGACGAGCCGCACGACGTCGAGCCCGACAGCAACCCGGAATGGACCGCGACCACGGTGCGGTACGTCACCCAATCGCTCACCGTGCCGGCCACCGTGTACGAGGAGGACGTTCGCTCCGGCGAGCGGGTGCTGTTGAAGCAGACGCCCACGCCCGCCATCGAGCTGGCGGACTACGTGTCCCAACGGCTGTGGGCAACCGCACCCGATGGCACGCAGGTGCCGGTCGACATCGTGCACCGCCGCGATGTGGCGGCGGACGGCACCGCACCGCTCGCCGTGTACGGCTACGGCAGCTACGAGGCGTCGATGCCGCCGTGGTTCAGCGTCGTGCGGCTCAGCCTGCTGGACCGCGGTGTGGTGTGGGCGCTGGTGCACCCGCGGGGCGGCGGCGAACTGGGCCGCGACTGGTACTTCCAGGGTCGGCTCGAGCACAAGGTGAACACCTTCACCGACACCATCGCGTGCGTCGAGCACCTGGTGACCGTCGGGTGGGGGCACCGCGATCGCGTCTCACTGCGCGGCGGCAGCGCCGGCGGCCTGCTGGTCGGCGCGTGCGTCACGATGCGACCCGATCTGTTCCGCGCCGCCGTCGCCGAGGTGCCGTTCATCGACGTCATCTCCACGATGTCGGATCCGTCGATCCCGCTCACCGTGACCGAGTGGGAGGAGTGGGGCGACCCGCGCGAGGAACCGGCTGCGAGCCAGATGCTGGCGTACTCGCCGTACGACAACACGACCGCCCGCGACTACCCAGCGCTGTACATCACTGCCGGCCTCAACGACCCGCGCGTCAGCTATCACGAGCCGGCGAAGTGGATCGCCAAGCTGCGGGCGGTGCGCACCAACGACGCGACGCTGATGATGCGCTGCGAGATGGGTGCCGGCCACGGCGGCCCGAGCGGCCGCTACGAGGTGTGGCGAGACGAGGCCCGGACCGTCGCGTTCATCCTCGCCGAGACCGCCGAGGCCTGACTTCCCAGCGACCAGAGCGACACCTCGACCGGGCGCCGCCAAGAGAGCCGATCGGCAGCTGTTGACGGCGATGTCACATCACATCCACCTTTTCGGACGATCTGATGTGACATCACGAGCGAGCGCCGTGTGTCCGCTCGGCGTTGGGAAGTCAACCCGCACCTATCGGCAGTTCTGCACTGCCGATCGCTGGCACGGAACGTCGCATCTCCTGCAACATTTGGTGCCAGCGAGGCGTCGCGAGGATCCGCTGGGGTGGGTTTCTGGCCGTAGGGGCCAGATTCCGGTCCCAGCGATCGAGGGAGCGCACTTTGCCCGCTACGGGCTTGGTCGTCAACCAACGCCTGTCGGCAGGTATGGGCGCAGGTTTCTGGGAATGCCCAGAAGGCGACGTCGGCTTCTGGGAATGCCCGGAAGCTCGGGTGTGGCCGATAACGAGTGTGTCGTGCGCCACGGGGCACCTGAAACCCCCGTTATCGCTGGGGAACGGACTTGCCCGCTCTGGGCGCATCGCGCAAAGCGGACCACTTCCCAGGAAGTCTCCTCGGGGAGCGCGGGCAGGATTTCTTGCGCTGGGCGCACGAAAGCCTGACAGCGGTGACTGGCCGCGGTCAGAGGGCGGCGGCGAGGACGCCCAGGGCGATGAAGGCGGTGTTGCGCAGCAGCGTCGCCGGGCCGATCGGCGCGGCGCTCCACGAGCCGAAGCAGGCGCAGGCCGGGCGTTCGCCGTGGGCCAGACGCAGCGCCAGCAATCCCGTGAACGCGACCAACACCGCCACCGCCACCCAGGCGACCAGGTGACGCTGCCACTGCACCAGCAGCAACGCACCGAGCACCGCCTCGACGAACGGCACGACGTTGGCGACGGCGGACGGCACCCGCAGCGCCGCCGCCTGGGCACGCCACGCCGTTGGACCGGACAGCTTGGTGACCGCCGCCAACAGGAACACGACCGCCAGCAGCACGGCGCACACCGCGCCGACCGTGTCGTTCGACATGCTCAGTCGAGATCGATGACGAGGCCCTCGCGGGCGGCGATCACCCGCGGGCCGTCACCGTCGGCGAACGCGGCGGCCCGGTGCAACTCGTCGAGATCGGTGTCGGTGCGTGTGGGGTCGTGGTGGAACAGCGCCAACGTCTTCACGCCGCACTCCTGCGCCAACCACATCGCGTAGTCCACGGTGCAGTGACCCCAGTTGTTCTTCATGGGGAACTCGGCAGCGGTGTACTGGCTGTCGTGGATCAGCAGATCGACGCCTTCGGCCAGATCCCTGGCGCCCTGGGTCATCGAGCACGAGCCGTCGTGGGGCTGCTGGTGATCGCTGATGTACGCGACCGAACGACCCTGCCACTCCACCCGGTACCCGAGTGTCGGGCCGAGGTGCGGCACGAGTCGCGACTTCACGCTGACCCCACCGATCTGAAAGTCGTCGTCGTTCAGCTCGTGGTAGCGCACCGTGCCGGCGAACTGGGCGATCGTGACCGGGAACACCGGCGGGCGGATCATCTCCTCGAACACCCGCGACAACGATCGGCCGTCGTCCTGTTGGGGCGCGTAGATGTCGAGTTCGGAGCCCGGCTTGAGGATCGGGGTGAAGAACGGAAGCCCCTGCGTGTGGTCCCAGTGCAGATGGCTGAGCAGCACGCTGCCCTTGTACGGCGCTGCCTGAGTGGCACCGAAGTAGCGGGCGCCGGTGCCGAGGTCGAACATGATCGGATCCTCGCCGGGGATCGTCACAGCGACGCACGACGTGTTACCGCCGTACTTGTGCGTGTCGTCGCCATGACAAGGCGTCGACCCCCGAACACCGTAGAACGTGACCTGCATGCTTTCGTGATCCCCGATATGGCCACCATAGTCGGAGGTGGGAAGGGGGCAAACCGCACGCTGCGTGACGAGTGTCATGCCAGGAGTACGTTGCACCCATGGCCGACATCCGACAGGGCACCGTCTCCGCGAACGGCGTGGACTTCACCTATCTCACCGCCGGCGATGGTCCGCTGGCCCTCTGCCTGCACGGCTTTCCCGACTCCGCTCACGGCTACCGGCACCTGCTGCCCGCACTCGCCGACGCCGGTTATCGGGCCGTGGCGCCGTTCCAGCGCGGCTATGCCCCCACGTCCGTGCCCGCCAGCGGCCTGTTCCAGTCGGGTGTGCTCGGCACCGACGCCAACGCCTTGCACGAGGCGCTCGGCGGCGACGGCGATGCCGTGATCATCGGTCACGACTGGGGCGCGTCGGCCACCCACTCGGCGGCGGTGCTCGAGCCGCAGCGATGGAAGCGGGTCGTGTCGATGGCCGTGCCGCCGGGAGGCGCGATCGCCATGGCGTTCCTCACCGACCTCGCCCAGGTGAAGCGCAGTTGGTACATGTTCTTCTTCCAGCACCCGCTGTCCGACCTGGTGGTCCCCGGTAACGATCTTGCGTTCATCGACATGCTGTGGGCGGACTGGTCGCCCGGCTACGACGCCACCGAGGACCTCGGGTACGTCAAGGCCGCGCTGCGGGATCCGGCGAACCTGCAGGCGGCGCTCGGCTACTACCGAGCGACGATCGGCGCCGGGCTGAAGGACCCGGCGCTCGACGCAGCGCAGGCGGCCACCGGTGCGGTGCCGCCGCAGCCGACGCTCTACCTCCACGGCCGCAACGACGGCTGCATCGGCGTCAGCCTGGCCGAACTCACCGCATCGATGGCGCCCGCCCACCTCACGGTCGAGATCGTCGACGGTGCCGGCCACTTCCTGCACCTCGAACGACCCGACGTGGTGAACGCCCGCATCGTGGAGTTCCTGTCGTGACCCACCCGAACGCCCCCACGCTTCCCGATGGGCTGGTGGTGTTCGTCAAGCGCGAATGCGAGACCTGCCGGATGGTGGCCCCGCTGCTCGCCCAGTTCGACGTGCACGTCATCACCCAGGACGACCCGTCGTTCCCGACGGAACCCTCCCCGGTGCACGACACCAACCTGTCGCTCAGCTGGCACCACGAGATCGAAACCGTTCCGACGCTGCTTCGCGTCGTCGACGGCGCCGAGGTGGAACGCACCGTCGGCTGGCTGCGCGACGACTGGCGACGAATCACCGGCATCGCCGAACTCGGCGCCGACCTGCCGGTCATGCGGCCCGGGTGCGGCTCGATGTCGGTCGATCCGGATCTGGCGGCCGGGCTGGCTGCCGCGTTCGGGGGCAACCTGCTGAAGTCCCGCCGCCTCGAACTGGCCGAGCGCGACGACGAGTTCGAGATGCTGTTCGACCGCGGCTTCACCGACGGGCTGCCGGTGGTGCCGCCCACCGAGGAACGCGTGCTGCGCATGCTGGACGGCACCCATCGCGACCCGCAAGAGGTGGTGGCGATCGTGCCGCCCGACCTCGTGCCCGTCACGGTGGAGAAGGTGGCCATCAACGCCGTGATGGCCGGGTGCAAGCCCGAGTACCTGCCCTGGGTGCTGGCCGCCGTCGAGGCCGTGTGCACCGACGAGTTCAACATCCACGGCGTGTTGGCCACGACGATGCCCGTCGGCCCGGTGATCATCTGCAACGGCCCGGGCACCCGCGCCATCGGCATGAACGGCGGCGGCAACGCCATGGGCCAGGGCAATCGCGCCAACCTGACGATCGGACGCGCCGTGCAGCTGGTGGTGCGCAACGTCGGCGGCGGCCGCCCCGGCGAGGTGGACCGCGCCACGCACGGCAACCCGGGCAAGATCAGCTTCTGCTTCGCGGAGCTGGAGTCCTCGTCGCCGTGGACGTCGCTCGCCCAGAGCCGCGGCTTCGACCCGACCCAGGACACGGTGACGGTGTTCGCCGGCGAGGGACCGCGCTGCATCGTCGATCAGAAGGCACGCACCGCCGACGAGCTGGCCAATGCGTTCGCCGCGTGCCTGCGCACCTTGCACAACCCCAAGCTGGTGCTCGGCTTCGACGCCGTCCTGGTGGTCGGCCCCGAGCACGCCCGGGTGTTCGCCGACGACGGCTGGGACCGCGACCGAGTGCTCGCCGAGCTGCACGCCCGGCTCGACACGCCCGGCGCCGAGCTGGTGTGGGGCGCACAGGGCATCGCCGACGGCGTGCCCCCGCACCTGAAGGACGTGCCCAGCCTGCCGAAGTTCCGGCCGGACGGCATCCTCCTGGTGCACGCCGGCGGCGGCGCCGGCCTGTTCTCGGCGATGATCGGCGGCTGGGCCAACGGCACGATGGGCTCGCAACCCGTCACCTGGCCGGTCGCCTACGCTGACAGCACGAAGGAGGCGACACGATGAGCCCGAACGCGACCAGCAGAATCGTCCTGGACCCCACCGGTGAACGGTCGGTGCCCCACCGCGAGCGGCTGGCACGACCGCGCGGGTTCGACGGGCAGGTCATCGCGCTGCTCGACATCTCCAAGCCGCGCGGCGACGTCTTCCTCGACCAGCTCCAGCTGCGCCTCACGGAGGCCGGCGCCGAGGTGCGGCGCTACAAGAAGCCGACGTTCACCAAGCCGGCACCCGTGGACCTGCGTCACGAGATCGCCACGCAGTGCACGCTGGTGATCGAAGCGTTGGCCGATTGAGGCAGCTGCACGTCGTGCAGTGTGCACGACATCGTCGATCTGGAGCGTCGGGGCCTTCCCGGCGTCTTCGTGGCGTCCGCGGAGTTCGTGGACGCCGCCACCTCCCAGGCGGTGGCACTCGGTTTCCCGGACGTCGCGCGGGTGTTCACCCCGCACCCGATCCAGGACCGCACCGATGACGAGATGCGCGCGTACGCCGATGCGGCCTACGATGTCATCGTCGCATCGATCGCCATCTGATCCCTGCGGCATCGCGGGCACAGAACAGGTGGAGACCCTCCGATGATCCGACGTCTGCTCGCGGCGAGCCTGCTCGCTGCTACCACGGTCTCGGTCACTCCGTTGCTCGACGCGCCCCAGGCGTCCGCCGTCACGTGCACGGTCACCGTCCGCATCAAGCCGGGCGCGGTCGGCACCCCGGTTCGCTGCCTCGAGCAGCGCCTGCGTGAACTGGGGATGGCCACCGGTCCGGTCGACACGGTGTACGACGCCACGTCGGTTCGGTCGGTGAAGCGGTTCCAGGTGTCGCGTGGCCTGTACGCGGACGGGCTCGTCACATCGATCACCGGCCGGCAGCTGGGCCTTCGGGGTGCGCTTCCGCCTGCGGGCACCACGAAGATCACGGTGCTCGGCGACTCGACATCGGCCGCCATGCGTTGGTACGACGAGGCTCGCAACGAGACGACCATCTACGACGTGATGGGGAGGAGCTACGACCTGGCGTGGTCGATCGAGAGCTGCAAGCGCCTGTGGGCCGCCAGCTGCTACGGACGGCTCGACCCCGGCACCGGCTTCCGGTGGACGCCGCGCAGCGTGCTGCCGGAGATGCAGACCACCCTCAAGGGTCGGTTGGGCGACGCGATCGTGATCATGGCCGGGTACGACGACTTCCCGAGCATCGCCGACGACATCGACGCGATCGTGTCGGAGGCCGAGCGCCAGGGTGTGTCACGTGTGTTCTGGCTGACGTATCGCACGACCTCGGCGTACCGGTACGGCACGTACTACCGGCAGCACAACGCGGCCCTCGCCGCGGCGCAGACCAAGCACCCGAACCTGGTGGTCCTCGACTGGAACGTCTACACGCACCTCCAGTCGGCCGCCACGCAGGACGCGTGGTTCGAAGCCGATGGTGTGCACATGACACGCGCTGGTGGCCTGGCGCTGGCCCGTTTCCTCAAGAGCCGGGTCGATGCGTCGGACGTGCGCGCCTGCACGGTCGGTGCCACGCGCTCGGGCACACCGGCCACCGCCGTGGGTGTGCCCCCGGCACCGTCGGCTCCGGCCGCCGGCTACCACCCGCTGTCGCCTGTGCGGGCGTTCGACTCGCGGCTCCTCGGAACCGGCAAAGTGGGCGCCCGCAGGATGATCGACATCGACCTGAGTTCGTCCGTCCCTCCGGAGGCCACCAGTGCGGCGCTCAGCGTCACCGCGGTCGGACCGTGCGGACGAGGCCACGTCAGCGTGTACGCGTGCGGCGTGCGTCCGAACACGTCGTCGTTGAACTACGAGGGCGGCCGATCGAGCAGTGGCAACGCCATCTCGCTCCTCGCGGCACAGCACGTCTGCGTCTACACCAGTACCGCCACCGACATCACCGTCGACGTGACCGGCTGGTTCGGCGGCGCCGACGGTGACACGTTCCATCCCGTCGACGTCCGGCGGTGGTTGGACACGCGCACGGCGAAGGATGCGGTGGTGCCCACGGTCGGGGTGATCGCGAACGGCGGACAGCTCACACTGCCCGTCGCAGGCACCGGGACGGTGCCATCCGGCGCCACCGCGGCCTGGCTGAACGTCACGGCCGTCACCACCGGGTCGTCGGGGTCGCTCACCGTGTATCCCGGGCCGTGCGGCTCCCGCCCGA
>JBMOGW010000169.1:0-7790 GCA_049318165.1 Ilumatobacteraceae bacterium
CCGATGAGGCGGGTGACGGAGAACTTCTCCATGTACTCGCCCATGTCGATGCGCACCATCGCCTTCTCGTCGTCGAACAGGTACTCGGCGACGGCGCGGGCCAACTCGGTCTTGCCGACGCCCGTCGGCCCGAGGAACATGAACGAACCGATCGGGCGGTTCGGGTCGGACAGGCCGGCACGTGAGCGGCGGATTGCGTTGGCGACCGCGGTGACCGCGTCGTCCTGGCCGATGACGCGCTCGTGGAGCATGTCCTCGAGGTGCACCAGCTTGGCCATCTCGGTCTCCATCAGACGGCTGACCGGCACGCCGGTCCACTTGCTCACCACCTCGGCGATGTCCTCGCTGTCGACCTCTTCCTTCAGCATCCGGTTGCCTGCCTGCAGCTCGTCGAGGTGCGCGGTGGCGTCCTCGATGCGCCGCTCGAGCTCGGGAATGCGGCCGTAGCGGATCTCCGCGGCGACGGCCAGGTCGGTCTCGCGTTCGACCTGGGTGCGCAACGCCTCCAGCTCTTCCTTCAGCGAACGGATGGCGCCGATGGCCTGCTTCTCGTTCTCCCAGTGCGCCTTCATCGTGTGCACCTGGGTGTTCAGCTCGGCCAGTTCGTCGACGAGCGCGTCGACCCGCTCCTTCGATGCGGCGTCGGTCTCCTTCTCCAGCGCGACCTGCTCGATCTCGAGCTGGAAGATTCGCCGCTGCACGATGTCGATCTCGGTCGGCAGCGAGTCGATCTCGATACGCAGTTTGCTGGCGGCCTCGTCGACCAGGTCGATGGCCTTGTCGGGCAGGAAGCGGTTGGTGAGGTACCGGTTCGACAGCACCGCCGCAGCGACGAGTGCCGAGTCCTGGATGCGCACGCCGTGGTGCACCTCGTAGCGCTCCTTCAGGCCGCGCAGGATGCCGATGGTGTCCTCCACGCTCGGCTCGCCCACGTACACCTGCTGGAAGCGACGCTCGAGTGCCGGGTCCTTCTCGACGTACTTGCGGTACTCGTCGAGCGTCGTCGCGCCCACCATGCGCAGCTCGCCGCGGGCGAGCATCGGCTTGATCATGTTGCCGGCGTCCATCGCGCCTTCGGCGCCGCCCGCCCCGACGATGGTGTGGATCTCGTCGACGAACGTGATCACCTCGCCGGCCGCGTCGGTGATCTCCTTCAGCACGGCCTTCAGTCGCTCCTCGAACTCGCCGCGGTACTTCGCGCCGGCGAGCATCGAACCGATGTCGAGCGCGATGAGGCGCTTGCCCTTCAGTCCCTCCGGCACGTCGCCATCGGCGATGCGTCGCGCGAGGCCCTCGACGATGGCGGTCTTGCCGACGCCGGGCTCGCCGATCAGCACCGGGTTGTTCTTCGTGCGTCGACTGAGCACTTGGATGACGCGGCGGATCTCGTCGTCGCGGCCGATGACCGGGTCGATCTTGCCGTCGCGTGCTCGCTGGGTGAGGTCCTGCCCGTACTTCTCGAGCGCGGCGAACTGGTCCTCGGGGGTGGGGCTGGTGACCCGGTGGCTGCCGCGCACCTCCTTCAGGGCCTGCAGCAGTTCCTCGCTGCCGATGCCCAGGCGGCTGTTCATCGCGAGCAGGAGGTGCTCGACCGACAGGAAGTCGTCCTTGAGGTCCTTCTGGTAGGACGCCGCGTTCTGCATGACGTTGTCGAGCTCGCGGTTCATCCGCGGCTCGCTGCCGCCGTACGCCTTGGGCAACTTGCCGACGGCTTCGTCCGCCTTGTTGCGCACCATCAACGGTGCGAGGCCGAGCTTGGCCAGCACGGCGGGCACGATGGTGTCCTCCTGGCGCATCAACGCGGCCATCAGGTGGTCGGGCGTGAGCTCGGGGTTGTTGAACGACTTCGCCTGGTCGATCGCCGCGGCGAAGGCCTCGTTCGTCTTCAGGGTCCACTTCTTCGGATCGAGCGCCATGGTGCGATGTTACTCCCAGTCAGAAAACTTGCTACGTGTCGTGTCAACTTCCGAAGATCAAGATTCGATCCATGAACGAGATCAACTTCTGCTCAAGAACTGAACAGATGTGCCGAGAACTCCTTCGCCACCAATCGGGGTGGTGTTCGCAAGAGAAAAGGGAATCTCACCATGCTCAAGCCTCGCAAGCTTGCGCTCGCCGTCCTGGCGAGCATCACCATCGCCGGGATCGCGGGTGCCTCCGCGTCGAGCCTCGGCAACCTGAACAGCGACAGCGTCGGTTCGGGCGACACCATCGTGGCGTCGTGCGACAGCGATGGAATGAACATCAGCTACACCACCGGCTACAACGCGGTCAGCGGGAAGAACGAGATCAGCGGCGTGACGCTCACGGGCATCAGCACCGCCTGCAACGGCCTCGACGCCACGCTGACCCTGCGTCAAGGCAACGCGTCGTTGTCCTCGACCAACGCGTCGAGCCTTCTCGTCACGGGCACCGGTGCGTCCGCCACGGCGTCCTTCAGCGTCAACGGCGCTGATGCGGCGCTCGTCGACGGCGTGTCCCTGGTCATCCAGGGCTGACATGAGTCGGAGGCCGCAGCGCCTGGCGTTCGGCGGGCGTGGCCTGGTGCTCTCCCTTCTCGGGGGGATGATCATCGCCACGGCCGTCGGTGCCAGCGCTGCGAGCCTCGGCGGTCTGCGCTCGAACACGCTGTACTCGACGAGCCTCGACCAGACAGTCCCGCCGAACCAACTCACGACCACCACGACGCTGCCGCCGACGACCACCACGACGCTGCCGCCGACGACCACCACGACGCTGCCGCCGACGACCACCACCACCATCAACCCTCTCACCGTGCCGGTGGCGTGTGATTCGTTCACGACGCCTCAGCCCACCAAGAACAACCTCGACGGTCGTCCGGTCGGGTGTGGCGGCGGGACGTGGACGGTCAACACGGGGGACTGGCAGATCGCCGGCAAGGTGCTCCGCGTCAACGGCGCCGGGCAGGCCACGGTGGTCGGCCCCACGGTCAATGCATCGGTCGAGGTCTCCATCAGCCACTTCGACAACAAGGACCGAATCGGTGGCCTGATCCTCAACCGCAGCAACCCCAGCGGCACGGCCTCGATGCTCGCCGGCGTGATCATCGGCCCGAACATCGCCGCCATCCAACTGGTGAACGGCTCGACGATCACCACCCTCGCCACCGGGACGATTCCCGGCAACCTGAACGAGGCCCGCCTCCGGTTCACACGGCTCAACAACACCGCGACCCTGCGGGTGAACGGTGTGATCCGAGCAACGGTCACCCTCACCCCCACACAGCTCACGGTGCTGAACGGCACCCGCCACGGCATCTACCAGCTCTCGGGCAACGCCCTGAGGTACTGGGACTTCGCGCTCTACCCCGCATCACCATGACCGCCACGATCGACACCTCCGCAGCGCACGTCGCCGCGACACGTCGATCGCTCGCGCACGAACCGCAGCAGACGCACCACCTCACGATCACGGCGCACGCCACCGGCTCCCGGCACGTGCTGCACGACGTGCTCGACCTCGTGATGCTCGGCCTGGTGCTGGTGTTCGTCTGGTTCCTCTGGCCGGTGAACTGGGGCGGCACCGCTCGGTTCATCATGGTGCAGGGCCCGTCGATGGAACCCAAGTTCCACCTCGGCGACGCCATCATCGTCCGCTCCGTCGACGACCCACGCCCGGGCGACGTGGTGGTGTTCAAGATCCCCGACGGGCAACCGGGGCACGGGTCGTACGTCGTCCACCGCATCCTGGCGGTGCGCGACGACGGCACCTTCATGACCAAGGGCGACAATCGTGACCTACCCGATCCGTTCACGTTCACCGCCGACGACATCGTCGGCCGGCCGATGTGGACCCTGCCGCAGGCGGGCCGGCTGGTCATGCTGTTCGCCAACCCGTGGTTCGTCGGTGGCGCCATCGGTGGCATCGCGCTGTTGCTCCTGATGCCCTGGATACGGAACAAACCGGCGGCCGACGAGGATGCGGACGGCGACGAGGCGGATGGCGAGGCCGCGAGCGCAGGCATCGCCAATGGTCCGGTCGCGACGGCGCGCTCGGGCACCGCCCCGGCCTTCCACGAGCTGCCGACGCAGGAGCTCCCTGCGATCGACGTGTTGGACCGTCAGCTGTCGGCGCTCGGCGTGCGCTTCTCGGACGGCCGGTAGACCGGCACACCGTCGGCCTCGAGCGCGGCCGTCACCACGGCGAGGCGCGGCTCGAACGTCTCCCACGAGCGCTCGTGCTGCGGTGTCCAGCCCACCTCGGCGAGGCACACCAACCGTGGGAAGCACAGTGTCTGCACGGCGGCGAACGTGCGCACCTTCTCGGTCCACAGCGGCGCTTCCACGCCGGCGATCCGCGAGTCGTCGACCCCGTCGATCAGCATCGCCGGGTCCCAGCCGTAGACGGCGTCGATGTCGATCATCCCGGCCCAGCGCCGCCCGAGAGGGTCGCCATCACGGTGCTTCATGTCGAGGTACGTGTGGCTCGACGGCGACATCACGAACCGGCACCCGGCCGGTGCCGCCGCCGCAGTCTCGGCACGCAGCCAGAACTGCACGAGCGTGTGCGGGTGCAGCTCGGCGGAGGTGATCTCCTCCCAGCCGACCATCCGCTTGCCGTGGCGACCCACCTCGCGCTGGAGCAGTTCGATGAACGCCACGTACTCGGCGCGCTCGGTGGAGTGCGCCTCGTCGCCTCCGATGTGCACGTACGGCCCGGGCGTCATCGCGGCCACGGCGGCGATCACGTCGACCAGGAACGGCTCGGTGGCGGGCAGGTCGATGCGCAGCGAGCTGTGACCCACCTCCATGCCGGTGTACGGCTCGGGCGCGACGCCGTCCGGGTTCAACTCGGGCACCGACACCAGTGCGGCGCGCGTGTGGCCGGGCAGGTCGATCTCCGGCACGACGGTGACGAAGTGTGCGGCGGCGTGGGCGTTGATGCGCGCCCAGTCGGCGGCGGTGAACCAGCCCCCGTCGTCACTCAGGCACGCGGTGGCGCCGCCCACGTCCGTCAGGGCGGGTCGGCCGGGGATCTCGAGCCGCCAGCCCTGGTCGTCGGTGAGGTGCAGGTGCAGCCGGTTGAGCTTGAACCGGCTGATCAGTTCGATGAACCGGCAGACGTCGTCGACACCGAAGAAGTGCCGGGCGACGTCGAGCATGGCGCCGCGCCATTCGAATCGGGGCGTGTCCACCACGTGCGCGGCGCGAACCCGGGAACCGTCGAGCAGCTGCCGCACGGTGCGCGTCGCGTTCCAAGCGCCGTGCGGTGTGGCAGCGACGATGCCGATGCCGTCGAACTCGACGAACAACTCGTATCCCTCGTCGCCGAGGTCGCTGCGGTGCGCATGCAGGCGCAGTTCCACGCGGCCCTGTGCGGCGCGCGTCGGTGGCGCCGCCAACAGTGCGCCGAGCTCGTCGCACCAACGGCTCGCCAGCGAGACCAGCTCGGGGTCGGCGGCGACGGCGGTGGTGGCGTCGAACTCGAACCACCCTTCGCCCCACTCCAGCGTTCTCGGCAGCGGTACCAGCACGCCGCTGAGCGTAGGCGCGATGCGATCCATCACCGTTGGGTCACAGCGCACTCCCGGCGGGGACGTTCGGCCCTAGAGCCGATTCGCTTCCGCGGGGTATCACCGTGGCAGGGACTTGTTCCCGACAGACCGTGTCAGCGGCCCCGAACGCGAGGGTGCTGTGTGCGGACGCGATGGAGGCGTCATCGGGGGCGCCTCCATCGCTCGTTCTCCGGTCATGGCGCGAGTTCGGTCATCGATGGACAGGTTCGCCGCCGCAGCGCGACGACGTCCATGGCCCGAACGCGCCGGCACCCCGACTCATGTGGCGAGGAGGTCGGGGTGCCGGCTGGTTGGTCCCGGATTCGGGGTGCGGGGCTCAGCCCTGCTTCATGCTGTCCATCACGCCGTACATGGCCTGCACGAGGGCGACGGCCACGAAGCCGACGACGAGACCGACGAAGACGATCATCAACGGCTCGAACATCGTCGTGAACTTCTTCAAGCGCTGCTGCAACTCGCGGTCGAAGTAGTAGCTGGCGACGTGGAGCTGCTCGTCGAGCGTTCCCGTCTCCTCGCCCACCTTGAACATCTGCTTCGCAGCACCGGGGAACAGCTCGGTGTTGGCGAGCGGGCGGGCGAAGCCGCCACCCTCCAGCATCTCCACCTGTGCCTCGGCAAGGCGCTCGCGGTAGACGACGTTGCTCGTCGCGTCCGTGGTGGTCTTCATCGCGTCCGGCAGCGGCACACCGGCCGACACCATGGCGCCGAGGATGCGGCAGAACCGCTCGAGGATCGCGTACTCGACGATGCCGCGCACCGCCGGGATCTTCAGGACGAAGTGGTCCTTGAAGTTGCGCCCCGATTCGGACTTGAACATCCACACGATCCAGGCGGTGAACGCACCGCCGATGGTGAAGGGGATGTACCACATCGTGCTGAACAGCGTTGCGACGAACAGCAGTGCTCGCGTCATGAACGGCAGGTCGGCGTCGAGCTCCTCGAACAGCGGCTTGAACTGCGGGAGCACGTAGCCGGCCAGCACGGCCACCGTGAAGACGGCGAGCACCATGACGACGCCCGGGTACGAGAGCGACGACACGACGTTCGCTCGGGTCTCCAACTCGCGCTCCAGGTAGCCCGCCAGGTTCTCGAGGGTCTCGTCCAGACGACCGGTCATCTCGGCCGAGCTGAGGATGCCGATGTAGTACTTCGGAAACGCCTCGGGGTGCTTGGCGGCCGCACCGGAGAGGGTGCCGCCGTTGCGGATCTCCTCCACCATGTGCGAAATGGTGCGCTGCAGGGCGACGTCGGCGGTCTCGTCGCCGATGATCTCCATCGCCTCGGTGAGCGGGATGCCGGCCTTCACGAAGACGGCGAGCTGACGCGTGAAGTGCATCAACTCCTTCTTCTTCACCTTCTCCTTGGTGAGTTCGATGGCGAGCTTGCCGCGCTTCTCCTCGATCTTCACCGGGTAGAGGCTCTTCGCCTGGATGTGGGCTCGCGCCTCACCCAGCGTGGAGGCCTTGGTGACGCCTTCGACCGACTGGCCGTTGGCATCGATGGCTGCATAGGCGAACCTGGGCATGACTGGCTCCTAGCTGGCGAACAGGGTTCGGACGACTTCGGGGATGGTGGTGACGTCGTTCTCGACGAGCGCCATGGCCTCGCGCAGCATCGTGCGCATGCCCTGAGCGACGGCGAGTCGACGCAGTTCTTCGGTGGTGGCCCAACCGACGATCAGACGGCGGAGCTCCGGCGTGATGCGGAGCAGCTCGTAGACACCGATGCGATCGCGGTAGCCCGTGCCGGCGCAGAAGTTGCAGCCGGCGCCGCGGTAGAAGGTGCTCTTCTCGCTGCCACCGCTGTGCTGACGGAACACCGCCAGCTCGTCGGCGCCCGGCGTGTACGGCTCCTTGCACGAGTCGCACACCCGGCGGAGCAGACGCTGACCGATGACGCCGACCACGGACGAGGCGATGAGGAAGGCCTCGATGCCCATGTCGAGGAAGCGGTGCAGCGCGGCCACGCTGTCGGTGCCGTGCAGCGACGACAACACGAGGTGACCGGTGAGAGCGGACTGCACGGCGATGCGTGCGGTGTCCGCGTCACGGATCTCACCGACGAGGATCACGTCGGGGTCCTGACGGAGGATGGCCTTGAGGCCGGTGGCGAACGTCAGGCCCGCCTGGTCGTTCGTCTGGATCTGGTTGATGCCGGGGAACACGTACTCCACCGGGTCTTCCACCGTGGTGATGTTCTTGCCGGCCGAGTTCACCTCGAGCAGCGAGGCGTACAGCGTGGTGGTCTTGCCGGC
>JBMOGW010000170.1:0-7712 GCA_049318165.1 Ilumatobacteraceae bacterium
GAGCTCTCGATGTCGAGCACGCCGGCGAGGATCATCGGCTGGTTGCCGACGATGCCGACGGGTTGACCGTCGACCCGGCTGAAGCCGCAGACGATGCTCTTCGCCCAGTGCGGGAAGTACTCGAAGAACTCGCCGTCGTCGACGACTTCCTTGATGACCTTCTTCATGTCGTACGGCTGGTTCGGCGAGGCCGGGAGGATGGTCTGCAGATCAGGGCACAGCCGGTCGGGGTCGTCGCCGGTGTCGACCGCGGGCGGCTCCTCCAGGTTGTTGCTCGGCAGGAAGCTGAGCAGGAAGCGCACGTCGTCGAGGCAGGCCTTCTCGTCGGCCGACACGAACGTGGCGACGCCGCTCTTGCTGGCGTGGCTCATCGCGCCACCCAGTTCCTCCAGCGTCACCTCTTCGCCCGTCACCGTCTTCACCACGTCCGGACCGGTGATGAACATGTGGCTGGTCTCGCGGACCATGAAGATGAAGTCGGTCATCGCCGGGCTGTACACGGCGCCGCCGGCGCACGGCCCGAGGATCACCGAGATCTGCGGCACCACGCCGCTCGACAGCACGTTGCGGTAGAAGATGCCGCCGTAGCTGGCGAGGCTGACCACGCCTTCCTGGATGCGGGCGCCGGCGCCGTCGTTGAGGCCGACGACCGGCGCGCCCACCTTGAGGGCGAGGTCCATCAACTTGTGGATCTTCTCGGCGAACACCTCGCCGAGCGCGCCGCCGAAGACGGTGAAGTCCTGGCTGAACACGAACACTTTGCGGCCGTCGACGTTGCCCCAACCGGTGATGACGCCATCGGTGTACGGGCGCTCCTCAAGGCCGGCGGCCTGGGCGCGGTGGCGGGCGAGGAGGTCGAGTTCCTGGAAGCTGCCCGGGTCGAGGAAGTACTCGATGCGCTCGCGGGCAAGCATCTTGCCCTTCTCGTGCTGGCGCTCGACGGAGCGCTGCGAGCCGGCGTGGTACGCCTGCTCCCGGCGCTGGCGCAGGTCGTCGAGCTTGTCGGCCATGGGGTTCGAGGTCACGTCGGACCACGCTAGTGGGCGCCGCCCGACACGTTCACATGGAGCACGGTCGCGCGGAGTGGGGCAAGATGTCGGCGATGTCGCTCCCCCTCTCGCCACCGCTCGCGCCGATGCTCGCGAAGCTGATGGACGACATTCCCGAAGGCGACGGTTGGCACTACGAGCCGAAGTGGGACGGGTTCCGTTGCATCGTGTTCCGTGACGGCGACGAACTGCAGTTGGCGAGCCGCAACGAGCGACCGTTCAACCGGTACTTCCCCGAACTCTTCGAGCCGATGCTGCGCGACCTGCCGGAGCGGTGCGTCATGGACGGCGAGATCGTCGTGCCGGCTGCCGACGACCGTGGGTTGGACTTCGACGCGCTGTTGCAACGCATCCATCCCGCCGCGTCACGGGTGCGTCGCCTGGCCGCCGAGACCCCCGCGTCGTTCGTCGCGTTCGACGTGCTCGCCCTCGGCGACCGTTCGCTGCTGGACGTGGCGCTGCATGAACGGCTGTCGTTGCTGCGCTCGTCGTTGGAGCGCGCGTCAGCGCCGGTCCACCTCTGTCCGAGCACCACCGACGTCACGATCGCCCGGCAGTGGTTCACCGAGTTCGAAGGCGCCGGTCTCGACGGCGTGATCGCCAAGCGGCTGGCCGACCCGTACACCCCGGACAAGCGCACGCTGGTGAAGGTGAAGCACCGCCGCACCGCGGACTGCGTGATCGCCGGCTACCGCGTGCACAAGGACGGCAAGGGCGTCGGATCGTTGCTGCTCGGCCTGTTCGACGGCGACGGAGCGCTGCACCACGTGGGTGTCGCCGCGTCGTTCACCGCGAAGCGGCGCACCGAGCTGCTGGCCGAGCTCGAGCCGCTCACGCACGACGCGCTCGACGGACACCCGTGGCGGGAGTGGGCGGAGTTCTCGCAACAGCAGGCGCCCGACCAGCGGATGCCCGGCGGCGGCAGCAGATGGAACGCCGGCAAGGACCTCAGCTGGGTGCCGCTGCGCATCGAGCGTGTGGCCGAGGTGACGTTCGGGCAGCTGCAGGAGGGCCGCTTCCGTCACGGGTCGACGTTCCTGCACTGGCGGCCCGACCGTGACCCGGACTCGTGCACCTACGACCAGCTCGAGGTGGCCCAGCCCGTCCCGTTCGCTCGTCTCGTCGCCCCCAACCCCTGAAGAGTCGCGGGCGGCCCGTCCCACCGAACTGAAGTTCTGCGGGCGGATTCAGCCGGTGGGTGCCGTCGTGGTGACGGTGGTGGGGAGCGCGGCGGGGTCGCCGACGTAGATCGTCTGGCGCTGCACCTCGCTGCCGTTCAGTCGCACCACGACGGTCCAGGTGCCCGCGGTGTCGAGCGTGAAGCCGGTGCTCTTGGGCAGCACGGCCACGCCCGCCCCGGTGAGCGGGATGGGCGAGATGGTCATTCCGGTGCCGGCGGTGCCGGCGGGGGGCAGGAAGTCGACGCCGAGGCCGGCCACCGCCTGCTCGGGCTTGACCACCTCGATGCGCACGTCGTTGGGACCCACGCGCTCGGTGAACGCGACCCGCACGTCGACGTCGCCGGCGGGGGTGACGAACTGATGGGCGGGCTGGATGTCGAGCGACGGGCCACTGCCCGCCGCGAGCCCGGGAGGCGTGAGCGCCAGCAGCCATGCGGTGAGGGCGAGCACCACCACGCCCACGACCGCCTCGATGCCGAGGGCACGTCGAAGTCGAGTGGCGAGAGGCGCGGTCATCACCGAACTCCGCGCGACGCGCTGGTTGATGAACTGCCGAGCGGCGACACCGACGAACACCATGATCGACACGAACAACGTCTTCACGATCAGCACCAGCCCGTGGCTGCTGCCCAGGTGGCCGCGGTCGAGGCGGAACAGCAGGACGGCACCGGTCGCCACGGTGGCGATCAACGCCGGTGTGGAGATGCGAGCGAAGCCGCGCACGGCGTGCACGAGGTCCTCGTCGCCGGGGCCGGCGAGCACGACGCGCGTCAACAGCAGCAGGCCGCCCAGCCAGACGGCCATCGCCACTGCGTGCACTGCACCGGCGGCCCACTCGATCAGACCGAACTCCTCGCGGCTGAACGCCAGGGTGGCGACGGCCAGCGCGGCAGGCCCGAGCGCCATCACCTGCGTGGTGTTGTCGATCACCCGCTCGGGCCGCATCACCACGTAGACCGCGGCGATCAGAAGGATGAACCGCAGCACTGCTGCCTTGCCCGAGGTGGTGTCGAGCGCGTCGGTCCACGCGGTGGGGACGAGCGACGATCCCAATCCGTTGCCCGTCTGTTGCGCGGTCAGCGCGCCCACGAACAGGAACGTGGACACGAGGGCGAGGATCCACGCGGTGCGCAGGTAGCGGACGGTGAGGATGTACTCCACGCCCTCCGGCCAGGCGACGGCGATGACCACCAGGCCGCCGAGCAGCATCGCCATGCCCAGCGTCGACAGCAGGCGGAACAGGCCGAGTGGGCCGCTGCTGCCGCCGCCCTCGGTGGTGCCGTCGCCGGCGACGGCGGTGGTGACCGGCACGGCGACCGTCGTCGTCGTGGTGGCGCCCAGCACGGTGCTGCCGGTGGCGCCGGCCAGGGTGGTGCTGGTGGGCGCGGTCGTGGTGACCGCCGTGTCATTGGTGATGGTGAAACTGAAGCTGCCCGAGCCGGCGGGCTGCAGGTTGGTGTCGGTGACGCGCCAGCTGACCGTGCAGACACCCTTCGGCGCCGGGGCGAGCAGGTCCACCGTGACCGTGGTCTGGTCCGCGAGCAGCAGCGGCTTGGACAGTGATTGCACCACACCGGGGTCGCCGCAGGCCATCGTCACCTGCGGGCTGGGGCCGATCGGCTGGGCGAAGCTCAGCGTCATCGTCGTCGGGTAGGTGTCGACGGTGCTGTTCGGCGCCGGGGCGCTGGAGGACAGCGAGTTGTCCGCCGCCGATGCGGTCGATGCCCAGGATGCCGAGACCAGCACTGCAAGGAGCAATGCGACGCACCAGCGAGGTGCGGACAGGATGGCCGGGCGGTGAAGGTTCATCGAACTGGGACGAGGCTAGTTCCCCCCACCTCCCCGAAGGGTGCCAGCGCGGCTCGTGCCTGCGGTGTCGCACCCCCTGGGTAGAGTCGCATCGATGGCCACGCAGTCGCTCTACCGCCGCTACCGCCCCCGCCGATTCAGCGAGGTGAAGGGGCAGGAGCACGTCGTCCGGGCGCTGCGCAACGCGGTCATCAACCACCGCGAAGGGCAGGCCTACCTGTTCTCCGGCCCGCGTGGCACGGGCAAGACCACGTCGGCGCGCATCCTCGCGAAGGTCCTCAACTGCGAGCACCCGCAGGACGGCGAGCCATGTTGCGAGTGCGACAGCTGTCTGGCGGTCGAGCGTGGCACCAGCTACGACGTGCACGAACTCGACGCGGCCAGCAACAACGGCGTCGATGCGATGCGCGACCTCATCGAGAAGGCGTCGCTGGGCACGCCGGGTCGCCACAAGGTGTACATCCTCGACGAGGTGCACATGCTCTCCAAGGCGGCCGAGGCCGCGCTGTTGAAGACGCTCGAGGAACCGCCGCCGCACGTCGTGTTCGTGCTCGCCACCACCGATCCGCAGAAGGTGTCCGACACCATCCGCAGCCGCACGCAGCATCTGCAGTTCCACCTGCTGCCGATGGACGTGATGGAGTCGCACATCAAGTGGCTCGCCTCGGATGCCGGCATCGAACTCGACGAGACGGCGTTGCAGTCGGTGCTCCGCCAGGGTGGCGGTTCGGCTCGCGACACGGTGTCCGCGCTCGAGCTCGTGGCCGCGAGCGGTGGTGTCGCACTCGAGACCACCCCCCTCGACGAGTTCATCGAGGCGTTCATCGAGCACGATCCCGGCCGTGCCCTCACGGTCGTCGCCCACGCGGTGCAGCAGGGGCGCGACCCGCGCACGCTCACCGACGACATCGTGCGGCACCTGCGCGACTGTTTCCTCTCGTTGATGGCGCCCGAGCTGGTGCAGTTGCCCACGCAGCGCGCCGCCGAGGTCGCCGACCTGGCGCACCGCATGGGTGCGGCGTCGATCGTGCGGGCGATGGAGCGGTTGGGCGAGATGCTGGTCGAAATGCGCCACGCGCCCGATCCGCGCTTGCTGCTCGAGGTGGCGTTGGTGCAGTTGACCCACGAGGCGTCGAGCGTCGATGTCGCGGTGCTGCTCGACCGGATCGAGCGGCTCGAGCAGCAGTCGGTGGTGCGCGAGCCCACCGGCCCGATCCCGCGACCGACGCCCATCGACCCGACCACTGGTCGTGCTGCGTTGGGTGGGCGTGCGCGGTCGGCCCCCGCTGCTGCACCGGCCCCGGTCGCCGCGGCACCGGCGCCCGCTCCGGCACCTGCGCCACCGACCCCGGCTGCGCCGGCGGAGTCCGCACCACCGCGCGATCCCACGCCTGCCGCGGCGCCACGCCCGGCGCCCACTCCGGCGCCGGCCGCCGCTCCAGCGGCTCCGGCTGCGTCCGGCAGTGTCACCGCCGATCATGCCGCCGCCGTCTGGGCGTCCGACATCATGCCGTCGCTGAAGGGACTCACCAAGGCGATGTTCTCCACCACCAAGCTGCTCGGCACCCGTGACGGTGCGGTGGTCATCGCCACGCCCAACGAGCCGACCAGCGCGAAGTGCCTGCAGCAGTTGGGCGACGTCGAGGCCGCAATGCGCAAGGTGCTCGGCGGTGTGGTGCCCATCCTCTTGGTGGTCGATGGCGCAGCGACTGCCGATGACGCCGCACCCGCGCCGCTGGAGGCGCCCACCGCGCCGCCGCCACCGCCGGACGACGAAGTCGACCTCAGCGATCTGGTCGATGCGCCGCCGGAGACCGTCGTCACTCCCACCGACCGTCTGCTGCAGGCCTTTCCCGGGTCGCAGATGATCGACGAGTGAGCTGATGTCCGCGGTCTACACCCAACCTGTCCAGGCGCTGATCGACGAGCTCGGCCGGCTGCCCGGCATCGGGCCCAAGTCGGCCCAGCGCATCGCGTTCCATCTGCTCAAGCTGCCCAACGACGACGTCGCCCGGTTGGCCATCGCCATCACCGAAGCCAAGGCGCGAGTGCGGTTCTGTTCGCGCTGCTGGAACGTCGCCGAGGGCGAGCTGTGCCCGATCTGCCTCGACGAGCGCCGCGACTCCAGCGTGTTGTGCGTGGTGGAGGAGAGCCGCGACATCGTCGCCATCGAAAAGACCGGTGAGTTCCGTGGGCGGTACCACGTGCTGCTCGGCGCGATGAGCCCGCTCGAGGGCATCGGACCCGAGCAGCTGAAGATGAAGGAGCTGTTCGCGCGCATCGAGCCCGAGGACGTGCAGGAGGTCATCCTCTGCACGAACCCGAACACCGAGGGCGAAGTGACGGCGATGTACATCGCCCGGATGATGAAGCCCTTCGGCGTGCGCGTCACCCGAATCGCCAGTGGCCTGCCGGTGGGTGGCGACCTGGAGTACGCCGACGAACTGACGCTCGGCAGGGCCCTCGAGGGCCGCCGCGACGTCACCACCTGAGCCGACCGCTCCATTCCGCTGGCACGTGCCCGAAAAATGGGCTGAGGTACCGCCCCTGGACCTGGTAGCGGGCGGACGGGCCAGCTCCAGAAGCGGTACCTCAGATCGGTGACACGTTCGGGGTGCGTCGCCGTACCTCGTCGTGTTTGTTGCGGTTACATTACGAGGATCGTCCGAATATGTCAACCTTTGTAACACAACACCTCCGATCATCACTTCGCGCAGCAAACCCCCTGCTCACCGTGGTGAATGCGTGCCGGAGCAGACCCTCACCGCGCTGGTGAGTGGTTCCCCTGGAGGGTGGAGATGTGTCGCGTGGCGGGAACGGAGCGCCAGCGGAGGATCCGCACGGAGGGAGCAGCCGAAGCGAAGCGGAGGCCAGTCCCGACCGCTCAGACCGTGCGGACCAGCAGGGCGTCGCCCTGGCCGCCGCCACCGCACAGGGCGGCGGCACCGAGGCCACCACCGCGGCGGCGCAGCTCGTGCAGCAGGGTGAGCGCCAGACGGTTGCCGCTCATGCCGATCGGGTGGCCGAGGGCGATGGCGCCACCGTTCACGTTGACGATCTCGTCGCTGATGCCGAGGTCGGCCATCGAGGCGATGCCCACGGCGGCGAACGCCTCGTTGATCTCGAACAGGTCGACGTCGGCGACGGTCTTGCCGGCGCGGGCGAGCGCGGCGTTGATCGCCCGGCTCGGCTGCTGCAGCAGCGACGCGCTGTCGGGGCCGGCCACCATGCCGTAGCTGACGAACTGGCCGAGGGGCTGCACGCCCCGGGCGGCGACCGCCTTCTCGCTCATCATCACGATGGCCGAGCCGCCGTCACTGATCTGCGATGCGTTGGCCGCGGTGATCGTGCCCTCCTTGTCGAAGGCGGGCTTCAGGCCGCCGAGCGACTCCATCGTCGTACCGGGCCGCACACCCTCGTCGGTCTCGACGAGGATCGGGTCGCCCTTGCGCTGGGGGATGGCGATCGGGACGATCTCGTCGGCGAGGCGGCCTTCCTTGATGGCGTTGGCGGCGCGCTCGTTGCTCTTCATCGCCAGGTCGTCCTGCTGCTCGCGGGTGATGCCGCCGGCCGCGTAGCGCTCGGTGCCGAGGCCCATCAGGCAGGCGTCGAACGCGCACCACAGGCCGTCCTTGATGATCGCGTCGGCCAGCTCGGTGTTGCCGTAGCGGAA
>JBMOGW010000171.1:0-7697 GCA_049318165.1 Ilumatobacteraceae bacterium
GGCAGATCTGCGCTCGCGACCTGGCCGCCGCACAGCGGATGCTGCATTGCTCTGGAAGTGGGTGGTGGTCGGGCGCGTTCGGCGACATTCGTGTCGCTTCCCGGACCCATGGGTGCGAAATGCGACGGATTCGGTGGTGAAGCGCGCCCATGGGTACGGAATGCGACACCCCGCGGCGACGCTCGACCGCACCCGCTTCGAGAGCAAGCAACCTCGCCACGGGGAGCGCCCAGTGCCCGGTCTGTGCGCTCTGTGCATGAACCCCGTCGTCTGAGATGGGACACACGCCCTCAGCGCGACTCCGGACGCGGCGAAGGCGGCCCCGGAGGGCCGCCTTCGTCTCAGATCGTGTGTGCTGTCGAGCTCAGGGCTCGATGAAGATGCACTCGCCGGGGCACTCCTCGGCGCTCTCGATGACCGCGTCGAGGCGGTTGTCGGGGATGTTGGCCAAGCCGTCGGCACCCTGCGGGAGACCCTTGGCGGTGGCGTACACCTTGTCGCCCTCCTTGACGTAGGCCAGGCCGTCGTCGAGCAGGGTGAAGACGTCGGGCGCGATCTCTTCGCAGAGACCGTCGCCGGTGCACAGATCCTGGTCGATCCAGACCTTCATCTCGTTGTAGCTCCTCGTCGTTGGGATGAGACAAGGGCGAGCATATACAGCCGTTGCGGCGGAAACCTAGTTTCTCCGCATTGTGTCGACAGCCGCGATTCGGCCGGTGTTAGGTTCCCGACATGAGCGACGGTGACGCAGACGGGTCCGAGACCGAAGCCGTTCTCCAGGCCCAGGTGATGGTGCTGGAGGAGGAGATCAACCAGCTCCGCCACAAGCTGGCGGACGCCCCGAAGCGCCAGCGTGCGCTCGAGGAGCGGCTGTTGGAGACCAAGGGGCAGCTCGCCCACGCTGTCTCGCAGAACGAGAAGCTCAGCTACACCCTGCGTGAGGCCCGCGAACACATCGCCGCGTTGCGCGACGAGGTCGACAAGCTCAGCCAGCCGCCCGCCGCGTACGGCGTGGTGGTCGGCAAGAACGACGACGGTACGGTCGACGTGCTCACGAGCGGCCGCAAGATGAGGGTCAGCCTGCACCCCGACGTGGACCACGACATGCTCGAGCGTGGCGCCGAGGTGGTGCTCAACGAGAGCTTCAACGTCGTCCAGGCTCGTCAACCGGAGATCGTCGGCGAGGTGGTCACGATCAAGGAGTTGATGGAGGACGGCGTGCGCGCGCTGGTCGTCGGCCGCGCCGACGAAGAGCGGGTGTGCGAACTCGCCGATGTGCTGCGCGGCGTGCACCTGCGCAGCGGCGACACGATGCGGCTCGATGCCCGCAGCAACCTGCTGCTCGAGAAGCTGCCCCGGCCGGAGGTCGAGGACCTGCTGCTGGAGGAGGTGCCCGACATCAGCTACCAGGACATCGGCGGCCTCGACACGCAGATCGAGGAGATCGCCGACGCCGTCGAGTTGCCGTTCCTGTACGCCGACCTGTTTGCCGAGCACCAGTTGCCGGCGCCGAAAGGCATCCTGCTCTACGGTCCTCCCGGCTGCGGCAAGACGCTGATCGCGAAGGCCGTGGCCAACTCGCTCGCGAAGAAGGTGGCGGAGAAGACCGGCGGCGAGAAGGGCCGCAGCTACTTCATCAACATCAAGGGCCCCGAGCTGCTGAACAAGTACGTCGGCGAGACCGAGCGGCAGATCCGCCTCGTGTTCCAGCGTGCGCGTGAGAAGAGCGAGGAGGGCTGGCCGGTCATCGTGTTCTTCGACGAGATGGACTCGATGTTCCGCACCCGCGGCTCGGGCATCTCCAGCGACATGGAGAGCACCATCGTCCCGCAGTTGCTCGCCGAGATCGACGGTGTGGAGGGCCTGCGCAACGTCATCGTCATCGGAGCGACGAACCGCGAAGACCTCATCGACCCGGCGATCCTGCGTCCCGGTCGTCTGGACGTGAAGATCAAGATCGAGCGGCCGAACGAGGTGGCCGCCGAGGCGATCTTCGCCCGCTACCTCACCGACGAGATCCCGATCGCCGCCGGCGCCGAGGTGCCGGAGATGATCCGTACCACCGTGCGAGAGATGTACCGCTCGGACGAGGCGAACCAGTTCCTCGAGGTGACGTACCAGAACGGCGACAAGGAGATCCTCTACTACAAGGACTTCGCGTCGGGCGCCATGATCGAGAACATCGTGCGCCGCGCCAAGAAGCTGGCCATCAAGCGTGTGATCGCCGGTGGCGCCAGGGGCGTGTGCCTGCAGGACCTGCTCGACTCCATCAAGCAGGAGTACAAGGAGCACGAGGACCTGCCGAACACCACCAACCCGGACGACTGGGCGAAGATCTCCGGCAAGAAGGGCGAGCGCATCGTGTTCATCCGCACGCTCGTGAAGGGCCGCGAGGCTGCCGATCGCGAAGGTGGCCGCGCCATCGAACGCGTCGCCACCGGCCAGTACCTGTAGCGCGCCGGCCGCTACCGATCCCAGGAGCGGACGCGGCTGGCGGGTTGGTAGTTGGGGCCTGCAGTGTCATCGACACGTCGCAGCAGCAGTTCGCACGGGGGCTCGAAGGCCTCGGCGAACCAGCGCGACCGCTCCTCGCCGAGCAGGCGCCAGGGGAGCGTGGTCAGCTCGTCCGTACGGTCCTCGACGCGACGGCGCACGGTCAGACCCTCCGGCGACACCACGCGGCCGGTGGCGAGGCCCTTCGCCTGCAGCGCCTCCCACCCCGCGTCGAGATCCTCGGCGCTGGTGCCGCGCGACTTCGGCAGCCAGTCCTCCTCGTACTGCATCC
This sequence comes from Ilumatobacteraceae bacterium, assembly GCA_049318165.1. Taxonomy (GTDB): domain Bacteria; phylum Actinomycetota; class Acidimicrobiia; order Acidimicrobiales; family Ilumatobacteraceae; genus UBA668. The sequence continues at coordinate 2,786 of JBMOGW010000171.1, forward strand.
AGGCGTTGTGGAGAATGCTCGCCTCCGGGTGCGTCAGGCCTTCGCTCACCACCACGGCCCAGTGCGTGTCGCCGCGCCATTCGCGCAGGCAGTTCACGGCGTGCCAGCCGGACAACAGCGGGTCCTCGGAGCGGGGCATGGACAGGTGCGCGGCGTAGAACGTGCGGCCGACGACCGGCAGCTGCTCGACCACCGGCCACAGCACCGGTCCCAGCTCGCTGAGCGGCTCGATGATGTCGGACGCGTGGTCGCGCAGGCCGGCGACGACCGCCTCGTCCCGCGCCTGCCAGAAGTCGCGGAACCGCTCGGACGGACCGAGCAGACCGAACACGCCACGGATGGCCAGAGGGCTGATCGACCCGAACGCAGCGATGACGGCCTCGGGCCCGGCACCGGCGAGCGGCGCACCGCGGGCGGCCATGTAGCCGAGCGGACCGGCCAGATGTTCGGGCAGCCCGAGGTCGGCATAGCGACGCACCGCGCCCGGGTCCCAGAAGATCCAGCCGATGGTGGTCTGCACCGACCGGGCGTTGCGCCGTGTGATGTCGAACCAGTCCTGATCGCCGAGCGCGTCGCTGTGAGTCACGGCCCGAGTCTGACACCTCGCTAAGGTCCGCGGCCGGGGAACAGGGGGGTACTGGGATGCGCAGGATGATCGTGGCCGTGCTGTCGGCCGCGCTGGTGGTGGCGGCGTGCTCGAGCGGGGACGGTGGCGGCGCGTCCGCCACCACCGCGACACCCACGTCGGCGGCGACCAGCGTCGTGGAAGTCGACGAGACCACCACACCGTCCACGGTGCCGGCGGACCCATTGCTCGCCGCAGCGGCCAGCCGCAGCATCCTGCCGACCGTCGGGGGCACCACCGACTACCTCGCCGACGCCCCGGGCTGGACCAGCCCGGTGGACCCGAACGCGATCGGCGTGTTCGTCCCCACCTTCGACCAGGGCACGGTCGACGTGGGCAACGGTGAGGGCGACGCCGCATGGGTGCACGACGACCTGCGCGCGACAACCCTCGTGCTGCAGAAGGCCGACACGCAGGTGATCATGATCACGGCCGATCTGTACATGCTCTTCGCCTTCGACCAGGACGAGATCGAGCGTCGCATCCGCGCCGAACTCCCGACCGACTTCGCCGACGCGCAGATCATCATCAGCGCGACACACAACCACCACGGCCCGGACAGTGCGTTCAGCATCAACGACGAGTGGTACGACCACGCCGCCGATCAGATGGCGGGTGCCGCGCTCGACGCCATCGGCAATGGGCTGTTGCCGGCCCGGATGACTTCGGTGGCGGGGGAGCACCGCTTCGGTCAGAGCGACCAGCGCGATCCGCTGATCGTCGACCCGCGCCTCAATGTGTTGCAGGTGTCGGACGTCGAGACCGGCGACGCGATCGCCACCGTCGTGCAATGGGCCAGTCACCCTGAGACCACGCTCGGCTGGAACCCGCCCGGCGACATCACGGCCCAGTGCACGCAGAAGGGTTGGGCGGCCGACGACTGCAGCGCGGAGGGCCGCTACTTCACGGCCGACTATCCGGGCATCGTGCGCGAGCAGGTACAGGCACAAGTGGGCGGAGAAGTGCTGTACTTCAACGGCGCGCTGGGCAGCCAGATCGGCCCCGGCCGCGCCGACGTGTGGCAGATCGACGACGCCCACCCCGTCGGCGACGGCGTGACGGCTCCCGCCGGCGCGCAGCCGGTGCCCGGCGCGAAGGACCTCCGCGACCGCAACCTCTCGCGCACGTTCGCGATCGGCGCGGCGCTCGCAGCGCACGTGCTCGAGATGTTGCCCGACGCGAAGGACGTGGCGCTCGACACCATCGAGTGGAAGCGCCAGGAGTTCTACACCCGCCTCACCAACATCGGCTTCCGGGTGCTGCTCGCCGACGGCGACCTCGGATGGCAGACACCGAAGGCCTACAACTGCACGGCGAAGCCGTTCACCGACCAGACCTGCGCCGACGACGGCGGCGCATTCGAGGACGATCCGCTCCTGACGCCGCTCGTCGACAGCCAGATCCGCACCGGCGACGTCTTCAAGACTCGCCTCACCTGGCTGCGCCTCGGCGACGTGGGCTTCCTGTTCATGCCCGGCGAGCTGCCGCCGGAGTTGGTGATCGGCCTCCCCAGCGACTTCGTCACCAACACCGCGAAGTACTTCGAGTTCCCCGACCTGCACGCCACGGGCACGGACTACGCCATCCCGGGAGCGCTGCTCGACCTGGTGCCCACGACGCAGACCTTCACCGTCGGTCTCGGTGGCGACGAGCTCGGCTACTGGGTGCCGCTCAACGAGTACCGGCTGAAGTGCATGGATCTCGAGTTGCCGACCGACACCGGCTACACGTGCCAGCAACTGTTCGACGAGGGTCTCGCCGTCGCCCCGGACGCCGTGGACGGACCCACGTGTCGCCGCCTCACCGACACCCCGCCGGCGGCGCCGACGAACGCGGAGCGCGCCCTCGCCGCGGTCTGCCGCTACGGCCAAGCACTGGGCCGCGAACTGGGCGAACCGGAGGACCACTACGAGGAGACGAACGCCGCCGGATGGGACCTCGTGGACGACACCTGGGAGGCGGCGAAGGCGCTGCTGCAGGGTTAGGGTGCGCCCATGGCGATCCCGAAGGTGTGCGGCATCGAGACCGAGTACGGCATCCTCGTGCGCGGCGCCGACGGCAACCCGGTCACCGCCAGCTCGCTGCTGATCAACGCCTACCTGTCAGCCCACCAACGCAAGGTGGCGTTCGACCTGGAGGACGAGCATCCGGGCAGCGACGCCCGCGGCTTCAGCGTGGACGACCTGCTCGCCCCCGAAATCGAGACGCAGCTCGTGAATGCGGTCCTCACGAACGGGGCGCGCTACTACGTGGACCACGCCCACCCGGAGATCTCCACGCCCGAGTGCCGCACCGCCAGGGAGGCACTGTTGTTCGACCGCGCCGCGGAGGAGATCGTCCGCCGGTCGATGGACGCGGCCCGCTCGATGCTGCCCAACGGTGCCGAGATCCTCTGCCACAAGAACAACTCGGACGGCAAGGGCAACAGCTACGGCTGCCACGAGAACTACCTGCTCGCGCGCGAGACGCCTTTCGGTCGCATCGTGCAGCAGATCACCCCGCACTTCGTCACCCGGCAGGTGGTCGTCGGTGCCGGCAAGGTCGGTTGCGAGCTGCCCGGGGTCACCGCGTTGGACGTGCCGTTCCAACTCAGCCAGCGAGCCGACTTCTTCGAGGAGGAGGTCGGCCTCGAGACCACGCTGAAGCGGCCCATCGTCAACACGCGTGACGAGCCGCACTGCGACGCAGCCAAGTATCGGCGCCTGCACGTCATCGTCGGCGACGCCAACATGAGCGAGACCGCCACGTACCTGAAGGTCGGCGCGACGGCGATCCTGCTGGCGATGATCGAGGACGACGTGCTCGGCGACGACCTGGCGTTGGCGAACCCTGTTGCGGCCATCCGCCAGGTGAGCCACGACCCGTCGCTGCGTCGTTCCATCCTGCTGCGCAACGGTCAGCGGGCCACGGCGTTGGAGCTGCAGTGGCAGCTGCTCGAGCGGGCGCAGAAGTACGAGCGCACCCACGGCCTCGCTGCTGTCGACGAGACCGTCGGCCGCGAAGTGCTGACGCTGTGGGAGTCCGTGCTCACCGGGCTCGAGACCGACCCTGCGACGGTGGCGCACCAGGTGGACTGGGTGGCCAAGCGTCGAGTCGTCGACGGGTACCGCGAGCGGCACGACGCCCGTCCCGACGACGCCCGTCTGAAGGCCCTCGACCTGCAGTACCACGATCTGCGCGCCGAGCGCTGTCTGGCACTGCGCGTCGGCCTCGACACCCTCGTCGACGACGACGACGTGGCCACCGCGATGACCGAGCCGCCCACCACCACGCGGGCCTACTTCCGCGGGCGTTGCCTGGCGAAGTGGCCCGAGGACGTGGTGGCGGCCAACTGGGACAGCCTGGTCTTCGACGTCGGTCGCGACCCGCTGCGACGAGTGCCGATGATGGAACCATTGCGCGGCACGGCAGAATCCGTGCAAAGGTTGATCGACGAGAGCAACACCCCGGCCGAGCTCCTCGCGAAGCTCGGGGCCTGACTCCACTGGCCGACACACACACGAGGTAGCGATGGCCGAGCGCACGCAGAAGCAGAAACCAGCACCGAGTCGCACCGAGGAGGCCGTCGAGGCCGCCCCGCCGGTCACCGAGAGCGGCGACAAGCTGAAGGCCGAACTCGACGATCTGCTCGACGAGATCGACGAGGTCCTCGAGACGAATGCCGAGGACTTCGTGAAGTCCTACGTGCAGAAGGGCGGCGAGTGACCGCCATGTCGATGCCCATCTTCCCGATCGGCACCGATCCGGGTTCGAACTTCCCGGAACTGCTCAAGCGAGTCGGCCTGTCGCCGTTCACCGCCGACGTGCACGGCGCCGACCTCGGGGTGCCGCACGCCACCACGTGTGTCGCGTTGCGCTTCGACGATGGCGTGGTGATGGCCGGCGATCGCCGCGCCACCAGCGGCAACCTCATCAGCCACCGCGGCATGGAGAAGGTGGTCCAGGCCGACCAGCACAGCGGCGTCGCCATCGCCGGCGCGGCCGGCCCGGCGATGGAGATGATCAAGCTGTTCCAGCTGCAGCTCGAGCACTACGAGAAGGTCGAAGGCTCTGCCCTCAGCCTCGAGGGCAAGGCCAACCAGCTGTCGATGATGGTGCGCGGCAACCTGCCGGCAGCGATGCAGGGCATGGTGGTCGTGCCCATCTTCGCCGGGTACGACCTGCGTCGCGAGAACGGGCGTCTGTTCACCTACGACGTCACCGGCGGCCGCTACGAGGAGCACGACTACGTGGCCACCGGCTCCGGCATGCTCCACGCCGGCACGGTCATCAAGATCGGTTGGCGCG
>JBMOGW010000172.1:0-7665 GCA_049318165.1 Ilumatobacteraceae bacterium
TGTGCCGCGAGCTGCGCGGGCGCACCAAGGCGCCGATCATCATGCTCACCGCCCGCTCCGAAGAGTTCGACCGCGTGCTCGGCCTGGAACTCGGGGCCGACGACTACATCACCAAGCCGTTCAGCTTCCGCGAGCTCGTGGCACGAATCCGCGCCGTGGCCCGGCGTTCCTCGGCCGACACCACCGGTCCGATCGACGACCCGGCCGCCCCGCAGGCGATCGCAGGGCTGCGGATCGACCGTCGCACCCGCCGCGTGTTCATCGACGACCAGGAAGTGCAGCTCACCGCGAAGGAGTTCGACCTGCTCGCGTTCCTCGCCGAGGACATCGGCGCCGTGCGCACGCGAACGGAGATCCTCGAGAACGTGTGGGACGCGCACTGGTACGGGCCGACCAAGACCGTCGACGCCCACGTTGCCTCGCTGCGCAAGAAGCTCGGCGGCCACGAATGGATCCAGGCGGTCCGTGGCGTCGGCTTCCGGTTGGAGCCGCCCGAATGAAGTGGCGGCTGCTGGCCGCCTTCGCCGGACTGATCACGGTCATCCTGCTCGCGCAGGATCTGCCCCTCGTCGGGTACCTGCGCAAGATCGAGTTCGAGCGCGTCATCGCCGGCCTGCAGCAAGACGCGTTCCTCATTGCCGGCTACGCGGAAGACGTGCTGTCGGAGGAGGACCCGGCCACCGCACCGTCGATCGAGCAACTGCAGGCCACGATCGACAAGTACGTCGCCGCCGAGGGCGGTCGCGTCGTCGTGGTCGACGATCAGGGGCTGTTGGTCGTCTCGTCCGACCCGAACGACGTGCGCGGTGACGAGTTCGTCAACGTCAACCGGCCGGAGTTGAACGACGCGCTGAAGGGTGAGGTCGCCAACGGCCGCCGAAGTTCCACCACCCTCGGCGGCGACCTCGTCTACGTCGCCGTGCCGGTGCTGTCCGGTCCCGCCCCGACGGTGGGTGCGGTACGCATCACCTACCCGGCGTCGGTGATCGACGACCGGACGGCCGAGAAGACCCGCGGCCTGATCCTCGTCGGCGTCATCTCGCTGATCGGTGCTGCGTTCGCCGCGTTCTTGATCTCCAGTTCGTTCACGTCGCCCATCCGGCGGCTGCAACGCACCACGGAACGCATCGCAGAGGGCGATCTCTCGCAACGCGCGGAGGAGGCCGGACCACCGGAGATTCGCGGCCTGGCCCGGTCGTTCAACACCATGACCGCGCGGATCGAAGGACTCCTCGACCAGCAGAAGGCGTTCGCCGGCGATGCGTCGCACCAGCTGCGCACGCCGCTGACCGCATTGCGCCTCCAGCTCGAACGTGCGGCCGAGATGGTGGACACCGACCCCGAGGGCGCTCGCGAGCGCGTGGAGGCCGCCACCGAGGAGACCGAGCGACTGCAACGCCTCGTCGAGGGTCTGCTGATGATCGCCCGCTCGGAGGGCTCGACGCCCACCCTGGAGCCCGTCGACGTCAGCCAGCTGGTGGCCGATCGCTACGAGGTGTGGGAGCCGTTCGCCGGCGAGCGCGGGGTGCGACTGATCGCCAACGCGGCACCCGGTCTGGAGGCGCTGTCGGTGCCCGGCGCGCTGGAACAGATCGTCGACAACTACGTCGACAACGCGCTCGGCGTGGCCAAGGACGGCGACACCATCACGATCGTCGCCACGGCGTACCACGGCACCGTCGGCGTGCACGTGATCGACGAGGGCCCGGGCATGAAGCCCGAACATCTCGAGCACGCCTTCGACCGCTTCTGGCGTGCCCCGGACGCGCCGCACGGCGGCTCGGGCATCGGCCTCGCCGTCGTGCAGCACCTGGCCGAGCTGAGCGGCGGCCACGCCGTGCTGCGCAACCGCGAGGACCGCAGCGGTCTGGACGCCTGCGTGGTGCTCCCGATCAGGAAATCCTGAGTTCGGCAGTCGCCCGGCCCGCACGCGGGTGGGTGGCCATGACCGTGATCGTGGTGCCTTCCGGCGCACGCACCGTCCACGAGGCGAGGGCCCGCTCGGGTGTGCCGTCGTGCTTGCCGTACGAGAACTGGTGCTGCAGACGGCCACCCAATTGGCCCACTTCGACGATCGCCGAGCCCGCCACCAGCGGCGCACCCACGAGCTGCACCGACACCGGCAACACCCGATCGTCACGACGTGCACGTTCGGTCACGTACGTCGGCAGGTAACCGGTGTTCGCGACGCCGGCCTCCACGCGCCACGTGTCGTCGCCGAGACGCATGACGCGGGTGTGCAGCACCTCGAGCCGCGGCGAGCACAGCGCCTGGTGGACGGCGAAGTCGGCGTGAGGGCGCACCTCGTCGGCCAGGAACGCCGCGGGGGCGTTGGTCCACAGCAGGAACTCGTTCCACCCGCCGATCTCGACCGGGCCGAGTTGCGGGTGATCGAACGGCACCCAGTCCCGGTACAGGTGAGGACAGTGCTCGAGCACCCAGCGGTACACCGCCAGTTCCTCGTCGTCGGTCGGCCCGACGTACCAGATGAACGTCGACGGCTTGGTACCGGTGGCGCGTTCGATGACATCCCAGAACTCGGTGGTCCAGCCGTACACGCCGAGGTGCTCGTAGGCCCAGTCGTCGGCGGCGCCGCTCATCGTGTCGCTGTGGTCGAACGTGAAGTCCTCGTAGACCGAGTGCACCGTGTAGCCGGTGAGCCGGCGGCCCTCCGCGCCGAGTTGCTTCCACACGTACAGGTCGACCGGTGGCAACCGCCGGTCGGGCGCCGTGCTGCTCGGGCGCAGCAGTACGCCGCCGCTGGTGTGGAACGCGTTGTACCCGCAGACGTTGGGGCGCGCGACGATCGCCCGCACCAACGCGTCGATCTCCGGCTCGCTGAGCGGGTGGTCACCGCTGCCCTCCACGGTGGTGCTCCAGCCGGCCGGGAAGTTGCGGTTCAGGTCGAGCCGCTGCGGCGGGGCGGTCACCGGCACGGTGAAGCCGTCGTGGTCCACCACCTCGCCCTCGTAGAGCATCCGGTAGCGAGGCGTCCCCTCGGGCGCGCCCTGTGGCGGCACGCGCACCATCAGCCGCGGCTCGTCCGACGACACCATCCACGAGCCGTGCGGGTCGGGGATGCGCATCGACAGGATCTCGCCGTTGCCGTCCATGTCGCGCTCGTGCAGCCCGGGCAGACGGCGTGCGTCGGACCACGGCCACGCGCGCACGCTGCTGCGACGGAACTGCGGCTCGTCGGCCAGCGCCCATTCCACACCGTCGGGGTTCACCCGCGGGGCCACGTAGAACGTGCGCGTGCGCAACGCCTCGGTGACCTGCGGGTCGACGCCGAATCCGGTGACCAGGTGGTGTACCAGGTAGAGCGCGGCCACGCCACCGGTGACCTCGACCGAGTGGATGTTGGCGTCCACCCAGTGCGCCGGCTTGGTGTCGTGCGCACCCGTCGCGGCGTCGGTGATGGTCACCAGCCAGAGGTCCCTGCCCTCGTGCGAGCGACCGTACGACTCGACCGTCACCAGCGACGGGAACGCCGCCGCGAGTTCGTGCAGCCAGGCCGCGTACTCGTCGTGGCGAAGGAAGCGATCGAAGGCGTAGGTCACCGCGTGGACGTTAGCGAGCGGTCCTCGCCAACAGACCGGGCAGTGCCTCGTCGGGCAGCCACGCCCATTCGGGCATGACAGCTGCCGTCCGCACCAGGTGGCGCAGTTCGACCAGCACGCGCAGTGCCGTCAACACGTCGGCGTCGACGGCATGGACCACCGTGTAGGCCTCCAACAACGAGTCGCTGAGCAAGGCTTCGAGCCGGGTGACCCGCTCGACCGCATCGCGCCGCGTGCGGTTCGAGGTGACGCGATGCACGGCGACGCGGCAGGCATGATCGACGGACTGCAGCAGGGTCGCGAGGTCGAACATCGGCGACTGGGGCAACGCCGGCGACCACTCGTCGCCGGCCAGCGGTGCGTCGACGAGCAACTCGGTCTCCACGGTGTGGAAGCGGGCAACGGTCAGGTCGCCGTGCACGTGGTGCGCCGCCAACAGTCGGCCTGTGCGCAACGGTTCCAGCGCCGCTCGCAGTGCGGGCTCTCGTTCACGAAGGCGAGCCCCGACCGGTCCGTCGGTCACTGCGAGCGCCTCCTGCAGCGCCGCGGTCGCCTCGACGAAGTAGGTGCGCGCTCCGATGGTGCTGCGACGGCTGCCCGACAGCGCGGTGTGCAGGTCCGCCGTCGCCGCCCCGATGCGCCAGGCGATGGCCACCAGCCGGTCGGTGTCGAGGAAGCCCTTCAACCACGCGCCGACGCCGGCGACGAACCAGCCGTCGGTGTCACGCCCGGCTGGATCGCGCCCGTCGTCGCTGCGCCCATCCATGTCGCGTTCGTGCTGCACCCCGTCCACCGGGACCCACCCTAGGTGCGGGTCCACCCCTCCATGAGGCACCGCTAGCGTGGCCCCGTGCACCACAACGACCGACGCTCGCCCTTGGTCCTGGCCATCCTCGACGGCTTCGGTGACATGCCGCCCGCCGAGGACAACGCCGTCTGGCTGGCCCGGGCACCGTTCCTCCACGGCCTGCTGAACACCGTCGCCCCTGCCGGGCGCACCTACCGCTCGCACCTACGCGCGCACGGCGCCGCCGTCGGCCTGCCGAGCGAAGGCGACATGGGCAACAGCGAGGTCGGCCACAACATCATCGGCGCCGGCCGCGTGTTCGACCAGGGCGCGAAGCAGGTGGAGGAAGCCATCAAGGACGGCTCCCTCTGGGGCGAAGGCTGGCAGCGGGTCGTCGGCCGCGGCCGGGTGCACTTCATCGGCCTGCTGAGCGACGGCAACGTGCACTCGCACATCCGGCACCTCGACATCCTGTTGCGCAGGGCGGCGGCCGACGGGGCCACGTCGCTCGTCGTGCATGCGCTCTTCGACGGCCGTGACGTCATCGACCACACCGCCGAGACGTACCTCGCCCAGTTGCAGCAGACGCTCGACGCGGTACGCGGCGAGTTCGGCGTCGAGGCCGTCGTCGGCTCGGGCGGCGGTCGTATGGCCACGACCATGGACCGGTACGAGGCCGACTGGACCATCGTCGAGCGTGGCTACCGCGCGCACGTGACCGGCACGGCTCGTCCGTTCCCCTCGGCCGAGGAGGCGTTGGCGACGCTGCGCAAGGAACACCCCGGTGTCAGCGACCAGTTCCTGCCCGAGTTCACCGTGGTGGACGACGACGGCGCGCCGGTGGGCGCGATGCGCGACGGCGATGCGGTGGTGCTGTTCAACTTCCGCGGCGACCGGATGATCGAGATCTACCGGGCACTCACGGAGGAGCCGTTCGACGCGTTCCCCCGCGGCGCGCTGCCCGCCGACCTGCTCGTCGCCGGACTGACGATGTACGACGGCGACCTCGGCATCCCTGCACTGTTCCTCGTGTCGCCGGTGAAGGTGGCCGGCACGGTGAGCGAGGTGATCGCGCGCGCCGGCCTGCGCCAGGCGGCCATCGCCGAGACCCAGAAGTTCGGGCACGTCACCTACTTCTGGAACGGCAACCGCAGCGACAAGTTCGACCTCGACCTCGAGGAGTACATCGAGATCCCGTCCGACCGCGTGCCATTCGAGCAGCGCCCCTGGATGAAGAGTGCGGAGACCGCCGACGAACTGATCCGCTGCATCGAGTCCGGCTCGTTCGAGTTCATCCGCGCCAACTTCGCCGCCGGCGACATGGTGGGCCACACCGGCGACATCGATGCCTCGGTGGTCGCGGTGGAGGCGATGGACATCTCGCTCGAGCGCGTGTTCGACGCCGTGCGCGCCTGCGGCGGCACGCTGGTGGTCACCGCCGACCACGGCAACTGCGAGGTGCTGCGCGAGCGCGACAAAGCCGGTGACACGCTGCTCGACGCCGACGGCGTCCCCGTGCCGAAGAAGAGCCACACGCTGTCGCCGGTGCCGTTCGTGGTGGTCGACTTCGTGCCCCGCACCCTTGCGATCAGCAGCACCGAGGGTCTCGGCCTGGCCAACATCGCGGGCTCGTTGCTCGAGATGCTCGGGCTGCCCGTGCCCGGCGACTACGCCGAACCGGTCGTCACGGTGACGGCCGACTGACGGCACGGCTCGACTCGACCATCGGGATGCGGCGCCGCTCGCGTTCATCCACGTCACGGGCGGTGTCGCGGTCGCGCTAACGTGCGGCCATGGCCAACAAGAAGGCGCACCTCGAGCACCTGCGCAACGTGTCGTTGTTCCAGGGTTGCTCCACCAAGGAACTCGAGAAGATCGCGAAGGCGTCAGACGAGATCACCATGTCGACGGGCACGCTCATCGTCGATCAGGGTCAGACGGGCCGCGAGGCCTTCATCGTGCTCAGCGGCACGGTGACCGTGAAGCGCAACGGCAAGAAGGTCGGCTCGTTCGGCCCCGGCACCGTCGTTGGCGAACTCTCGTTGCTCGACCACGGCCCGCGCACGGCCACCGTCGTGTGCGAGACGGACTGCGAGCTGTTGCTGCTCGATCAGCGCCACTTCATCGGCGTCATCGACGACGTGCCCGCGCTGGCGCACAAGCTGCTCGCCACCCTGGCCGGCCGCATCCGCGACCTCGACCGCCAGAACTTCGGCTGAGTCCGGCGCGACGCGCCGACTGCGTCAGGCTCCTGCGACAGGGGTGCTGACGGCCGCGAGCAGACTGTCGACACGACGCCCGTTCTCGCGCACCGCCCACAGCAGGCCCATCACCGCCAACGCGGCGGCGACGATGCCCAAGCGGAACAGCCACACCTGATCGTCCACCTTGCCGCGCGCCAGCGCCGCATCGGCGATCGCCTGATCGATCTCGTCGGGCACCGCCGACAACGCCACGACCGTCTCGTGCAGCGCGGGGCCCGCCTGCTCGAGCGTCGAGGCGGCCGTGTTCAGGCTGCCCTGCACGAACACCAGCGAATCCTCCGCCGCTTTCAGGCTCTTGTTGAGGTCGTCGACGCTGCCGATGAAGTCCACGAGACCGAGGATCTTGCGCACGTTTGCGCTGACCTGTTGAGTGGCGGCAAGGGCGGTCGACGTGTTGGCCAGTCCGTCGCCGACGACGGCCACCACCTGCTCGAGTTCGCTCGCTGAACTGGCAGTGCTGTCGGCGAGACCCTTCGCGGTGACGAGCGCCGACTCCATCCGCGACAGCGCCTGCTGCGTGGCGTTGGCGATGCGGCCGACGGCGATCCACCCCACGACGCCTGCGATGCCGGTGAGCACCATCGAGACCAGGAGGACGGTGTGCAGATGGCGGCGGGAGCGCATGACCGCATTCTGTCCGACGGAAGCGGCTCGGATGAACGCCGCCTACTAGGGTTCGGGGCGCACTATGAGCGCACACGACACTCCTGCCACCGACGCCGGACCCAGCAAGCCCTGGTACCGCACGCCGCACAAGATCGTGCTGGCGGTGGGCATCTTCATGGGCCTGTTCACCATGGCTTCGGGCATCATCCCGCAGTTCACCCACTGGCACGGCACCAGCGAGATCAGCCGCGAGGTGTTCGACGGCATCCCGGGCGCCCTGCAGGTGGCCTTCTACACCGTCATCCCGGTGCTGCTGGTGTGGGGTGCGTTCGCGTTCTCCAACCGCGTCAAGAACTGGGAACGCGGCGCACCCGACCGCCGCCGCACCACCCCGAAGAACGTGAAGAACCGTCTGCGCGACTTCCGCGCCGGTGCGTACATGCAGACC
>JBMOGW010000173.1:0-7665 GCA_049318165.1 Ilumatobacteraceae bacterium
CCGACGATGGTGATCTGTTGGTGTCCGGCGGCGAGTTGGAGGGCGATCTCGTTCTGCGCCGTGTTCGTGTCCTGGTACTCGTCGATCAGGATGTGGCTGAAGCGGCGTTGATAATGGTCGAGCACCTCGGGGTGCTTGCGGAACAGCAGCACGACGTTCATCAGCAGGTCGTCGAAGTCCATCGCTCCGGCCTTCTCGAGCCGGGCCTGGTAGTCGACGTAGATGTCGGCGTGCTTGCGCTCGAAGATGTTCGACGCCTTGGCGACGGCCTCAGCCGGGGTCACCAACTCGTTCTTCCACAGGCTGATCTGGCCGTGGGCGGCGCGGGGCGGGAAGCGCTTGGCGTCGAGGCCGAGGTCGCGCACCACGTAGCCGGCCAGGCGCTGCGCGTCGGCCTGGTCGTAGATGCTGAACGTGCGCGGGTAGCCGAGCGCCTCGCCATGAGCGCGGAGGATGCGCACGCATGCCGAATGGAAGGTGCACACCCACATCGCCCGCACCACCGGGCCGACCAGGTCGGCGACGCGGTGCTTCATCTCCTGCGCGGCTTTGTTGGTGAACGTGATCGCAAGGATGGCGGTCGGCGGCACCCCGTCCTGGATGAGGTGCGCGATGCGGTGCGTCAGCACGCGGGTCTTGCCCGAGCCGGCGCCGGCGACCACCAGCAGCGGGCCGCCGCGGTGCACGACGGCGTCGAGCTGATCGGGGTTGAGCGTGGTGAGATCGAGCGTGTCGCGATCGAACTCGAACTGGAGACGGCCGTCGTCGCTCATGGTGTCGCCATCCTACGGAAGGGGTGTCGCAGGGGCCGCGGCGACGCGGCCCCTGTCCGAGTGAGGCCAGGTCAGTAGCCTGACCCCGATGTTGCGCCCCAAGGTCTGGATCTTCGCCGCGATCGGCGGAGCCCTGACGGGGCTCATCTCGTACGCCTTCCTCGAGAGCCTCGACTGGGCCACCCGCACCCGCCTGTCCCATGGCTGGCTGGTCTGGTTCCTGCCGCTCGGCGGTCTGGCCGTCGGTGCCGCCTACCACTACTGGGGCGGCAGGGCGAAGGGCGGCACCCCGCTCGTCGTCGAACAGGCGCACATCTTCACCCACGGCGTCCCGGCCCGCATGGCGCCGCTGATCTTCGGCGGGGCCGTCGCCGGTCACGTGGTCGGCGCATCGGTCGGCCGTGAAGGCGCAGCGCTGCAGATGGCCGGGTCGCTGCACGACACCGCGGCACGCGCCGGCAAGCTGCAGCCCGACGAACGCCGGGCCATCGTCGCCGCGTCGCTGGCCGGCGGCTGGGGCGCCGTGTTCGCCGTGCCGATCACCGGCGTCGTCTTCGCGCTGCAGATGTCGCGCTCACACCGTTGGAAGGCCCTGATCCCCGCGATCATCTCCGCGTTCACCGGCAAGTGGACGGTCGACGCGCTCGGCTACCACTTCGCCGACCGCCCGCGACTGGGCCGCAGCGACTGGACGTTCGCGCTTCCCTTCAAGCTGGCGCTGTTCGGCCTCGCCATCGGCCTCATCGGCCGGTGCTTCGTGGGAGGGCTGAAGTTCGTCCGTCGGCGCATGGCGCATCACGTGCACTGGCCGCCGCTGCGCCCGGTCATCGGCGGCGCCGCCACCATCGGCTTGCTGCTGCTGTTCGGCCGCGACTACCTCGGCCTGTCGAACGACCTGTACTCGCAGTCCATCGCCGGCGTGCACATGGACTGGTACGTGCCCCTGCTGAAGATGCTGTTCACCATCACCGCGCTCGGCACGGGTTTCGTGGGGGGCGAGGTGCTGCCGTTGTTCGTGATGGGCGCCACGGCCGGCGCCGTCGCCGGGCCCGCGCTGAACACGCAGGGCACGCTGCTCGCCGCCACCGGCGCACCCGCCGCGTTCGCCGGCGCGGCGACCACGATGGTCACGGGCATCGTCCTCACCGTCGAGCAGTTCGGGTGGCGCACGCTGATCCCCGCGCTCATCGTCGGCGTGTTCGCCAAGCTCGCCGCCGGTCGCCCAGGCCTCTACGTCGCCCACTGACCTGTTCATGTCATCGCTTTTCCGAGAAATCTCCGGAGGCGCGATGACGAGAACCGGCACGCCGACCCGGCGTCGCTAGCGTCGGGCACGTGGCGACACCGCAGCACGAGCAGGGCCTGCACCTCGCGCAGTTCAACCTCGCCGTGCTGCGCCATCCTCTCGAGCACCCGGCCTCGAAGGGGTTCGTCAACCTGATCGACGACACCAACCGTCACGCCGAAGCGAGTCCCGGTTTCGTGTGGCGGCACGGCATCGACACCCGCGAGGACGACCTGCCGTACGGCGACCCGCTCATCACCGTCAACGCCAGCGTGTGGGAGACCGCGCAGCAACTGCGCGACTTCGCCTACCGCGGCTTCCACCGAGACGTCTACCGACAGCGCGCCGACTGGTTCGTCGATTCGGCCGCGGTGATGTGGTGGGTCCCCGCCGGCGACATCCCGTCGATGGACGAGTGCCTGGCACGGATGGACTTCTTCGGCCGCTTCGGCAGCACCCCGTACGCGTTCACCACCGGCGAGCGCACCCCGGTGCTCGTGCTCCACACCACGGCCGACGACGGCGCCACCACGTGCACGGCGACGCTCGACGGCGAGACTGCCGGCCGCATCCACGCCGACCCGGTGGCGGGCGAACCCACTTCCTGGGAAGTGTCGGAGTTGATCCTCGAACCGGCACTGCACGGCAACCACATCGCAGCGGCAGTGGTCAGCTCGCTCTTCGTCGCAGCGCGCGAGTCCGGCGTGTCGAACGTCCGAGCCGCGTGCCCGGCCGACGCGGACGACGCCGTCGCGCAACTCGTGCAGATGGACTTCTCGACGATCGACCCGTGGCCCGGCGCACCAGCGGGTCACCGCTGCCTCGCGCACCACGTCGAGCCGATCCGCACCTGGCGCCGACCGCCGGGTGCGAAGCCACCGCGCCCCTGAGCACCCGCCGCGCCGAGCGCCCGGCATCACCTCGCTAGGTTCGCCGCATGCAGACCCTCTCCGCGAGCGACCTCGAACGTCGGGCCGCGATGCGCCGCATGAAGCGGGTGGCGCTCGGGCTGTTGCTGTTCGTCACCGCCGTGTTCATCGTCGCCCGCTGGCAGGAGGAGACCCACTCGTGGGTCGGCTACATCCGCGCCTTCGCCGAGGCCGCGATGGTCGGCGCGCTGGCCGACTGGTTCGCGGTCACCGCACTGTTCCGTCACCCGCTCGGCCTGCCCATCCCGCACACGGCGATCATCCCGAACCGCAAGGACCAGATCGGCGCGTCGCTCGGCGAGTTCGTGCAGACCAACTTCCTCACCCAGGAGGTGCTGCACGAGCGACTCGACCACGCGCAGATCGGTCTGCGGCTGGGCACCTGGTTGCGCGATCCTGCGAACGCCGCGAAGGCCGGCGGGGCCGTGGCCGACGCACTGCGCGGCGGCCTGGAAGTGATCGACGACCGCGACGTGAGCGGCGCGCTGCAGTCGATGATCGAACGCAAGGTGCGCGACACCTCCGTGGCACCGCTGCTCGGCCGGGCCATCGACGTCGGCATGGAAGGCGGGCACCACCGGCGGCTGCTGGAGGCGACGCTGTCCGGGCTCGGCAACTTCCTCGACGACAACCGCCACACGTTCCGCGACCGCCTGCGCAACGAATCGCCGTGGTGGGTGCCCGAAGGCATCGACGACCGAATCTTCGACAAGATCTACACCGCCGTGCACGCGTTCCTCCGCGACATCGGCAGCGACCCGAACCACCAGATGCGGAGGTCGATCGACGCCCGACTCGCCGAGTTCGCCGAGCGCCTGAAGCACGACCCCGAGCTGATCGGCAAGCTCGAAGAGGTGAAGGGCGAACTGCTCGCGCACCGCGACGTGCAGGCATGGTTGCAGTCGTTGTGGAGCGAGGTGAAGCGCACTGCGCTGATCGCCATCGACGACCCGGACAGTGAGCTCCGAACGCGGATCGACCGCTCGCTCGTGCAACTCGGCGAGCGGCTCGCGAACGAGCCCGAGCTGCAGGCGAAGGTGGACGACTGGGTGCGCCGCGCCGCCGGCTACGTGGTCGACCACTACCGCGGCGAGGTGGCGGAGATCATCTCGTCGACCGTCGCGAAGTGGGACGGCAAGGCCACGTCCGAGCGACTCGAGCTGCAGGTCGGGCGTGACCTGCAGTTCATCCGCATCAACGGCACCATCGTCGGCGGCCTCGCCGGCTTGACGATCTACACGGTCACTCAGCTGCTGCTGTGACCTTCAGCCGCGGCGCGGGGCCGCTGCCAGCAGGTGCAGTTCGTCGTGCGCCAGCGTGGCGCCGGCGAGGGCGGTGATCTGCGCCGGGCCCTCATAGTGCGGGGCCACCTCCACCAGGTCGGCGCCGACGACGTCGAGGCCGGCCAGACGGAAGAGCACGCCACGCAACTGCGCGGTCGTCAGGCCACCGATCACGGGCGTACCGGTCGCGGGCGCGAACGCCGGGTCGAGCGCATCGATGTCGATCGTCAGGTAGATCGGCATGCCACCGGTCAGCTCGTGCACGGTGTCGGCCAGCTGCTGCACGGTCATGTCCACCACGCGGTTCATGTCGAAGACGTTGAAGCCCATCGTGTCGTTCGGCGTGCGCATGCCGATCTGCACGCTGTGCGCCGGGTCGATCAGGCCTTCACGGGCCGCCTTCAGGAACATCATCCCGTGATGCAGTGGTGCATCGGGGTTGTACTCCCAGGTGTCGCAGTGCGCGTCGAAGTGCACGAGCGCCATCTGCCCGTAGTGCTCGGCGTGCGCGCGCAGCAGCGGCAGCGTGACGAGGTGATCGCCGCCGATCGACACCACACCGAGGCCGGCCGCGATCAGCGCGCCGGTGCGGCGCGTCGTCGCCTCCAGCATCAGGTCGGTCGAGCCGGGCGGGAACGGCACGTCACCCGCGTCAGCGCACTCGGGCAGCGAGCCCTCGGCCCACGGCCACAGCACGTCGGGGAACTCGCCCGACAGCGTGCTCTGCTCGCGCACCGCACGCGGACCGAACCGTGACCCCGGCCGGTTGGTGACGCCCAGGTCGTACGCGACGCCCTGCACGGCGAGCTTCGCGGCCGATCCCGGCTGCAGCATCGGGAAGCGCGCGAACGTGCACTCCCCCGCCCAGGTCATCCCCAGGTCGTGCGGTGTCTTCTCGTCGGTCCCCTCGGTCGGCATGGCCGTGCAACGTAGCGGACGGCGACGAGCGGATGGCGCGTACGCGTCTCAGTGCAGCGCGGACAGCAGGTGCAGCACGTCGTCGGCCAACAGGTCGACGACCGCGGCCACCGGCTTCTTGGGCCCGGTGACGGCGTCCAGCGCCTTGCCGCCCGACTGCGCTGCCGGCAGGCCCACTGTCAGCACGGCGAACTGCGCCTTCGGGTCGGTCTCGCGCACGACGGCGCCCTTGGCGATCGCCCGCCAGAGCAACTCGATGCGCTGCGCGCCCGGCCGGTTCGACGTCCGCCCGCCGACCACCTCGAAGAACCAGCGGCGACCCCTGCGGTCGGTGGCGCTGAGCGTGGGCACCACGCCGGCGACCACCTTCTCGTCGTCCCGCACGTCCGTGAAGCCGGCGTCGGTCAGCACGCGCTCGGCGAGGTCCTTGGTCGCCCAGCCGCCGTCCATCGGGTCGGTGTCGCGGTGCTCGGTCGCCTGCACGCGCACCTGAGGCACCGGGGTGGTGGCCGCCACTCGCTCCATCGCCGCGGCCGCGTAGCCGGGGTCGGTGTCGTAGCCGATGAAGTGACGGCCGGTGCGCACCGCAGCGACCGCGGTGGTGCCAGAGCCCATGAACGGGTCCAGCACCACCTCACCCTCGTACGTGTTCATGTGGATCAGCCGCTCGGGCAGCGCCACCGGGAACGGTGCGGGGTGACCGACACGCGACGCGCTCTCGGGCGGGATCTCCCACACGTCGACCGTCGCCTCCATGAACTCGTCACGGCTCATGGTGCTCACCGACGGCAGTCCGCGCTTGGCGCGCTGCTTCACGTCGATCGCACGGTCGAACCGACCCTTCGAGGCGATGATCACCCGCTCGGTCAGGTCGCGCAGCACCGGGTTCGCCGGGCGCTGGAAGCTGCCCCACGCGCAGTTGCCGGCGGCGCCGCGCTGCTTCACCCACACCACTTCGCCCCGCAGCAGCAGGCGCAGGTCGTCCTGCAGGATCGTCGTCACATCGGCGGCGAGCGAGCGGTACGGGCGGCGGCCGAGGTTGGCGACGTTCACCGCGATGCGGCCACCGGGCTGCAGCACGCGGGCGCACTCGGCGAACACGTCCTCCAGCATCTGCAGGTACTCGACGTAGTTGGCGGGGATGTGGCCCTCGCCCAGCGCTTCCTCGTACGCCTTGCCGGCGAAGTACGGGGGCGACGTGACCACCAGCGCGACCGAGTTGTCGGCCACGTCGCGCATGTCGCGGGCGTCACCGACGATGATCCGGTCCAGGACGCCCGGGTCCTGGATCGTCTCGTCGTCACTCACCTGTGGCGCGTGGAAGCGCTCGTAGAAGGCCGACGAATCGTGCCCCTCGCGCTTGCCCACACCGAAGGCGGACGTCCGCGTGCCGCCCTTGCGGCGACGCGAATCGGTCATGCGGTCGTTCCCTCCACGCGGCAAATGTACGCGACCGCTCGCGCGCACCGCGCGATACCCACTCCCCATCGCGCGCTCCGTGCAGCTCCCGCCGATGCGAGGGCTCGCGCGGGCACGCGGCGGGCGGACGGGGGTAGAGTGGGCCGCTGAAGGGGAGTATCCCGACACGACGGCGTCGTCAACACGGCCTCACGGCTCGGCGCCATCGGCTCGCAGTGCGAGTGGGAGAGACCTTCGACCCGAACCCCACGTTCCCGTCGAAAGGTCCTCCTCATGACACGCCCCAGTACCCCCGCATCCGTCGACACCCCCGTCGCCGACCCTGCCGCCCCGCCGGTCGACACGACCACCCCGCCAGCGACCTCGGCCGACAGCACGCGGGGGTGGCACTCGCCCGTCGAGTGGATGCGCTGGATCGGCCGCAACGCCAAGCGCATCGCCGTGTTCATCGCCGGTTGCACCGTGCTGCTGGCCGGTCTGGCGATGCTGGTCCTCCCCGGACCCGGCTTCTTGGTCATCATCCTCGGCCTCGCCATCCTGGCCACCGAGTTCGCCTGGGCCGAACGGGCGCTCGACAGCGCCAAGTCGAAGGCGTCGGCCGCCGGCCAGAAGGTGAAGCGCGGCTTCAAGCGCTCCTGACGTCCCTGCGCCGGCGCTTCTGTTCGCCCTGCGTCGCGCTTTTCGAGACGAATCAGCCCGAGAAGCCGATTCGGGACGATCCAGCCCGAGAACGCCCGGACGGGACGATGCAGCCCGAGAAGCACTGTCGCTGACCAGGCATCGTGCGGAGGACGTTCGGTAGGGTTCCGGCATGGCCTACCGGTACCTGTGGACTCCCCTGCAACTGGGTCCGGTCACGACGCGCAACCGCATCATCTTCAGCGCGCACCTCACCAACTACGCCCTCGACGGCAAGCCCACCGAGCAGCACGCCGCGTACTACGCGGCTCGCGCCGCCGGGGGCGCCGGGCTGATCATCACCGAAGAACACAGCACCCACCCGACCGACTGGCCGTACGAGAAGCTCATCCACGGCTTCCACCGCGACGTCATCCCCG
>JBMOGW010000174.1:0-7631 GCA_049318165.1 Ilumatobacteraceae bacterium
CGCGAGAACGGCGTGCACACCGCCGGCAACTCGTCGCAGATCAGCGACGGCGCCTCGGCCGTGCTGCTGATGACCGAGGAGAAGGCCGCGGCCCTCGGCCTGAAGCCCCGCGCCCGCATCGTCGACACCTGCAACGTCGGCGTCGACCCCGTGCTGATGCTCACCGGCCCGATCGACGCCACGCAGCGCCTGCTCGCCCGCACCGGCCTGAGCATCGACGACATCGACACGTTCGAGATCAACGAGGCCTTCGCCTCGGTCGTTCTCGCGTGGCAGAAGGAAGTCGGCGCCAACCCCGACAAGGTGAACCCGAACGGCGGCGCGATCGCCCTCGGCCACCCGCTCGGTGGCACGGGTGGCTTCCTCGTCACCAAGGCCCTGTACGAGCTCGAGCGCAGCGGTGGCCGCTATGGCCTGATCAGCATGTGCTGCGGCGGCGGTCTGGGTACCGGCACCATCATCGAACGGCTCTAGGCATCGAACGGCTCTAGGCATCGAACGGCTCTAGGCATCGAACGGCTCTGATCCTCACCGCTCGCGGTTGCGAGCGGGAGATCGACCGATAGAACGGCGCGTCGTGAGACGCGCCGTTCTGCTTTGTCTCGTGGCCCTGACCGCGAGCACCGCCGGGTGCACCGCCGCGGACCCGAGCGGCGGACCGGGCACCACGGCCGACGGCGCACTCGAGTCGAACGCCGCACTGGTGAAGGTGGTCGACGGCGACACCATCGTCGCCGACGTCGGCGGGACGAAGGAGCGGATCCGCCTGATCGGCATCGACACACCGGAGACGAAGAAGCCCGACACGCCGGTGCAGTGCTTCGGGCCGGAGGCATCGGCCTTCACCACCCGCCTGCTCCCGCCGGGCACCCGCCTGCACCTCGAACGCGACGTCGAACCGCGGGACAAGTACGGCCGCCTGCTCGCCTACGTGTACCGCGCCGACGACGGCGTGTTCGTGAACCTGGAGATCGTGCGCCAGGGCTACGCACGCCTGCTCACCATCCCACCCAACGTGGCCCACTCGTCCGACTTCGTCGCTGCTGCCCGCGCCGCCGAGCAGGGCGACGTCGGCCTGTGGGCGGGGTGCAGCGGGTAGGTTTGCGGCCGTGACGACGCTCGCCGAACGGCTGGGAGATGCCCCCGACACGCGCTACGTGATCATCTCGTGCGACGACCTCGGCAGCTGCCATGCGGCCAACGTGGGCGTGTTCGACGCACTGCGCCATGGCGTGGCCACCTGCGCCAGCCTGATGGTGCCCGCTCCGTGGGCACACCATGCGGCGATGATGGCCGAACCGACCGACGACCTCGGCGTGCATCTCACGCTGAACTGCGAACACGAGGCCTACCGCTTCGGGCCGATCACGGTGGCGCCTTCGCTGTTGTCCGGCGAAGGAGGGTTCCCCCGCCACCTCGACGACCTGTGGGAGCACGCCGACCCCGCCGAGGTGCTGCGCGAATGCCGCGCCCAGATCGAACGGGCGATCGCGTGGGGCGTCGATCCGACGCACCTCTGCCCGCACATCTCGGCGACGATGCTGCGCGCCGAGTTCTTCGACGTGTACCTCGAGCTGGCGGTGGAGTTCCGCCTGCCGATCCGCCTGCCGAGCACCATCACCGAGAATCAGGCCGGGTTCCGCTTCCGCCAGTTGGCTGCAGAGGAAGGTGTGTGGTTCCCCGACCACTTCGACCACGACTGGCGGGCAGGCAGCCGCGAGCGCGTCTACGACGCCATCCGCACGCTGCGCCCGGGCGTCACCGAGATCCACGTCCAGCCGGTGATCGACACGCCCGAGGTGCGCGCCATCACGGACGCTGCGCCGCTGTGGATCGACGACCATGAACTGGTCACCGCAGATGCCACCCTGCGCACGCTGCTGGCCGAATCGGGCGCCACGCCCATCGGCTATCGCACGCTCAGGGACGCGATGCGAGCCGGCTGATCACCGTCGCCGCCGACCCATCGGCGAATGCCGCCAGCAGCGCGCCTGTGGGACCGGTGCTCTTCAACCGGCCCTGCATGAACGCCACTTCCGGCGCCAACGCGGCGTCGGCCGCGGGCACGGTGACCACCACTTCGGCGTCGTCCGGACCCTCGACGACCTCGTCGTTCTTGCCGAACGCAACGCGGTACTGGATGGTCACGACGCCGCCTCCCCTGCAGTGCTCGGCACGGTCTCGCGGATGCCCTCGAACAGATCGGCCTCGAGCGCACCCGGCTCGGGCGTCCCGACGAGCGACCGGGCGAGGATCCAGTCCTCCCACGGGTACACCTCGGCCAACTGCGTGTCGGTGAGACCGAACCACCACGGCTCGCTCGGGTCCACCTGGGTGGCGTGGGCACGCAGCGACCCACTGCGGGCCCACAGGTACGAGCCGACGTCGACCTTGGTGGTGATGCGGTCGTCCTGGCCAGGCCGGTCGAGCCAGTCCTGTTCGTAGGGCGACTCGCCGCGGTGACGGATCATGCCCTCGTGCACCGCCATCAGGCGAGCCTTCGACCAGACGGTGTAGTACAGCTTCAGCGGCTGCCACGGCTCGCCCGCCTCCGGGTACCACGACGGGTCGCCGGCACGGTCGAAGGCGACCACCGAGATGTCGTGCACCTTCACGTGGTCGGGGTGGGGGTAGCCGCGTTGGTCGTCGCCGTACGTGATGATCACCTGCGGCCGCTCGCGGCGGATGATCGCCACCAGCCGCCCGACGGCCTCGTCGAGTGGGGCCATGTGGAAGCAGTCGGGGTGTTCGTTGGGCGGCGTGTCGGCCATTCCCGAATCGCGGTAGTCGAGCATCGCCACGACGTCGAAACCGATGATCTCGGCGGACAGTGCCAGCTCGCCCGGGCGGATCTCCGCCAGCAGCGCCTTCTCCTGCTCCGGGGTCAGACCGTGGAACGGCTGGCCCGGCTCGCGCAGTGACGGGTTCTGGAGGTCGCCTTCTTCGCCGCCGGTGCAGCACACGAGGACCGTGTGCACACCCTCGGCCTTGTACTTGGCCAGCGTCGGCGCGCCCTTCGAGGCCTCGTCGTCGGGGTGCGCGTGCACGGTGAGGAGACTGAGCGGAGCGTCCACGCCAGGCACGTTACCCGTGCGCCGCGGATCCATGCCTGCCGGACCTGCCCGACATGGGGAGCGTCCCGCCCCTAGCATGCTCACCGTGCGCCGTGTCGCCCTTCTCACCCTTCTCCCGGTCGCCACCATGCTCGTGGCGGCCTGCAACGACGACGGTCGGACGCTTCGACCTGCCGACCCCGACAAGAACCTGTCGATCAGCACCACCGCGTCACCGTCGACCGACGGCGACGTGGTCGGCACCCCTGCCCCGTCGGACGGTGCCGACACCAGCGTGGTCGCGTCCGGCGATTCCACCCTGCCACTCGGCGACGAGGACCTGTTCCTCAGTGCCCCCTGGCAGGACGGCGCCGCCATCGATGCGACGTACACGTGCGACGGCGACAACGTGTCGCCCGCCCTGTCGTGGAGCCCGGCCCCGGACGGCACCGTCGAAGTGGCCATCACGATGCGTGACGACGATGCGCCGTTCGACCACTGGGGCATCGCCGGAATCTCACCCGACGTGAGCTCGCTCGCCGAGGACGACGTCCCGCTCGGGGCCTACGAGGCCGTGAACGGGTCGGGGGCCACCGGCTACACCGGTCCGTGCCCGCCTGCCGGCTCGACACACACGTATGTGCTCACCGTGCACTATCTTGTGTCGCAAACCAGTCTCACCGACGGTGTTTCCCTGGCGGAACTCCTCGACGAGATCTCCGTGGCGGAGAGCGCATCAGCTGAGGTGTCGGGCACCTTCAGTCGAGGCTGATACGTACCGATACTCACTCCGCTACGACAAGAATTTGTAAGGATGGCGGACATCAACGAGTTGCTTCCCTCGGTGCCGGTGGGCCTCTTCCAGGCCGACCGCGACGGGCGTGTCACCGCGGCCAACGCCGCGTTCGGCGCGCTCGTCCAGGGCGTCCCGGGGTCAGCGCTCGGTGCACCGCCGTGGGCGAACGCCCACCCGGGCGACCGCGCCTCGGCCGAGCTCGCCTGGCGCAGGGCCAGCGACGAGGACGGCGACATCCGCCTGGAGTTCCGGGTCTGGCACGGCGAAGGACGGATGACCTGGGTTCGGGTCGATGCGACGCCGTCGCGCGACCCGATGGGCCGCATCCTCGGTTATGCCGGCAGCGCACTCGACATCACCGAGGACATCACGCACCGCCTGCTGCTCGAGCGCCTCGGGGGTGTGGTCGCCAGCACGGACGACGCCGTCATCATCCTCGACCGCAACGGGTCCCCGGTGTACACCAACGACGCCGCCCGACGGCTGTTCGGGGTACACGAGGACGTCGACCTGATCCGCGACCCGGGTGCCCGCGGCCTGCTGCAGGCGATCCGCGATCAGGTACCCCGGGAAGTGCTGAACGCCTCGGTGACCGCCACCTGGACGGGCGAGGTCGGCTTCCGCGCCCCGGACGGCCTCGAGCGCACGCTCGACGTCGACCTGGTGATGCATCGCAACGCCGACGGGGTGGTGGAGTACTGGGGAGGCGTGGCCCGCGACGTCACCGCCACCAAGCACCTGCAGAGCGAGCTGACCCGACAGGCGAACCACGACCCGTTGACGGGCCTGCCGAACCGGCTGATGCTGCTGCGCAATGCCGCCGAGGCGCTGGATGGCATCCGCGGCACCCGCAACAACGCCGCCATCCTGTTCATGGACGTCGACCGCCTGAAGGAGGTCAACGACACCGTCGGTCACGAGGTGGGCGATGCCCTGCTCACCCAGGTGGCCACGCGCATCGCCCATGCCACCCGGCCATCGGACGTGGTGGCCCGCATCGGCGGCGACGAGTTCGTCGTGCTCTGCGACGGCGGCATCGACGAGCACACCGCGATGGACCTCGCCGAGCGCATCCGCCACTCGCTGAGCGGCCGCATCATGCTCCATGGCGTGGAGATCGAGCTGTCCGTGTCGATCGGCGTCGCCGTGGCGTCGGCGCATCACATCGAAGGCATGAGCGCCCACGAGGCCGCGCTCGACCTGCTGCGCAACGCCGACATCGCGATGTACCAGGCCAAGCGCCGCGGCCGCAGCCGCAGCGAGATGTACACCGATGCGATGCGAGCCGAGTCGCGCAAGCACAAGGAACTGGGCGGCGAGCTGGAGCGAGCACTGGCCTCCGGTCAGCTGCGCCTCGCCTACCAGCCGATCATCTCCACGCACAGCGGTCGCGTTGCCGGCGCCGAGGCGCTGCTGCGCTGGGACCACCCGGACCGTGGCACCTTGCTGCCGGCGCAGTTCTTGCACCTGGCCGAGGAGTCCGGCGCCATCGTGCCGATCGGCGACTGGGTCACCCGTCAGGCGTGCCTCGACACGCGGGCCTGGCTCGACGCCGGGCTGGTGGACCGCAGCTTCAGCGTGCACATCAACGTCGCCCCCCGCCAGCTGGCTGAGGGCACGTTCGTCGAGCGGGTGCTCGCCACGGTGCGGCAGATGGAGCTCAGCCCCCACCAGCTGACGTTCGACTTCGACGAGGAGACGCTCACCGACGAGCAGCCCGGCACCCTGCGAACGCTGCAGGCCATGCGTCGCTTCGGCGTGCAGTTGGCGCTCGACGGGTTCGGCACGGGCATCTCGTCGCTCACGGCGCTGCGATCGTGCGAGGCCGACGTGCTGAAGCTCGACGGCACGGTCGCCCGGCTCCTCGGCACCAGCGGGGACGACGATCCGATCGTGCGGGCGATCATCCAGCTGGCCCACGCGCTCGACATGCAGGTCGTCGCCGAGTGGGTGACCTCCGCCGATCAACTGCGTCGGCTGCGCGTGCTGGGCTGCGACATGGTGCAGGGCCACTACCTCGGCGAGCCGACCGCTGCCGACCTGTTCGCCAACCGCGTCCGTCGCTGAACTCGGGCTGAACTCGGGCTGACGGCGCCGCGACCCGGGCGACCGCGCCCGCTCGTACACTCCGCCACGTGTCCAGCTTCTTGACCATCGCCGTGCTCGGCTTCATGGGCGTGCGGTTGGTGTCGGGCCTGCGGGTGTCGCGCAGCACGGGCGGGCGAGCCCTGGCGGCCGAGATCGTGCGCGGTGTCCGCTGGCGGCACGTATGGCCGGTGGCGGTGGTGCTGCCCGCCGTCATCACGGCTGCGGGCCTGATCATGCTGATCCCCGGCATGTCGTGGGGCTGGTGGACGATGCTCGGCGGCGAAGGCAACCCGGTGTTCGGTTCGTCGGACGCCACCCGCGGCACGGCACTGGAGTGGATCATCCCGCTGTGCTTCATGGCCCTGCTGCTGCCCGCGCTGCCGCTGTTCGCCCACGCCGAGGAGCGCATGTTCCGCGCCGGCGCCGAGCACTGGTCGACCGGACGCCGCATTGCGAAGACGCTGCAGTTCGGCATGGTGCACGCGCTGATCGGCATCCCGGTGGGCGCGGCGCTCGCACTCTCGCTCGGGGGCGCCTACTTCATGGCCGTCTATCTCCGCGGGTGGCGTGCCACCTGGTCGCGTCACGCGGCCACGATCGAATCGACCAGGGCACACACCGTCTACAACGCGGTGATCGTCGCGATCGTGGCGACACTCGCTGTCCTCGTGGCCGTAGCCTGACGGCCGTGTCGCAGCTGCCTCCGCCGCCTCCGCCTTCGCCGGCGTCTCCGCCGGTGCCGCGGTGCTACCGCCACCCCGACCGCGAGGGCGGCCGAGCATGCACCCGGTGTGGCCGCCCGGCGTGCACCGAGTGTCTCGTGCAGGCTTCCGTCGGCTCACACTGCATCGACTGTGCGCGGGCCGCCCGGCCCGACGTCAACACCCGGGTGAAGCTCGCCACGTCACGTGTGCTCACGCCCGTCACGTACGCGCTGATCGGCGCCAACGTGCTGCTGTTCCTGGCCATGGGCGCCGCCGACGCAGCGACCTTCCGCGGCGCGGCCACCGAGTGGCACGCACGCCTCGGCCTGAGCAAGGACATCCTCACGTACGGCATCCCCTACGGCGACGGCACCATGTTCAGCGAGCCGCACGAGTGGTACCGACTGGTCACGTCGGGGTTCATCCACTTCGGCTTCATCCACATCGCCATGAACATGCTGCTGCTGTTCCAACTGGGCAACCTGCTGGAGCGGGCCGTTGGGAGCGCTCGCCTCGCCGGCGTCTACTTCGCCAGCCTCCTCGCCGGCTCGCTCGGCGTGGTGATCCTCGACTCGAAGGGTCTCACCGGCGGTGCCTCGGGCGCGGTGTTCGGTCTGATGGCCTGCGCCGCGGTGGGCCTGCACCGCCGGGGCGTGAACGTCTTCAGCACTGGCATCGGCACCACGCTGGTGCTCAACCTGGTGCTCACGTTCACCATCAGCGGCATCTCGATCGGCGGTCACGTCGGTGGCGCCATCGGCGGCGCCATCTGCGGCTGGGTGCTGCTGGCGCCGAACTGGAAGCCGCTGCCGAAGTGGTCCGGTTGGGCCGTGACCGGCGGCGTCGCCCTGGTCTCGGTGATCGGCGCGATCGCCCTCACGCTCTGACCGAGCCGGGGCGTGCCGCGCCGCGCCCGACGTACCTCGGGAAAGGGCCGCGTTCTTCAGTTGTCAAGGAGCGCATCGGCCGGTCGTTCCTGCAGTCGCCGGT
>JBMOGW010000175.1:0-7543 GCA_049318165.1 Ilumatobacteraceae bacterium
TGGGGAACGGGTGCATCTTCGCCCTGCCACACCTCGGCGGCTGGGAATGGGCCGGTCGCTGGATGACCGACCAGGGCTTCAAGCTCACCGTGGTGGTGGAGGCGCTCGAACCGCCGGAACTGTTCGAATGGTTCGCCGACCTGCGCAAGGAGCTGGGCATGACCGTCGTGCCGACGGGTCCGAAGGCGGGCGCCGCGGTGATGCGCGCACTTCGTGCGAACGAGATCGTGTGCCTGCTGTGCGACCGCGACATCGAACGCAACGGTGTCGAGGTGGAGTTCTTCGGAGAGGTCACCACGCTGCCGGCCGGTCCGGCGACGCTGGGCCTGCGCATCGGTTCGCCGATCCTGCCGGTGGGCGTGTACTTCACGCCGCAGCACAACGGCCACCACGCGCTGGTGCGCCCGCCGGTGTCGGCGAAGCGCCAGGACGGTCTGCGCGAGGACGTGCTGCGCGTCACCCAGTCGCTCGCACGCGAGCTGGAGTTCCTCATCCGCCGCGCGCCCGAACAGTGGCACTTGTTCCAGCCCAACTGGCCGAGCGACCCGGGCTACTAGGTCGATGGCCGTCTTCATCGGGAGGCACGCCCGGGCTGGTGAGCCGACGCGGCTGCAGTACTGGCGCAAGCACGCCAGCGGTGTGTTGCAGCGCGGGCTCGGGTGGTACACGGCTCGCTGGATGCGGCGCCGTCATGTCGTCCGGTTCGGGCGCGCGCCGCACCGGCTACGCCTGGAGGTGCCCGTGGGCGTGTTCCCGCCGCGGTTCTTCTTCTCCACCGCGCTGCTCGGGCGGCTGTTGCGGCGGATGCCGCTGGACGGTCGCACCCTGCTGGAGATCGGCAGCGGCTCGGGCGCCGTGTCGCTGACCGCCGCGTCGTGCGGGGCGAAGGTGACGGCCATCGACATCAGCTCGATGGCCGTGTACGCCACCCGCCGGAACGCGGTGCTCAACGACCTCGAGGTCGACGTGCGCGCCAGCGACCTGTTCGGCGGCGTGGACGAGGCGTTCGACGTGATCGTCGTCAACCCGCCGTACTTCCGACACGACCCCGACAGCGAACTCGGCCACGCGTTCCACGCAGGCGCCGGATTCCAGTACTTCCATCGCCTGTTCGCCGAGCTCGGCGACCACGTGCGGCCGGGCGGCACCGTGCTGATGGCGCTCGCTGAAGGGTGCGACGCGGCGATCGGCGAGATCGCCGAGCAGTACGGCTGCCGGCTCGAACTGCACGACCGGTCGATGTCGCTGCTGCAGTGGAACTACGTGTTCGTCGTGCATTGCTAGGGTCGCGGACGATGCCGATCGAATCCCGCGACGGGTATCGCCTCTGGGAAGGTGGACCGGTGCCGCGCGGCGCCGACGCCCTCACGCTCGGCTGGCTGGTCATCGTTCGGCGCGGACGGGCCACCCCGTACCTGCTGCGGCGAGAGGCGGTGCACGTGCGCCAGCAGCGTCGCTTCGGTGTCGTCGGGTACGGCATCCGCTACGCAGGCAGCTACGTCACGTGGCGGCTGCGTCGCAAGGGCCATCGCGGTGCCGCGCTGCGCATTCCGCTGGAGGTCGAAGCCGACTGGGTGGCACGCCGGTCGCTGTCCACGGCAGTGCGCGACGACCTCACGGAGCGCATCGCGTCCTGACCCGGTAGGTTCGGCCACGACTTCCCCCGGTCGCCCCGCCGCGCTGAGCGGCTCGTCGTTGGGGAGGTCGCGTGGCCGAGCTGCCCGATCGTCCGGAACTGCCCGAACGCCCACTGCCGTTGGACCCGTGGTCCGACCGCGTCCGTTCGTGGCTGTCGTGGGTCGGCCCCGGCCGGGTGGCCGCAGGCGCCGTCACCGTGCTCGCCGTGCTGGCCGCCGCGTACTGGCTGGTTCGGCCGCCCCAGGCGAGTACGGAATCCGCGCTGCCGTTCGCCTCGACCTCGCTGCCGACGACCACCCGAGACGGATCCGTGCCTGCGTCCGCCGATGCGGTGATGCCGTCCTCCACGGTGGGGGAAGTCGTGGTGCACATCGCCGGGGCGGTCGTGTCGAGTGGCGTGTATCGGTTGCCGCCGGGGTCGCGGGTGATCGACGCGATCACGACGGCGGGCGGGCTGGCGCCCGACGCGGAACCGGACGCGGTGAACCTCGCCGCCGTGGTGGCCGACGCGCAGCGCATCTACGTGCCCCGCCACGGTGAGCCGGTTCCGGTCGAGCCGGGGACGGGCGCTGCGTCCACGCTGCCGCCGGGACCGGTCGACCTCAACCGCGCCACCGCCGACGAGCTGGACTCGCTGCCTGGCGTGGGCCCCGCGACGGCCGCCGCGATCGTGGCCTACCGCGAGCAACACGGTCCGTTCTCGGCGGTCGACGACCTCGCCCAGGTGCGCGGCATCGGCCCGGCGAAGCTGGAGGCGTTGCGCGGACTGGTGACGGTGTGACCTCGGCCGCCGTCAGACCAGCGTGCGGCCGAGGATCAGGTTCGCCGCCACGAGCGCGCCGACGACGCCGATCCACACACCTCCGGCGAGCCACAGGTACTCCCGCCAGAAGTCGCGCCAACTCGCCACGGGCGTGCGGGTCGCCCTTCGTGCTGCGACGACGCCGAGCACCAACCACAGCAGCGCACTGCCGGCGATCGCGATCGTGCGCACCCGGCCGTCGCCCGCCAGCGGTACGCCGGCCACCAGCAGACCCGGCGCGGCCAGCACTGCCAGCGCGAACGAGCCGACGCCGCGAACCGTGGAACTGTTCTCGCGGACCAGCCACCACGCCAGTGCGCCCATCAGGACGGGCGGCAGCATCCCGAGGATCGGTCCGAGGCGGCGGATGCGACCCCGATACGCCCGCGGCCCCTGCGGCACCGGCCGTGCGAGATCGAGGGGCGACGGCTGCATGAGCCGAGCGTACGGGACCGGTGACGAGCGCTCACGGCACCACGTCCGCGACGGCGACGTGCTGCTGATCGCCGCGGCCACGGTGGCCGGTGTCCTGTTGGGGCCGGGCGGGTTGGTCGCAGCCACGCTGGCCGTGATGCGGCGTCGCGTCGGCGTCGCCCTGCTGTGTCTGATCACGGCCCTTGCCGGATGGTGGGCGGGCGCGCACGCCTGGGCCGGGGCGGTGCCACGGCACCTCGGTCCGTTCGAGGGCTGGGCACGGGTGGCGACCGACCCGGTGACACAGGGTGGTGCGACGAGGCTGACGCTCGAGGTGCAGGGCGAGCGGTTCGACGCATGGGTGTACGGCGGCCGTGGCGCAGCGCTGCTCGAGCGCCAGGCGGGGGAGGAGGTGCGAGTGCGTGGCGAGCGAGTGCCCTCGACCGGTGACGTGCGTCGCGCCCGAGTTCGGCACGTGGTCGGCCGATTCCGGCTGGAGTGGCTGGCCGACGTGCGCCCCGGTCCGCCACTGGCACGGGCAGGCAACCGGGCGCGCACCGCGCTGCGGCACAGCGCCGAGGCGACCATGGCCCCGGCCGAGGCTGCACTGTTCACGGGTCTGGTGATCGGTGACGACAGTCGACAGCCGGCGTGGATGGTCGACCAGTTCCGCGCCGCAGGGCTCAGCCATTTGACGGCTGTGTCAGGACAGAACGTCGCGTTCTTGTTGGCCGCGGCCTCACCGCTGCTGCGCCGGCTGCGGCCGTGGCCGCGTTGGGCGGCGACGGTGGGGCTGGTCGGCTGGTTCATGTCGGTCACCCGGTTCGAGCCGTCGGTGCTGCGAGCCGGTGCGATGGCGGTGCTGGCGTCGACCGCGTTCGTGACGGGGCGAGATGCGCGGCCGGTGCGGCTCGTCGGGCTGGCCGTTACCGTCCTCGTGCTCGTCGACCCGATGCTGGTGTGGAGCGTCGGCTTCTGGCTGTCGGTCGGCGCGACCCTCGGGGTCTGCGTCGTGGCCCCGTGGTGGGTGGCGCGGCTGCCGGGTCCGATGTGGCTGCGGTTGTCGCTGGGCGTCACGCTCGGGGCGCAGGTGGGTGTGGCGCTGCCCAGCCTGCTGGTGTTCGGACGGCTGCCGTTGCTGGCACCCGTGGCGAACCTCGCCGCCGTGCCGGTGGCCGGCGGCGTGATGCTCTACGGCCTCCCCGCCGGGCTGGCAGCTGCGGCACTGCCCGGTCCGCTGGCGCGGGTGGCGATGGTGCCCGCCGTCATCGGTACCCGGTGGACCGCCACCGTGGCCGCCGTCGCCGCAGCGGTCACGCCGAACGGGCTCTGGGCCGTGCTGGGCTGGCTGGTGCTGGCGGTGGCAGTTCTGGTGCTCGTCCGTCGCACCCGTGTGCCATCCTGAGAGCGCCATGCCCGCGTACTACATCACCGGCGACGACGAATCCCTGCTGCTCACCGCGATCGGCGACCTGGTGAGGACCCTGGTCGGCGACGGCGACCGCACGCTGATGGTCGACGACTTCGACGGTGACGAGTACGAGGTGCGTGCCGTGGTGGATGCAGCACAGACACCGCCGTTCCTCACCGAGTCGCGCGTGGTGATCGCCAGGGGAGTGGGCCGCTTCAACGCCGACGACGTGGCGCCGCTCGCCGCATACCTCGGCGACCCGCTGCCGACCACCCAGCTCGTCGTCGTGGCCGGCGGCGGCCGGATGGCCAAGGCGCTCACCGACGCACTGAAGAAGTCCGGCGCGCAGACCATCGAGACCGCACCGCCGTCGCGTGCCAAGGAACGGGTCGGCTGGTTCGACGAACAGGTGCGTCATGCCGGACTGAAGCTCGACGGCCAGGCGTTGTCGATGCTCGCCGACTGGCTGGGCGAGGACGCCGGCCGCCTGCAGGGCATCATCGAGACGCTGCACGCCACCTACGGCGAGGGCACCACCCTGCGCAGCGCCGACGTCGCCCCGTTCCTCGGCGACGCAGGTGGGGTGCCGCCGTGGGACCTGACCGACGCCATCGACCGCGGTGAGACCACGAAGGCGCTGCAACTGCTCCACCGCATGATGCGCGCAGGCGAACGCCACCCGCTGCAGGTGATGAGCATTCTCCACAGCCACTACACGAAGCTGCTCACGCTCGATGGCAGCGATGCCCGCGACGAGGCCTCGGCGGCTGCGGTGATGGGCATCAAGCCGGGGTTCCCGGCGCGCAAAGCGCTCGACCAGTACCGCAAGCTGGGCAGCGCCGGTACCGCCCGGGCCATCGGTCTGCTGGCCCAGGCCGACCTCGACCTGCGCGGTGCCAAGGAGTGGCCGGAGGAGCTCGTGATGGAGGTCCTGGTCGCCCGCCTCAGCCGCCTGGGCGCAGGTGCCCGTCGCTGAACGCCGTACCGCGGGATTCGGGCCGAAAACGGCACGAGCCCGGGCCTGTGGCCCGGGCTCGTGACGAGATCTGGTGCGCTCAGCCGGCGGCGTTGAGCTTCTTCATCAGGCGGCTCTTGCGGCGAGCGGCCTGGTTGGGGTGGATGACGCCCTTGGCGGCAGCCATGTCGAGGCGCTTCACGGCCAGACGGAGGGCTTCCTCGCCCTGCTCGCTGCCGGCCTTCGCATGAGCGTTCTTCACACGCGTCTTCAGCTCGCTCTTGACGGCCTTGTTGCGGTCGGCGCGCTTTGCGTTGGTGATGTTGCGCTTCTTCTGGCTCTTGATGTTCGCCACGGAGAAATCCTCTTGACTCGATGAGACTGGTTCGCAGAAATGCGGCTTCGCAAGGCTAACAGCGCCGACAGCCCACCCCCAACCTCCGTCCCCACCAGGGCGGCGACCTGGCCGGTAGCCTGGCGGGACCGCCATGGACCTCGAACGCATCCGCAACTTCTCCATCATCGCCCACATCGACCACGGCAAGAGCACCCTCAGCGACCGCATCCTCGAAATCACCAAGACGGTGGATGCCCGCGACATGCGTGCCCAGTACCTGGACTCGATGGACCTCGAGCGCGAGCGCGGCATCACCATCAAGGCGCAGAACGTGCGCGTCGGGTGGAAGGGCCACACCTTGCACCTCATCGACACGCCCGGCCACGTCGACTTCGGGTACGAGGTCAGCCGCAGCCTGGCGGCGTGCGAGGGCGTGGTGCTGGTGGTCGACGCAGCCCAGGGCATCGAGGCCCAGACGCTGGCCAACTGCTACCTGGCGCTCGAGCACGACCTCGAGATCGTCGCCGCGCTGAACAAGATCGACCTGCCCGCGGCCGACCCCGATCGTTACGCGATGGAGATCGAGACCGTGCTGGGGATTCCCGCCGAGGACATCCTGCGCATCTCGGCCAAGACCGGCGTCGGCGTCGACGGCCTGCTCGACGCGGTCATCGAGCGCATCCCTGCGCCGAAGGGCGACGCCGAGGCGCCGCTGCAGGCGCTGATCTTCGACTCGCAGTACGACCAGTACCGCGGCGTCGTGTCCAGCATTCGCGTGATGAACGGCCGCATCAACAGCGGCGACAAGTTGCTGTTCATGAACGCCGGCACGCCCCAGGAGTCCGTCGAGATCGGCGTGCGTCAGCCCGGCCCCAGCCCGGTGCAGCAGCTGGGGCCCGGCGAGGTGGGCTATCTGATCGCCGGCATCAAGGACGTCGGCCAGGCTCGTTCGGGTGAGACGGTCACCACGTTCCATCACGGCGCGCTGGCGGCGCTCGAGGGCTACCGCGACCCGAAGCCGATGGTGTTCTGCGGCCTGTTCCCGATCGACGGCGACGACTTCGAACTGCTCCGCGAGAGCCTGGAGAAGCTGAAGCTCAACGACGCCAGCATCACGTACAGCCCCGAGTCGTCCGGCGCGCTGGGTTTCGGCTTCCGTTGTGGCTTCCTCGGCCTGCTGCACATGGAGATCGTGAAGGAGCGCCTCGAGCGCGAGTTCAACCTGGCGCTCATCGCCACCGCACCCAGCGTGGAGTACCGGGTGCACAAGACCAACGGCGACGTGGAGCTGTGCGACAACCCGGCCGATCTGCCGGCCCCGCAGAGCATCGACTACATCGAGGAGCCGTACTTCCGGGTGAGCATCATCACGCCGAAGGACTACACGGGCACGCTGATGGACCTGTGCCAGACCCGGCGCGGCGACATGACCAAGCTCGAGTACCTGTCGCCCGAGCGAGTGGAGCTGCACTACCAGATTCCGCTCGCCGAGGTGGTGGTCGACTTCTTCGACCAGATGAAGAGCCGCACCCAGGGCTACGCCAGCCTCGACTACGAGCTGAGCGGCTACCAGCGCAGCAACCTGGTGCGCGTCGACCTGCTGCTGAACGGCATCCCTGCCGATGCGTTCAGCACCATCGTGCACCGCGACAAGGCCTTCGCCTACGGCAACCGGATGTGCGAGAAGCTGAAGGAGCTGATCCCTCGGCAGATGTTCGACGTGCCGATCCAGGCGGCGATCGGCGGCAAGATCATCGCCCGCGAGACCGTGAAGGCGAAGCGCAAGGACGTGCTCGCGAAGTGCTACGGCGGCGACATCACGCGTAAGCGCAAGCTGCTCGAGAAGCAGAAGGAAGGCAAGAAGAAGATGAAGAGCATCGGGCGCGTCGAGGTGCCCGGCGACGTCTTCATCTCCGCCCTCAAGCTCGACGACTGACCGTCCGGCTTCTCGGGCTGATTCGTCCCATTTCAGCTTCTCGGGCGGAT
>JBMOGW010000176.1:0-7438 GCA_049318165.1 Ilumatobacteraceae bacterium
TGGTCATCACGCCGCCCTTGGTCTCGATGCCGAGGCTGAGCGGGGTGACGTCGAGCAGCAGGATGTCCTTCACGTCACCACGCAGCACGCCGGCCTGGACCGCCGCGCCGATGGCGACCACCTCGTCGGGGTTGACCGACTTGTTCGGCTCCTTGCCGGTGAGGCTCTGCACCAGGTCGGTGACGGCCGGCATGCGGGTGGAGCCACCCACGAGGATGACGTGGTTCAGTTCGCCCTTGCTGATGCCGGCGTCCTTCAGTGCCTGCTCGAACGGCACGCGGCAACGCTCGATGAGGTCGGCCGTCATCTCCTGGAACTTGGCGCGGCTGAGCGTCTCGTCGAGGTGCAACGGGCCATCTGCGGTGGCGGTGATGAACGGCAGGTTGATCTGCGTCTGCTGCACCTGGCTGAGCTCGATCTTGGCCTTCTCCGCAGCCTCCTTCAGGCGCTGCGCGGCCATCTTGTCGGCGCCGAGGTCGACACCGTGCTTGGCCTTGAACTCCTTCACCATCCAGTCGATGACGCGCTGATCCCAGTCGTCGCCACCGAGGTGGGTGTCGCCGTGGGTGCTCTTCACCTCGAACACGCCGTCGCCGATCTCGAGCACCGACACGTCGAACGTGCCGCCGCCGAGGTCGAACACCAGCACCTTCTCGTCCTCGGCGCTCTTGTCGAGGCCGTAGGCGAGCGCCGCGGCGGTGGGCTCGTTGATGATGCGCAGCACTTCGAGGCCGGCGATGGTGCCCGCCTCCTTCGTGGCGGTGCGCTGAGCGTCGTCGAAGTACGCCGGCACCGTGATGACCGCCTGGGTGACGGTGTCGCCCAGGTACGCCTCGGCGTCGCGCTTCAGCTTCATCAGCGTGCGTGCGCTGATCTCCTGCGGGCTGTACTTCTTGCCGTCGATGTCGTCGCTCTTCCACCCTTCGCCCATGTGGCGCTTGATGCTGCGGAAGGTGCGATCGGGGTTGGTGATGGCCTGGCGCTTCGCCACCTCACCGACGAGCACCTCACCGGTCTTGCTGAACGCGACCACCGAGGGGGTGGTGCGGCCGCCCTCGGAGTTGGGGATGACGACGGTGTCGCCGGCTTCGAAGACGGCGACGACGGAGTTGGTGGTACCGAGGTCGATACCGACGGCCTTGGCCATGGTGGGTGCTCCTTGAAGGGGGATCTTGAGCGGGTGTGACGCAAGCGTACGTACCCGTTGGAGCCGACGACAACTCGTGAGTCACAAAACTTGAGTCATCTCCACTCAACATTCAAGGACCGGGAGGTCCGTCCGCGGAGGCGTCCGGCCCGGCGCGTCCGCCAGGTCACCAGTCGAGGATGACCTTGCCGCACTCCCCGTGCTGCACCACGTCGAACGCCTGCTGGAAGTCGTCGGCAGCGAAGTGGTGGGTGACGATGCCGCTGACGTCCAGCCCGCTCTGCAGCATCGCGGCCATCTTGTACCAGGTCTCGAAGATCCGCCGGCCGTAGATGCCCTGGATCTCGAGGCCCTTGAAGATCACGTCGTTCACGTCGAGCGTCATCGGTCCGGCGGGGATGCCGAGCACCGCGATGCGGCCACCGTGGTTCATCGAGTCGAGCATCTGGTTGAACGCCGCCTCGGCACCGCTCATCTCGAGGCCGACGTCGAAGCCCTCGGTCATGCCCAGGTCCGCCATCACCGGCGGCAAGGTCTCGGTGCGCACGTCGACGACTCGCGTCGCACCGTGCGCCGCAGCCATGCCCAGGCGATACGGGTTCACGTCGGTCACCACGATGTGGCGGGCGCCGATGTGGCGCGCGATGGCGCACGCCAGCACGCCGATCGGACCGGCGCCGGTGACCAGCACGTCCTCGCCCACGCAGTCGAAGCGCAGGGTGGTGTGCGTGGCGTTGCCCAGCGGGTCGAGCACCGCGGCGACGTCGTCGCTGATGTGCGCCGGCACCGCGAACACATTGGCGGCCGGGATCACGATGTACTCGGCGAACGCACCGGGGCGAGTGACCCCGACGCCGGTGTGGTTGTGGCAGAACTCGCGGCGGCCGCCCTTGCAGTTGCGGCAATGGCCGCACGTCACGTGACCCTCGCCGGCGACGCGCTGGCCGACCTCGAGCCCGGCAACGCCCGGCCCGAGTGCGGCGATCTCGCCCATGAACTCGTGACCCACCACCATCGGCACCGGGATGGTGGCCTGCGCCCACGCGTCCCAGTGGTGGATGTGCAGGTCCGTGCCGCAGATCGAGGTCTTGCGCACGCGGATGAGCACTTCGCCGTCACCCGGCACGGGTTCGGCCACGTCCTGCATCCAGAGGCCGGGCTCCGCCGCTGCCTTCACCAGTGCCTTCACGAGATGACCCCCATCGAACGACCGACCTTCACGAATGCTGCCACCGCGGCGTCGATGTCCTCGTCCGTGTGCGCGGCCGACATCTGCGTGCGGATGCGCGCCTTGCCCTGCGGCACCACCGGGTATGAGAAGGCGATCACGTACAGGCCCTCCGCCAGCAGGCGCTGGGCCATCTCGCCCGCCACCTTGGCGTCGCCGAGCATCACCGGGATGATCGGGTGGCCGGCGCCGGCGAGCGTGAAACCCGCAGCCTCCATGCCGGCCCGGAACCGCTGGGCGTTGCGCTCGAGGCGCACGCGGAGTTCGTCGCCCTGCTCGAGCAGGTCGAGCACGGTCAGCGTCGTGGCGGCGATCATCGGCGGCAGCGAGTTGCTGAACAGATACGGGCGCGACCGCTGGCGCAGCCACTCGATCACCTCGTGGCGGCCGGATGTGTAGCCGCCCGACGCGCCACCGAGCGCCTTGCCGAGCGTGCCGGTGATGATGTCCACGCGATCCATCACACCGGTGAGTTCGTGCGTGCCGCGACCGTGTGCACCGGTGAAGCCCACGGCGTGCGAGTCGTCGACCATCACCATCGCGTCGTAGCGCTCGGCCAGGTCGCAGATCGCCGACAGGTCGGCGATCACGCCGTCCATCGAGAACACGCCGTCGGTGGCGATCAGCCGGTAGCGGGCGCCCTGCGCATCCTTCAGGCACTGCTCGAGCTCGGCCATGTCGTTGTTGGCGTACCGCATCCGCTGGGCGCGGCACAGGCGGATGCCATCGATGATCGACGCGTGGTTGAGGGCGTCGCTGATGACGCAGTCCTGCTCGTCGAGC
Source organism: Ilumatobacteraceae bacterium (assembly GCA_049318165.1). Classification (GTDB taxonomy): domain Bacteria; phylum Actinomycetota; class Acidimicrobiia; order Acidimicrobiales; family Ilumatobacteraceae; genus UBA668. The sequence continues at coordinate 3,159 of JBMOGW010000176.1, forward strand.
AGCGTCTCGAACAGCCCACCGTTGGCGTCGAAACACGAGCTGTAGAGGATGGTGTCCTCCGTGCCGAGGAACCCGGAGATGCGGCACTCCAGCTCGCGGTGCACGTCCTGGGTGCCGCAGATGAAGCGCACCGACGCCATGCCGAAGCCGTGCTCGTGCACCGCCGTCGCCGCAGCCTCGACGAGCGCAGGGTGGTCTGCCAGGCCGAGATAGTTGTTGGCGCAGAGATTGAGCACCTCCGAGCCGTCGGCCAGGCGGATGTGCGCGGTCTGCGGCGACGCGAGCACTCGTTCCTGCTTGAAGAGGCCCTCGTCGACGAGTGCGGCCGTGCGCTGCTCGAGGTCGGCCAGTAATCCGGTACGCATGTACCAAGAATACGCCATCCCCATCACCAGCGCAGCCGGTCGTGCAACCCCGATCGGGCCCGGCGAGAATGGTGCCGTGCAGGTGCAGCGCATCGCCGAACGCGACGGGTGGTGGTGCTGGCTGTGCGGAGGCGCGGTCGATCCGGCCGCACCGAAGGACGCTCCCGGCCGCGGCACCGTCGACCACCTCGTGCCTCGGTCGCGCGGCGGCGGCAACGAGCCCGGCAACCTGCGGCTCGCTCACAAGCGCTGCAACGTGCACCGCGGCAGCCACCTGCCCGAGCTGCAGTGGCCCAAGGACTGGCCGATGTTGATGACGGTGCACGTGTGGACCGCGCTCGCTCGGCTGGCTCCCCGACCCGGCGCGGCCGAGGTGGTGGCCCTCGCGCCGCTGCAGGAACTGGCCGACGAGGCGACCGCGTGGCTGGTCGAACGGGCCGAGGCGTTCGTGCCCGGCGGCTGGGAAGGATGGACGGCGCCGGACCCGGCCGGACCCGTCGCGGTGTGGCTGAGGCGACCCACCGACTCGGCCCCCGGACGCACCGGCCGACCGAAGGTGGTCGACCCGGGCTGAAGTACCGTGCGCCCATGAGCAGCGCACTCACCGTCCGGGTCGAGCCCGAGTCCGTCGGCATGTCCGCCGAGCGCCTCGACCGGATCGACCGCCACTTCCGCACCTACGTCGACGACGGCCGGCTGCCCGGGTGGCAGATCGTGGTCGCCCGTCGCGGCGAGGTGGTGCACCACTCCTGCCATGGCCACCGCGACATCGAGGCCGGGCTACCGGTCACCGACGACACGATCTGGCGCATCTTCTCGATGACCAAGCCGATCACCGCAGTGCTGGCGCTGCAGCTGTGGGAGGAGGGCGCGTTCGAACTGAACGACCCGGTGGCGAAGTACATCCCGGCGTTCAAGGACACCAAGGTGTGGCGCGCCGGCAGCGTCACCAACCCGGTGCTCGACCCGCAGACCGAGACGATGAAGGTGTGGCAACTGTTCGCGCACACGGCCGGCCTCACCTATGGGTTCATGTACAACCACCCGGTCGACGAGCTGTACCGCCGCGCCGGATTCGAGTGGGGCGTCCCGAAGGATCACGACCTCGCCGGAGTCTGCGACGCGCTGGCCGGCCTGCCGCTGCTGTTCCAGCCCGGCAGCGAGTGGAGCTACTCGATGGGTCTCGACGTGCTCGGCCGCGTGCTCGAGGTGGTGAGCGGCCAGCCGCTCGACGAACTGCTGCGCTGCCGCCTGCTCGAGCCGCTCGGCATGCACGACACCACGTGGCACGTGCCCGACGAGCAGCACGACCGGCTGGCCCGCCTCTACGGCGCGCACCCGGCCACCCGTCTGGCGATGAAGCTCGACATGATGGGCGACGCGGCGAAGGTGCCGCCGCCCGCATTCCTCGGTGGCGGTGGCCTGCAGAGCACGGCCCACGATTACCAGCGCTTCGTGCAGATGCTGGTGCGCGGCGGCGAACTGGACGGCGTGCGCATCCTGTCGCCGCGGACGGTGCGGTACATGGCCTCGAACCACCTGCCCGGCAACGCCGACCTCACGGCGTTCGGCCGGCCGCTGTTCTCCGAGACCGCGTTCGATGGCGTGGGCTTCGGCCTCGGCGTCAGCGTCACACTCGACCCGGTGAAGGGCCGGGTGCCCGGCAACGCCGGTGAGTTCGCCTGGGGTGGTGCGGCAAGCACCGCGTTCTGGGTCGACCCGGTGGACGACCTCACCGTCACCTTCTTCACGCAGTTGCTGCCCAGCAGCACGCATCCGCTCCGCAGCCAGCTGAAGCAGATGGTGTACCAGGCGATGCTCGACTGACGCCCTCCCGGCGTCGGAGGTCAGACCTCGTCGGTGACGACGACGTGGTCCCACAGTGAGTTGGTGTGGGCGCGACCGCTGCCGTCGACGATGCGCGCGGCACGCCCGTCGACCTGCAGCGACGGCAGGGCGCTCGCCGGTCCGCGCACCAGCGCGGCCGTCGAATGCATCTCTGCCTCCTTCGCCGTGGGCGCCAGCACCGTCGCGTGCACCGGGGCGTCGAACCCACCCGGGGTGGGCGTGGCGAAGCTCGGGTCGAGCACATGATGTGCGGGCGTGCCGTCGGCCGTCACCCACGAACGCCGCAACGTGCCCGACGTGCCCACGCCACCGGCGTCGAGCAAGAGCCCCATCGACGGCTGTTCAGGGTCGAACGGCCCGTCGATCGTCACCAGCCACTGCCCGTCGAACGGGCCGTCCCCCATGACACGGACGTCACCGCCGACGTCCACCATCGCGCCGTCGACGCCGTGAGCCAGCAGCAGTTCCGCCACCACGTCGGCGGCGAGACCCTTGCCCAACCCGCCGGCGTCGACGGCGGTGCCAGGAGGCAGCTGGGCGGTGCTCTCGTCGAGGTTGATCATCAGGCCGCGGATGGCACCGCGGGTCTGCACGCCCGGCGGCAGCTCGCTGACGAGCGCCGGGTCGTGCACGCTCGCCGCGTAGCCGAGCCGCACGAGGGGCTCCAGCAGGGTCGGATCGAACGAGCCGTCCGTCAACAGGTGCGCGTACATCATCGCCTCGAGCAGTTCGATCGTGCAGGGGTCCACCACCACCGCCCGACCGTTGCCGGCGTTCAGACGGCTGAGGTCGCTGTGTTCGCGGAACCGGCTCCAGCGCGCTTCCAGGAACGCCAGCCGGTCTCGCGCCAGCGACAGGTGGCCGTGCACACCTCCGTTGACCACGACCACGACGTTCGAGCCCATCGCCCGGAACTGGTCGCGTAGGAGCGTCGGCGTCACTCGGTCAATCGATGCTGTGCGGCAGGCGGATGGCTCGCGACACGCGAGTGAACGCTCGTCGTCGTTCAGTCATCGGCTTTGGGATGGTCGTCGTCACCGCCGCCGCCGCCGCCACCACTGCCGCCCTTGCCACTTCCGCTGTCGTCACCGCTGTCGTCACCGCTGTCGTCGGTGGTCGTCGTGACCTTGCTGTCGTCGTCGTCGCCATCCACCGACGTGGGCGTCGAGGCGGTGGACGGCGTGGTGCCACGGGAGACGCTGGTCTCCGTGGAGGACACCGAGGACGACGGCGTCGTCGGAGCCGACACCGAGGAGCCCGTCGCCAGGGACTCCATCTTCAGCTCGTACGAGATCTCGTCGTCGACCAGTCCCGCAGCGAACACCACCACGGCTTCGCCGTTCACGAAGCGCACCTCGATGTGCTGGGCGTCGACCTGGCGCTGCGAGAGCGGCTTCCACGGCGAGATGCCCTCGACGGACACGATGCGCAGGACGTCCTTCGACGTGTCGAGACTCACTCGGCCCGTGCCCTGCACCTCGTAGACCTTCACGTCGTCCGCGGCCACCGTGGACGTGGTGACCGACGACGACGGCCCAGGCACGGTGACGACGTCGGCACTCGTCGACGACTCGTCCGCGACCACGACGAGCTGCGACACGCTGTTCGCGGGTGGCGCGGAATTGCGCAGCACCTGGGTGTTGACGAGCGCGGCCGCCGAACCGGCGACGAAGACGCCGGTCAGTGACAGGATCGTGGCTACCCGTGCTTTCACGAAGTCCACGCTACGTGGTCGAGTTCCAACCGCGAGGGCCCCTTTCTCCAAGAATCGTCAAAATCTCACGCGCCGTCTGCGGGGTCGCACCGCCCCGGTGCCCGGCGCGGCCAGAATGGATCCGTGAAGATCCTGCTCGTCGAGGACGACCGTTCCATCGCCAGTTCCGTGGTCGAAGGCCTGGAGGCCCAGGGGTTCGCGGTCACGCACGTCGCCAACGGTGCCGGCGCACTGGCCGCAGCCGAGCACGACATGATCCTGCTCGACCTCGGCCTGCCCGACATGGACGGCCGCGACGTGTGCCGCGAGCTGCGCGGGCGCACCAAGGCGCCGATCATCATGCTCACCGCCCG
>JBMOGW010000177.1:0-7374 GCA_049318165.1 Ilumatobacteraceae bacterium
TACAGCAGCGTGATGAGCCACCGCAGTGGCGAGACCGAGGACGCGACCATCGCCGACCTCGCCGTCGCCACCAACTGTGGCCAGATCAAGACGGGCGCACCGGCGCGCAGCGACCGCGTCGCGAAGTACAACCAGCTGCTCCGCATCGAGGAGCAACTCGGCGAGCAGGCCGCCTTCCGCGGCCGCAGCGCCCTCAGCCCCCGCTGACGCGGATCATCCCGCTGGGTGACGTGGTTCGCGCGGCCGGTGCTGCGAGAATGGGACCGATGAGCTCCGGCGGCCACAAGACCTCCGCGATCCCGCGCCCGGCGCAGGAGCGCGACGACAGCACGTCGTCGGGTCGCGCCGCGACAGGCGTGCTCGACCGCCGCGACGACACGCTGCTGTCCGACTTCACCCGCCCGATCGACCAGTCGAAACGGCTCGTCCGTGGTCGCGGCAAGCGCGGCGTGATGTTGCTGCTCGCCGCAGTCGTGACCGCGGCGTTCGGTGCCGCACTGTTCGTGCTGCCCGTGAAGGCATGGCTGCGCCAACAGGGCGACATCGACCGCAAGCAGCAGGAACTGAACGCGCTCGACCAGGCCAACGCCGAACTCGGCGACGACATCAACCGGCTGAACACACCGGCCGGCATCGAGGAAGCGGCGCGTGAGGAGATCGGCTACGTGCAGCGCGGCGAGATCCGCCTCACCGTGCTGCCGGCCCCGGACGCACCCGTGACGATGCCGAGCGGATGGCCGTACGACGCCCTGGCGCAGATCCTCACGGTGCGCCAGGCGGTCGCCGCCGCCCCGACCAGCACCCCCTGACCGGCGTCCCGGCGGGTCCGTGCGGTCGGACTCCACGGGCCCACCGCTCGTGGCGTAGTGTCCACCGCACTCGCACCGTTCATCACCAGGGGGTTCAACGTGGCCGGCAGCATTCTCGGCAATCGGGTGCTTCGCAAGGAAGATCCGAAGTTCCTCACCGTCGGCGGCAAGTACGTCGACGATCTGCTCGACGAGCCGTTGCTCGTCGGCGCCGCGCACGTCACCTACGTCCGCTCCACGCTCGCCCACGGCCGCATCAACTCGATCGACACGTCCGACGCCGCGGCGATGCCCGGAGTGATCGCGATCTTCACGGCCGCCGATCTCGGGCTCGAGCCGGTGCCGAGCGAGTTCAACCCCGGCGTCGCCCGCGGCCTGCTGGCCATCGACAAGGTGCGCTTCGTCGGCGAGCCGGTGGCCATCGTGGTCACCGAGACCCGCGAGCAGGGCGAGGATGCAGCCGAGGCCGTCATCGTCGACTACGACGTGCTGCCTGCCGTCGTCGACATGGAGGACGCCCTCACCAACACGTCGCTGCTGTACGAGGCCGCCGGCAGCAACGTGGTGTTCGACTCCACGTTCGTCGGCCGCCCCGGCGTCAGCGGCCCGGCCTTCTTCGAGGGCTGCGAGGTCGTGTCCGGCCCCCACCGCATCGTCAACCAGCGCGTCGCTCCGTGCCCCCTCGAGGTGCGTGGTTCGGCTGCGGCGTGGACGGCGGATGGTCGCCTCACGCAGTGGCTGAGCAGCCAGGGCGTGCAGGACGCGAAGAACGCCATCGTCGCCGCCAACGGCGTCGAGGCCGATCACGTGCTCGTCATCGCCCCCGACGTGGGCGGCGGCTTCGGCGCCAAGATCAAGTGTGACCCCGAGGAGGCGCTGCTCGGCGTCGTCGCCAAGCGCATCGGCCGCGCCGTGCGCTGGCGGGAGACCCGCAGCGAGTCGATGATGGTGCTCGGCCACGGTCGCGCCCAGGTGCAGAACCTCACCGTCGGCGGCAACCGCGACGGCAAGATCACCCACTACCAACTGCACGTCATCCAGGACTCGGGCTACTTCGTCGAGTACGGCACGATCCTCGCCCCGTTCATGACCCTGCCGATGGCGAGCGGCGTGTACGACATCCCGAACATCGAGTGCCAGTCGACCTCGGTCGTCACCAACACCGCGCTCACCACCGCCTACCGCGGTGCCGGCCGCCCGGAGGCCACCGCTGCCGCCGAGCGCGCCATGGACCTGTTCGCCGCCGAGATCGGCATGGACCCGGCCGAGGTGCGTCGCAAGAACCTGATCGGCAAGTTCATGGAGCCGCACACCACGGTCGTCGGCCAGACGTACGACGTGGGCGACTACGAGGGCGCGCTCGACAAGGCACTCGAGGCCGCGGGCTACGCCGACCTGCGCGCCGAGCAGGCCCGCCGCCGCGCCGCCGGTGACGTGAAGCAGCTCGGCATCGGTGTGTCCACCTACGTGGAGATCACCGGTGGCGTCGGCAGCGGCGAGCACGCTCGCATCGTCGTCCACGAGGACGGCAGCGCCACGGTGTACACCGGCACGTCCGGCCACGGCCAGGGTCACCTCACGGCGTGGAGCATGCTGGCCCACGAGCAGACCGGTATCCCGATGGACAAGATCGACGTCATCTGGGGCAACACCGACCTCGTCCCGCAGGGTTCGGGCACCAGCGGCTCGCGCTCACTGCAGCAGGGCGGCAACGCCGTGTTCCTGTGCGCCGCCGACCTGGTCGACAAGGCCAAGAACATCGCCGCCCGCATGCTCGAGGCCGACGCCGCCGACATCGTGCTCGACAAGGACCATGGCGCGTTCCACGTGGCGGGCACCCCGTCGGTCACCACGTCGTGGGGCGAGATCGCCGTGGCCGCCCAGGGCGACCCCGAGCTGCCCGAAGGCCTGGCCCACGCCGCGTACTACGCGGTGGCCGGCGCCACGTTCCCGTTCGGTGCGCACGTGGCCGTCGTCGAGGTGGACACCGAGACCGGCAAGGTGCGTCACCTGCGCCACGTCGCCTGCGACGACGCCGGCACGGTGCTGAACCCGATGCTGCTCGAGGGCCAGATCCACGGTGGCGTCGCCCAGGGCACGGCACAGGCACTGATGGAGGAGGTCCGCTACGACAGCGACGGCAACCCCGTCACGTCGAACCTGGCCGACTACGCCTTCATCTCGGCGGCCGAACTGCCGAGCGTCGAGGTCGTGCACATGGAGACCCCGACGTTCATCAACGCGCTGGGCGCCAAGGGCATCGGCGAGAGCGGCACCATCGGCAGCACGCCCGCCGTGCAGTCGGCCGTCATCGACGCCGTCAGCCACCTCGGTGTGCGCCACATCGACATGCCCTGCACGTCGCAGAAGGTGTGGCAGGCGCTCGCCGCCGCCCGCAACTGATCCACACGTCATCGCGAGCAGGGTTTCTTGCGGACAGCGCAAGAAACCCTGCTCGCGCCGCGTCCGGGGACAGGTCGGTCAGCCGCACGCGACCGGCGCACAAGCGGGCAAGGTCGTCCTTCACTTTCGATTCGCTCGCAGATTTCCCATTTTGCTGTCGATTCGATCGTGGTAGCGTCATCCTCATGATCGATCGACAACGCCTCGCCGAGCTCCACCGAGCGGAGGAGCAGCGCTTCATCGACCTGCACCCGCGGTCGGCCGAACTGGCCGTCGATGCCCAGACCCACCTGCTCGGCGGTGTGCCGATGGCCTGGATGACCCGCTGGCCCGGCTCGTTCCCGTTGTTCTTCGCGCACGCGTCCGGCGCTCGTTTCACCGACGTCGACGGCATCGAGTACGTCGACTTCTGCCTCGGCGACACCGGCGCGATGACCGGCCATGCGCTGCCCCAGGTGGCCGACGCACTCCACCGCCAGGCCCTGCGCGGCATCACCACGATGCTGCCGAGCACCGACGCCGCATGGGTGGGTGGCGAACTCGCGCGTCGCTTCGGCCTGCCCGTGTGGCAGATGGCGATGACCGCCACCGACGCCAACCGCTTCGTGTTGCGCTTCGCTCGGCACCTCACCGGACGCTCGAAGGTGCTGGTGTTCGACTGGTGCTACCACGGCAGCGTCGACGAGACGCTCGTGGTCATCGGCCCCGACGGCGAACCCATCGCCCGCCCCGGCAGCATCGGTCCGCAGGTCGACCCGACGCACACGTCGGTGGTCGTGCCGTTCAACGACCTCGAAGCCCTCGAGAAGGCACTCGCCGAGGGCGACGTCGCCTGCGTGCTGGCCGAGCCGGCGCTCACCAACATCGGCATCGTGCTGCCCGACCCCGGCTTCCACGAGGAACTGCGCCGCCTCACCCGCCAGTACGGCACCCTGCTGGTGATCGACGAGACGCACACCATCTGCGTCGGTCCCGGCGGCGCCACCGCGGCGTGGGGCCTCGAGCCCGACTTCTTCGTGGTCGGCAAGACCATCGGTGGCGGCATGCCCGCCGCCGCGTACGGCATGACCGCGGAGGTGGCCGAGCAGCTGGTGCCGACCCTGCGCGGAGAGTCCGTCGACGTCAGCGGCGTGGGCGGCACGCTCACCGGCAACGCACTGGCGCTCGCGGCGGTACGGGCCACCTTGGCCTCGACACTGCGGGACGACGACTTCGCGCACATGATCCCGCTCGCCACGGCGTGGGCCGACGGCGTGCAGGCGACCATCGACGAGTTCGGCATGCCGTGGAACGTGCAGCAACTCGGCGGTCGAGCCGAGTACTGGTTCTGCCCGCCGCCGCGCAACGGCGCCGACGCGGCTGCCGCGACGGACCACGAGCTGGATGCGTTCATGCACCTGTGGGCGGTCAACCGCGGCATCCTGCTCACGCCGTTCCACAACATGGCGCTGATGTCGCCGCACCACTCGCAGGCCGACGTCGACCTCCACACCGAGGTGTTCCGCGACGCCGTGGCAGCATTGCGCTCGTGAACCTCATCGGGCAGGTCGCCCTCATCACCGGAGCAGGTGGCCCCGACGGCATCGGCTACGCCACCGCTCGTGCGCTCGCCGCGGACGGTGCCGATGTCGTGCTGTGCGCCACGAGCGAACGTGTGCACGATCGCGCGGCCGAGATCACCAACCTCGGCGGCAACGCCATCGGCGTCGTGGCCGACCTGATGGAGGCCGATGCTGCGCTGCGCATCACGCGCATCGCCCTGGCCATCGACGACCGCATCGACATCCTCGTCAACAACGCCGGGATGATCGCCGTCGCCGGCGCCACCATCGGGCAGACCGCCACCGACTCGGCACTGCACGCCACCACCGACGAGGAGTGGGACGACGGCATCCACCGCAACCTCACCACCTGCTTCACGGTCACCCGGGCCGTGGTCGCGCACATGCGCGAACGCGGCTATGGCCGGGTGGTGAACGTCGCCAGCACCTCGGGCGCCGTGCAGGCATACGTCGGCGATGTTGCGTACCACGCCGCGAAGGCCGGCATGGTGGGCTTCACCCGGGCCGTGGCGCTCGAGTCCGCAGCGCACGGCATCACCGTCAATGCGGTGGCGCCCGGCTGGATCGCCACCGGGTCGCAGCTGCCGGGCGAGGTGCTCGCCGGCGAACTGAGCCCGATGAAGCGGTCGGGCACAGCGGCCGAGGTGGCCGCCGCCATCCGCTTCCTGGTGGATCCCGCGGCGTCGTACGTGACCGGGCAACTGCTCGTCGTCGACGGCGGCAACTCGCTGCCCGAGGACCGGGCGTGGACGCCGTGACGCGGCGGGGAACGGCATGAGCGTCGCGCTCATCACCGGCGCGGCCGGCGGCATCGGTGGCGCCACTGCGCGCCGCTTCCTCGAGGGCGGATGGGACGTCGCCGCGCTCGACCAGCACAGCGCGAACATCGACGGCGCGCACACGATCGTCGCCGACCTGCGCGAGGTCGGCGAGTGCCGTGCCGCCATCGCCGATGTCATCAGTTGGGCGGGACGGCTCGACGCGGTGGTCAACGCCGCCGGCGTGTGGACCGAAGGCCCTGCGGCCGACACCACCGAGGCCGAGTTCGATCGCGTCATCGAGGTGAACCTGAAGGGGCTGTACTTCCTCACCGCCGCCGCCATCCCTCACCTGGCCGCGACGAAGGGCTGCGTGGTCAACCTCTCCAGCGACGCCGGCATCCAGGGCAACGCCGGCGCTGCCGTCTACTGCGCGTCGAAGGGCGCCGTGTCCATCCTCACCAAAGCGCTCGCGCTCGAACTCGCACCGCAGGGCATCCGGGTGAACGCGGTGTGCCCGGGCGATGTCGACTCGCCGATGCTGCAGGGCCAAGCTCGCGACTTCGGTGGTGACGACCCGCAGGGCTACCTGGCCAAGCTGCTCGCCGGCTACCCGCAGGGTCGCGGCGCACGGTTCATCCGCCCGTCGGAGATCGCCGAGCTGATCTGGTTCCTCGCCCAGTCGAAGGCGGCTCCGATCACCGGGGCCAACATCTCCATCGACTTCGGCCTGTCGGCGGGCATCACCTGATGGTGCCGCTCGACGACATCGACCGCCAGCTGGTGGAGGCGCTGCAGCGCGACGGCCGCGCCAGCTACGCCGAGCTGTCGGAACTGGTGGGCCTCTCGCCGGCCGCGACCCGCCTGCGCGTGCAGCGCCTGCTGGACGCCGGCGTGGTGCAGGTGGTGGGTGTCACGGATCCGCTGGCGCTCGGCTACCCGGTGATGGCCGCGCTCGGCGTGCGCGTCGAGCGCAACGTGCGCGAGGTGGCCGACCGCATCGCCGGGATCCAGGGCGTCATCTACGTGGTGCTCACCAGCGGGTCGTTCGACCTCTTGGTGGAAGTGGTGTGCGAGGACTCGGCCCGACTGCTCGCCGTGATCGACGACGAGGTGCGGTCGATCCCCGACGTGCGCAGCGTCGAGAGTTTCACCTACTTCGGCATTCACACCCACCGCTTCGTCTGGGGTACTCGCTGATCGGGACACCAGGGTCGACAGTCCGCCTTGCGAAGCGATGTTCGGCGTGCTTAACATCTGGGTCGTGTCCGCAGCATTCCTGATCACGCTCCGCGAAGGCCTCGAGATCTCGATCGTCCTCGCCATCCTCCTCGGCTACCTCGTCAAGACCGGCCGCGCCGACCGCACCGGCTCGGTGTGGATGGGCGCCGGCATCGCCGCCGTCGCCTGCATCGTCGCCGGCATTGCGTTCAACGTGTTCGTCGGCGAGTTCGAGGGCAAAGCCGAGCAGGCCATCGAAGGCACGCTGGCGCTGTTCGCCGCCGGCGTGCTGACGTGGATGATCCTGTGGATGCGCAAGAACGCCCGCACGATGGGCGGTGAGCTGCGCGCCAAGGTCGACGAGGCCGCCACGGCCGGCGCCGTCACGTTCATCGCGTTCGTGGCGGTCGCCCGCGAGGGCTTCGAGACGGTGCTGTTCCTGATCAGCGCCGAGACCAACACCACCTCGGGCACCGACGTGGTGATCGGCGGCTTGCTCGGCCTCGCCGTCTCGGCCGTGGTCGGTGTGCTCGTCTATCGCTTCGGCAAGAACATCGACCTGCGCCTGTTCTTCAAGATCACCGGCGTGCTGCTGATCTTCTTCGCCGCCGGCCTGGTGGG
>JBMOGW010000178.1:0-7365 GCA_049318165.1 Ilumatobacteraceae bacterium
TGCGTGCCCTCTACCGGGGGTGCGGGATGCCGGGCTGTGACGTGTCGTTCGACCGGTGCACGATCCATCACGTCGTCTGGTGGCGCAACGGCGGACGCACCGACCTGTGCAACCTGCTCCCGGTCTGCAACCGGCACCACCACCTCATCCACGACCGCGGCTGGCAACTCACACTCGGCCCGAATCGCGAGCTCACCGTCACCACACCGTCCGGACGGGTGATGACCACCGGCCCGCCCCACCGCTGGGCCGCCTGACCGCGGCACACCCCAGCACACCCACGGAAGTAACCCACATCGACCGGCGACTGCAGGAACGACCGGCCGATGCGCTCCTTGACAACTGAAGCACGCGGCCCCTCAGCGAGGGCGCAACTGCCAGCACGCCACCGCGGTCGCCGCGGCGACGTTCAGGCTGTCGACGCCCGCATGCATCGGGATGGCCGACCGGTGGGTGGCGGCGGCCATGGCGTCGTCGCTCAGGCCGGCACGCTCGCTGCCCACCAGCAATGCCACTCGGTCGGCGATGGGCACCGCGTCCAGTGGCACGGCGTCGTCGGCAGGGGTGAGCGCCACCACGGTCCAGCCATCGGCCACCAGGCCGGCGACGGTGGCCACCATGTCCCGAGTGCGGGCGTGGGGGAGGTGCAGTGAGTGGCCCATCGACACGCGCATCGCTCTGCGGGCCAACGGGTCGACGCTGGTGTGGTCCAGCACGAGGCCCTGCCAGCCCATGCCGAGGGCGTTTCGCACGATGCTGCCGACGTTGAGCGGGTTGTCGACCGCCTCGGCCAGCACCAGCCGGCTGCAGGTGGCGGCGAGTTGGTCGACGGTCGACCGGGCGGGGCGCTCGAACAGTGCCACCACCGAATAGGGCATGCCCAGCTGGGTGATCGACTGGCGCATGCGGTCGCCGCCCGCGTACACGGGCACCATCGCCTCCAGGTGTTCGGTGAGCGGCGGCGGCTTGGCGGCGTCCACCAGCGCCATCACGGGCACGCAACCGGCTTCGAGGGCCCGCTCGACCACCAGGTCGCCCTCGGCCATGAACAGGCCGTCACCGCCGTCGTCGCGACGCTGCAACCGGTTCGCGAGCCCGCGCTCGTTCAGCCGGAACGGGGCCACCCGCGGGTCGTCCGGGTCGTCGACGACGATCATGTGTGCAGGTCCGTCAGTAGTGCCAGGGGAAGGGCGACCAGTCCGGGTCGCGCTTCTCGAGGAACGACGTGCGGCCCTCCTCGGCCTCGTCGGTGCCGTAGGCGAGGCGGGTGGCCTCGCCGGCGAACACCTGCTGGCCCACCAGTCCGTCGTCGACCAGGTTGAAGGCGAACTTCAGCATTCGCTGAGCGGTCGGGCTCTTGCCGTTGATCTCCTTCGCCCACTGCAACGCCTCGCGCTCGAGGTCGGCGTGGGGGTACACGGCGTTGACGGCACCCATCGAGCGCATGTCGTCGGCGCTGTAGGTGCGGCCGAGGAAGAAGATCTCGCGGGCGAACTTCTGGCCCACCTGACGAGCGAGGTAGGCGCTGCCGAAGCCGCCGTCGAAGCTGGCGACGTCGGCGTCGGTCTGCTTGAACTTGCCGTGCTCCCGGGAGGCGAGGGTCAGGTCGGACACGACGTGCAGGCTGTGCCCGCCGCCGGCGGCCCAGCCGTTCACCAGGCAGATCACGACCTTCGGCATGAAACGGATCAGTCGCTGCACCTCGAGGATGTGCAGGCGGCCGGCGCGGCCGGGTTCGATGGTCTCCCGGTCGTCGCCCTCGGCGTACTTGTAGCCGTCCTTGCCGCGGATGCGCTGGTCGCCACCGCTGCAGAACGCCCAGCCACCGTCCTTGGGGGACGGGCCGTTGCCGGTGAGCAGGACGACGCCCACGTCGGTGCTCTGCCGGGCGTGGTCGAGCGCGGTGTACAGCTCGTCGACGGTCTTCGGGCGGAAGGCGTTGCGCACCTCCGGCCGGTTGAACGCGATGCGCACCGTGCCGTGCTCGAGGGCACGGTGATAGGTGATGTCGTCGAAGCGGAAGCCGGGCACCTCACGCCATGCGGCGGGGTCGAAGATCTCGGAGACCATGCGGTCATCTTCCCACTGCTACGTTGCGCGCATGGCATTCGCACCGGTCAACGGCCAGCAGATTCACTACGAGGACACGGGGGGCGACGGCCCCGTCGTGGTGCTCGGTCACGGGTTCCTGATGGACCACACGATGTTCGCTCACCAGGTGGCCGCGCTGCGCGACCACTACCGCGTGATCACGTGGGACGAGCGCGGCTTCGGCGAGACCGTGTTCGACGGCCAGCCGTTCAGCTACTGGGACTCGGCGAGCGACTGCCTCGGTCTGATGGACCATCTCGGCATCGACCGGGCCGTGGTGGGTGGCATGAGCCAGGGTGGCTTCCTGTCGCTGCGCGCCGCGCTCACCGCGCCCGAGCGGGTGCGCGCACTGATCCTGCTCGACACCGCGTCGGTGGCCGAGCACCCCGAGGTCGCCGCCGGTTACCAGCAGATGATCGACACTTGGGCCGCGGTCGGCCCCGTGGACGAGCTGGCCGACATCATCGCCAACATCATCATCGCCGACCCGGCGGAGAACGCGATCTGGATCGCCAAGTGGAAGGCCCGTCCGCAGGAACTCATCGTGCAGCCGGGCGCCTGCCTGGTGACGCGTGACGACATCACCGACCGCCTGGGCGAGATCACCTGCCCGGCGCTGGTGATCCACGGCACCGAGGACACCGCCATCACGATGGACAAGGCCGAGATCCTCGCCGTCGGCCTGGTCGGCTGCGGTGGCGTGGTGCAGGTGGGCGGCGCGCACGCGGCCAACCTCACCAACCCCGAGCCGGTGAACGCGGCGATCCTCGAATTCCTCGCCGGCCTCCCCGCGTGAGCGGCCTGCAGATCTTCGGCGTCCCCGGCCTGCCGGAGATCGTCGAGGGCACCGACCTGGGCGCCGCCGTGGCGCAGGCCGCTGCCGACGCCGGCACGCCGCTGGCCGATGGCGATGTCGTCGTCGTCACCTCGAAGATCGTCTCCAAGGCCGAGGGGCGCACGGTCGAACTCGACCAGGTCGAGCCATCGCCGTTCGCCCGTGAGTGGTCGGCGGCGTGGGACAAGGATGCGGCCGTCACCGAGCTCGTGCTGCGCGAGTCGAAGCGCATCGTGCGCCAGCTCGGTCCGATCCTCATCACCGAGACCCATCACGGGTTCGTCTGCGCCAACAGCGGCATCGACCAGTCGAGCAGTGGAGCGCACGGCCGAGTGGTGCTGCTGCCCGTCGATCCGGACGCCTCGGCGCGGGCCATTCGCGCGTCGTTGGTCGCGGCCGGATTGGACGCGGCGGTCATCGTGTCCGACACGTTCGGCCGGGCGTGGCGCGAGGGACAGACCGACATCGCCATCGGCATCGCCGGTATGCAGCCGATCCTCAGCTACATCGGCCAGGTCGACCCGCACGGCCACGAGTTCAAGGTGCAGGCGCTGTGCACCGCCGACGAGCTCGCCGGCGCGGCCGAGCTGGTGAAGGGCAACCTCTCCCGGGTGCCCGTCGCCGTCATCCGGGGGCACGCCTGGGAACGCGACGACAGCGCCACCATCGCGCCCGTGTTGCGCGACCAGTCGCGCGACCTGTTCAGATAGGCGGCCATGAGCCACGATCTCGAAGTCACGAAGGTGCTCGCCGCGACGCCCGAGCAGGTGTACGCGCTGGTCAGCGATCTCCCCCGCATGGGCGAGTGGTCGCCCGAGAACACCGGCGGCAGCTGGGTGAAGGGGTCCACGGGTCCGGCGGTCGGTGCGAAGTTCAAGGGCACCAACGGGCGCGGCAAGAAGACGTGGACCACCGACGTGACGGTGACGAAGGCCGACCCGGGGCGAGAGTTCGCGTTCGACGTCACGGCCATCGGGCTCGGTGTCGCCGGTTGGGGTTTCCTGCTCGAACCGGTCGAGGGTGGCACGAAGGTCACCGAGTACTGGGACGATCACCGCAGCGCGACGGCGAAGAAGGTCACCGGCTGGTTCCTCAAGCTGCCCGACCGAGAGGGCTTCAACCGCACCTCGATGGAGCAGACGCTCGAGCGGATGGCCGCCGCGCTGTAAGCGCCGCGCCGCCGTCGGCTCACGCCGACAGCGGGTGCTCCATGAAGAACTGCCACATCACGGTCGTGGCGTCGATGCTCGTGGTGGTGGCGCCGACGAGGTCGACGATCGCCTGGTCGAAGGTGCTCCCCGGCCAGGTGTGCCCACCACCGGCGACCGAGTAGAACTCCGCCGGTGCGGTGCATCCCTCGTAGAACGCCATGTCGATGTCGTCGGTCGCCGTCGCTGTCGCCTCCGGTGCCGGGGTCGTGCAGCCGTTGCGGGTCGCCCACGCCGCGACCCGGTCCGGCACGGGCGCGGCGATCGCGCCGGCCAGGTCGGAGGTGCCGGTGGTGGCCGACTGGTCGCCGATGGTGCCGTTGCCGTCGGCGGCGGGCAGCGTCAGCGCCTTGTCGCCGACGCCACCGTCGTAGGCGAGGTACGGATCGTCGGTGCCGTGGAACGCCACGAACGGCACGGGTCGTGACGGCGCGCAGCCGGTCGGGTCGGTGATGCCGGCCACGAGCGCGGCCGCAGCGAGGCGATCGGCCAGCGCGCACGCCAGCGTGGAGGTCATCATCGCCCCGTTCGACATGCCGGTGACGTAGATGCGGTTGGTGTCGATGCACAGATCCTGCTCGAGCCGGTCGAGCAATGCACCGAACCACTGCACGTCACCGCCGTCCACGTCGGTCTCCCAGTGCGGCACCTCGCGGGTGATGTCGGGGGTGACGGCGACGAAGCGCCAGGCAGCGCTGCGGGCCGGCAGATCCGATTCGGTGGCCAGCAGGCCGGGCGTCTGGGTCCAGCCGTGCAGGCCGAGCACGACCGGCAGCGGGGTGGCGCCGTCGTACGCTGGCGGCAGATAGCTGGTGTACGTGCCGGGCAGGCCGGCGGCGTCGAGCGTGCCCGGGTAGGTGCCGGGGGCGGTCGGCGTCTCGCTGTCGCAACCGGCCGACGCTGCGGTGGAGACCGCCGAACCACGCAGGTACGCCTCGACGGCCCGCACGCCCTGTTCGGGGAAGTTGATGTTCAGCCCGACGACTCCCTGCTGCAGGAAGTCGAGGTACGAGTCGAAGTTCTCGAGGTCGCGGTTGTTCGGCCACACCCAGATCGGGTTGCCGTCCGTGGTGGCCCGGGCGATGAGTTCCGGGGTGATCACCTTCACGCCCGAGAACTCCGGCGGCAGCTGCAGGATGCGCATCCCGTCGGGGATCGGCGTGCTGTTCAGCACGTAGGCGGTCAGCACGTTGAGGCCCGGCGACACCTCGGTGTCGGGATCGATCGAGTGGTAGTAGCTGACGACCTCGTCGCTGAACGACGCGACGACGCTCGCCTCGCCGCGACCGAGTTCCTCCAGCTGGGCCGCCAGCACGTCGGCGGTCTTCTTGGCGATGTCGCCCTCGCCCTTGATCTCGATGTTCAGCGGGATGTCGGGGAAACGCTCGACCAGCTGGCGCAGCGTGGGGAGCGCGAAGTCGTCCGCGGTGTAGCCCGCCGGCGGATCCTGCTCGCCGGTGCGGATGCCGCGGTACAGGTAGTCGCCCTCCGGCTTGTCGCGGCAGTCGGCGCATGCGGTGGAGAACCAGTACGCGCCGTCGAGCTTCGCCAGTTCGGCCGCGGTGAAGTCGCGCACCTTGCCGGTGCCGTCGGTGTTGCGGTCGACGGTGTCGTCGTGCTGCACCAGCAGGTCGTCGTCCTTGGTGAGGTTGATGTTCAGATCGAGCATGTCGACGCCCGCCTTCACGCTCTCGCCGAACGAGTACAGCGTGCTGGCGGGGAACTCGTCCTCGCCGGCGGTGTGGGCGAGCACGATCGGCCGCCCGATGGCGAGCAGGTCGTCGATCGTCGCCGCGTACTGCGGCGCAGGCTCGGTGGTGGTGGTCGACTCGGCGATGGTCGTCGTCGGTGCGCTGGTCTCGGCGGTGGTGGTGTCGGGTGCCCCCGTCGTCGATGGTGACGACGAGTCCCCTGACGACGAACAGGCAGCGAGGACGAGCAGGAGTGAGGCGAGAGCGGCGCGGCGGATCACGCCAGCAGTCTTGCGTACTCCACCGCGATCGCGCTGGCCGTGGCCGCGTTGTTGCGCACGAGGGCGAGGTTTGCCACCAGGCTGCGGCCCGCCGTGCGCTCGACCACCGTCTTCAGCAGGAACGGCGTGACGTCCTGGCCGCCCACTCCCTGGGCGTCGAGGTCGGCGAGCGCGGCCTCGATGTGCGTGCGGATCTCCTCGGCGGGGATCTCGTCGGCGGCGGGGATCGGGTTGGCGATGCTCACACCGCACGTGAGGCCGAGGCGGTTCCACGCCGCGTCGAGGAACGAGGCGATCTGTGCAGGCCCGTCGAGCCGGCGTGGCGCCGGGTGGCCGCTGGTGCGGCTGTAGAACGACGGGAAGTCGTCGCTGCCATTGACGATCACCGGGACGCCGAGCGTCTCCAGCCGCTCGAGGGTCAGGCCGATGTCGAGGATGCTCTTCACGCCCGCCGACACGACGGCGACGGGTGTGACACCCAGTTCGGTGAGGTCGGCGGAGATGTCGAAGCTCTCGGCGGCGCCTCGGTGCACTCCGCCGATGCCGCCGGTGGCGAACACGCGAATCCCGGCGAGCGCGGCCAGCTTCATCGTCGCCGCGACGGTGGTGGCGCCGGTGCGGCCGGTGGCCACCAGCCACGGCAGGTCGCGTGTGGTCGCCTTCGTCACGTTCCCGACGGTGGCCAGGTGGTGCAGTTGCTCGGGTGCGAGGCCGATCTGGCACGCGCCGTCGATCACCGCGATCGTGGCCGGCACGGCGCCGCCGGCACGCACGATCGCCTCCACTTCGTTGGCCATCTCGACGTTCTGCGGGAACGGCATCCCGTGGCTGATGATCGTGCTCTCGAGCGCGACGACGGGCCGGCCGTCGGCCAGTGCGTCGGCGACCTCGGGCTGGACGTGCAGGTCGTGCATGCGGCCCATCATGTCAGCGCGCTCCCCAACTGAACACCTGCTTGAACAGCTTCAGGCACGAGAACGCCTCCACTTCCACGATGTCCGGCCGGGCGCGCAGTTGCGACAGCAGCCGCATCAGATGGGCGTCGTCGTCGGCGACCACCTCGAACATCAGGTCGTACCGCCCGGTGGTGGCGAGCAGGTACTCGACCTCGGGCATCTCGGCCAGTTGCACGGCGGTGGCCTCGGCGTCGCCCTGCACCCGTGCGCCGATCATCGCCACCCGGCGCACGCCGAGTGACATCGGGTCGGTGACCGCGACGATCTGCATCACGCCCGCATCGGTCAGCCGCTGCACCCGCT
>JBMOGW010000179.1:0-7347 GCA_049318165.1 Ilumatobacteraceae bacterium
TCGGCCACCAGCGCCTGCAACACCTCGTTCGCTGTCTGGCGAGTGGTGCCGCACAGGCCCGCGATGTCGTCCTGCGTGAGCGGGATGACGCCGTCGGGGAAGACGTCGAGCAGTCGCTGCAGGGTGCGCGCCAACCGCTTGGGCACCTGCAGGTACAGGGCCTCGGCAAGCGCGGTGGTCAGCCGCACCACTTCGTGCAGCGACGCCGAGAGCAGCACCTGATCGACGGTCTCGTGGCTCTGCCGCAGGGTCTGGATGACATCGCGGTGCAAACCGAGCGTCTCGACGGCGTCGAGCGCCACCACCGTGGCCGACCGCGGGACGGACTCGATGACGGCGATCTCACCGAACTGCGAGCCGGGGCCGAGGACGCGCATCGTCGCCGTGTCGCCCAACGGTGTCGTCACACGGACCGCCACGTGCCCGCGGTCGAGCAGGAACAGCGTGTCGCCCGGGTCGCCCTCGCGGCAGATGGCCTCGCCGCGCTTGAACTTCCGTCGGCGTGCAGCCGAGATCACCGCCCTCGTGTCGGCGGTGTCGAGTCCTTTGAGCATCGCGAATTCGGTCATTTCACCCTGGTGCGGTGGGGATCGACGACCACTCGCACACTTCTCAACTTAGCCGCTGCCGCGAATTCGGCTCTTGCTCAGTGCAAGGAATCGTCAACTGAGTCGACGGAGAACGTTCACGGTCTCGATTGCGGCGAGCGCCACGTCGGCGCCCTTGTTGCCGGCCTTGCTGCCGGCGCGCTCGAGCGCCTGATCGAGCGTGTCGACGGTGAGGATGCCGTTGGTGACCACCGCGGTCGACTCCATCGCCAGCCGTTGCAGGCCTGCGGCGCTCTGGTTGCACACCACTTCGAAGTGGTACGTGGCGCCGCGAATGACCGCGCCGAGTGCGACGATGGCGTCGTAGCGGCCGGTGTCGGACAACGCCTTGGCCACCTGCGGGATCTCCAGCGCGCCGGGCACCCAGACGGTGTCGATGTCGGCGTCGGCGGCACCGTGGCGCACCAGTGCATCGCGGGCGCCGGCCTCCAGGCGGCCGACGACGAGGTCGTTGAAGCGGCTGCACACCAGCGCGACCCGCAGGCCGGTGGCGTCCATCTGTCCGTGGTGGATGGTCATTGCTGGGTTCCTCCGGTGAGAGCACCGACGAGGTCGGCAGGCGGTGTGGTGGCCGGTGTGGTGGCCGTCGAGTCGCCGGACGCACGGGCGAGGCGGTACTGGATCAGGTCGGCGATCGACACCAGCGGCAGCCCGTGCTCGGTGGCGAAGCGGCGCAGGTCGGGCAGGCGGGCCATGCGGCCGTCGTCGAGCGTCACCTCCGACAGGACGCCGGCCGGCGGGCGGCCGGCCAGGCGGCACAGGTCGACCGACGCCTCGGTGTGGCCGGGGCGCTCGACCACGCCGCCGGCGCGAGCGCGCAGCGGGAAGATGTGGCCGGGACGGTTGAACATGCCGGGCGTGCTGGTCGGGTCGGCCAGCGCTCTCAGCGTCGCAGCGCGGTCGGCGGCGGAGATGCCGGTGCTGGTGCCTTCGGCCAGGTCGACGGTGACGGTGAACGCCGTGCGGAACTGGTCGGCGTTCGCTGCGGGCGGCACCATCAGCGGCAGCTCGAGCCGGTCGCAGACGTCGCCGGGCAGGCCGACGCACACCACGCCGGACGTGTAGCGGATGAAGAACGCCAGCGCCTCGGGGGTGGCGGCGTCGCCGGCCATGATCAGGTCGCCTTCGTTCTCGCGGTCCTCGTCGTCGGCGACGACGACGATGCCGCCGGCGGCGATGGTGGCGATCGCCACCTCGATGGGGTCGAACACGTGGTCCATCAGTGGGTCTCCTGCAGCAGTCGCTCGACGTACTTGGCCATCACGTCGACTTCGATGTTCACCAGGTCGCCGGGTCGCTTGGCGCCGAGCGAGGTGACGTCGGCCGTGTGCGGGATGATCGCCATCGTGAAGCCGTCGTCCAGGGGGCGCACGACCGTGAGGCTGACGCCGTCCACCGTGATCGACCCCTTCTCGACGACGTAGCGCATCAGGTGCGCGGGGATGCGGACACGGAAGTCCGGCACGGGGTCCACCACCTCACCGACGGCATCGACGTGACCCTGCACCAGGTGGCCGCCGAGGCGGTCCTGCAGGCGAACCGAGCGCTCGAGGTTCACCGGGGTACCCGGCTGCGCGTTGCGGAGGCTGGTGCGGTCGAGCGTCTCCTGGCTGACGTCGGCCTCCCACCAGCCGTCGCCCTGCTCGACGAGCGTGAGGCAGCAGCCGTTGACGGCGATCGAGTCGCCGAGCCGCACGTCCTCCAACACGGTGCGCGCAGCGATGCGCAACCGTTGCCCGTCGAACGACGAGATCGTCCCGAGCTCCTCCACGATGCCGGTGAACATCTGCCGAATCTTCCTCTCCTGCGTCGGTCCTCGTCCTCCAGCCGGGGGACGGGCGCACGGCAACGCAGCGCGGCCCGGGCACGCCGCGACGGCGCGTCCGAGACGCACGAGTGGCCCTGCTCCCATCCGGACTGTCACCGTCGGCCCCGGAGTTCCACCGGGTCGGCCCCACACGCTCGCCCCACCGAGGTGGGATCCGTGCATGGGGTTCGCGGGCTTTCACCGCCGGTCGGGAATTGCACCCAACCCCGCAGGGGGATTCAGTTGTGACGCGCACGCTACCAACGAGCAGCGAGCATGTGCCCGGTCGGAGCCCCAGAAAACTGTGTCGGCCCGGGTGCGCCCGCAGAACTTAAGTTCGGCGGAGGGTGCGCCCGCAGAACTTAAGTTCGGGGGAAGGTGCGCCCGCAGAACTTAAGTTCGGCGGAAGGCTCAGCCCTTGCGGGGCTTGGTGGAGCCGGCGGCGACGATCGCGTCGAACTCCTCGTCCGTCAGCGGGATGATCGACAGTCGGTTGCCCTTCGCCAGGAGGCGGCACTCGGCCAGCTCGGGCATGGTGCGCAACTCGTCGAGCGGGATGAAGCGCAGCTTCTTCACCGGGGCGACGGTCACCAGGTCCCAGCGCGGGTCGTCGGGGTTCGAGCCCGGGTCGAAGTACTTGCTCTTCGGGTCGAACTGCGTGGGGTCGGGCTCGGACTCGCCGACGATCTTGGCGATGCCGGCCACACCGGGCGGGGTGGCGTTGGAGTGGTAGAAGATCGCCTTGTCGCCCTTGCGCATCGACCGCAGGAAGATGCGCGCCTGGTAGTTGCGGATGCCGTCCCAGCCCTCGCGCTTCGCCACGACGAGGTCGTCGTAGCCGAACACGTCGGGCTCGCTCTTCATCAACCAATAGGCCATGGTCGGCGACGTTACCGGGCGCGCCGGTCGACGACCTCTGCGTAGAGCGAGAGGTACTGCGCAGCACGGCTGGCCCAGCCGACGTCACGCGTCATCGCCCGGCGTTGCATGCGCTGCCAGGCCGCACGGTCGCGGAACAGGGCCACGGCTCGTTCGACGGCCACGGCCAGCGCGTCGGCCTCCACCGGTGCGAACTGGATGCCGGTGGCCACGCCGTCGCGCAGGGCTGCGTCGTTCGCGTCGACGACGGTGTCGGCCAGCCCGCCGACCCGGGCGACGACCGGCAGCGTGCCGTACCGCAGGCCGTACAACTGCGTCAGCCCGCACGGTTCGAAGCGCGACGGCACGAGGATCGCGTGTGCGCCCGCCTGCATCCGGTGCGACAGTGCTTCGTCGAAGCCGATCACGGCGGCCACTTGACCGGGGTGCAACGCGGCCGCGCGGCGGAAGCCGGCTTCGAGCACCGGGTCGCCCGTGCCGAGCACGGCCACCTGCGCGCCGGTACCGAGGATGCGCGGCAGCGCCTCGAGGAGCAGGTCGAGGCCCTTCTGCTCGGTGAGTCGGCTGACGACCGTCAGCAACGGCACGTCGGTACGCGCGTCGAGGCCGAGTTCCCGCTGCAGCGCAGCGGTGTTCTTCGCCTTCGCCGCCAGACGTCGCCACGAGTAGAGCGCGGTGACGTGCGGGTCGGCCGCCGGGTCCCACACCGCGTCGTCGATGCCGTTGACGATGCCGGTCAACCGGTCGGCACGAGCGCGCAGCAGGCCGTCGAAGCCCATGCCCTCCTGCGGGGTGAGGATCTCACGCGCGTAGGTGGGGCTGACGGTGCTGAGGTGGTCGCACCACTGGACTCCCGCCTTCAGGAAGCTGAGCTTGCCCCAGTACTCGATGCCGTCCACGTGCAGCACGTCCTTGGGCAGCTTCAACGCGGTGCGCACGGTCGGCTCGAACAACCCCTGGAACGCGAGGTTGTGGATGGAGAGCAGCGAGGCCGGCACCGCGGCGCGGTCCTTCTCGGCGTGCAGGTACGCCGCAGTCAGCGCCGCCTGCCAGTCGTGCAGGTGCACCAGGTCCGGTTGCCAGTCGCCGAGACGGCCCATCGCCACCTGCGCGCCGACCCAGCTGAGCGCGCCGAAGCGCAGGTGGTTGTCGGGCCAGTCGGTGCCGTTGGGTCCGAGATAGATGCCGCCCGCACGCTCGAACAGGTGCGGTGCCTCGAGCAGCAACACCTGCAGGCCGTCGGCGGTCGTGCCGGCGATCAGCTCGCCGTCGCCGCCGAACAGGTGGGCCAGCGGTGCCACCTGGCGGCAGTCGAGCAACTGATCGCGCACGCCCGGGTAGCCGGGCAGCAGCACCTTGCTGGTGACGCCCAGCGGCGCGAGTGCGAGCGGCAACGCCCCTGCCACGTCCGCGAGTCCACCGGTCTTGACCAGCGGGTAGCACTCGGGGGTGATGACGAGGACCTTCACGTGAACGGACGGTAACCCATCACACCAGGCCCGGGCACCTACTACTGTCCTGGGCATGGCCGATCCCAAGGTGCTCGTGATGGTGCTCGCCGGCGGTGAAGGGAAGCGCATGCTGCCGCTCACCCAAGATCGCGCGAAGCCGGCGGTGCCGTTCGCGGGCAGCTATCGCATCATCGACTTCGCGCTGTCGAACTTCGCGAACTCGCGCTACCTGAAGATCGTCGTGCTCACCCAGTACATGAGCCACAGTCTCGACCGACACATCAGCCAGACGTGGCGCTTCAGCACGCTGCTCGGCAGCTACGTCACACCGGTGCCCGCGCAGATGCGTCGCGGCCCGCACTGGTTCGCAGGGTCCGCCGACGCGATCTACCAGAACATCAACCTCATCACCGACGAGGATCCCGACGTGGTGTGCGTGTTCGGTGCCGACCACATCTATCGGATGGACGTGCGCCAGATGGTGGAGCAGCACCTCGAAGCGAAGGCGGGTGTCACGGTGGCGGCGATCCCCGTGCCCTTCGAGGAGGCCAAGTCGTTCGGTGTCATCGAGACCGATGAGACCGGCATCATCAAGGCCTTCCACGAGAAGTCGGCCAATCCGCCGACGATGCCCGGTGACGACACCCGGTGCCTCGCCAGCATGGGCAACTACGTGTTCGACACCAAGACGCTGATCGACATCGTCACACCGACCGGCACGGACGACCAGTACACCGACATCGGGGGTCACATCATCCCGGCGCTGACGGCGCAGGGCGTGGCGCACGTGTACGACTTCAGCACCAACGTCGTGCCGGGGCAGGACGAACGCGAGAAGGGCTACTGGCGCGACGTCGGCACCATCGATTCGTTCTACGACGCGAACATGGATCTGTTGGCGCCGGTGCCGGTGTTCAACCTGTACAACGGCATGTGGCCGGTGTTCACGGCGCACGAGTCCGAGCCGCCGGCGAAGATCTCGCGCGGTGCGGGTGGCGAGCCGTCCTACGTGGACGGCAGCTTGTTGTGCGCGGGTTCGATCGTGTCGGGGGGTCATGTCGAGCGTTCGATCATCGCTCCCGACTGCACGGTGCATCACGATGCGCACGTCACCGACAGCATCTTGTTCCCGGGCGTGATGATCAGCCCCGGCGCGCGGGTGAGTCGGTGCATCATCGACAAGAACGTGGTGGTGCCGACGGGCGTGCGCATCGGTTTCGATCGCGTGGCCGACGCCGAGCGGTTCACCGTCAGCGAGCGCGGCATCGTGGTGATCCCCAAGGGCTACGTCTTCGACTGACGCTCAGGTGGCCGTCGCGGCCACCTCGGTGGGGCGCGACAGGTCGGTGCCCAACCACCACGTCGCCCGCGGAATCGTGAGCGCCAGCACCGGCCCGGTGCCGAAGGCGAACAGTGCCGTGCCGAGTCCGGCCGCGCCGCCGAGCAACAGACCGAGCGCGACGAGGGTGGCCTCGATGCCCCAGCGCGCGACGCTGATGCCGATGCCGCGATCCATCAGGGCGAGCATCACCAGCTCCAGCGGGCCGGCGCCCACGTCGGCGGCCACCACTCCGGTGATCGCCGACCACACCACCAGCAGCCCGAGCGCGAGGAATGCAATCCGAGCGGCGAGCGCGTCGGGCGTGGGCAGCAGCGCGAGCGTGCCGTTGATCGACAGCCCGACGACGACGCTGCCGGCGACGGTGGCGATGCGCGGGCGGCGCCCAGCGGCCCAGGCGATCAGCATGGCGATCACTCCCGTCAGCCACGCTGCGGTGCCGACGCCGATGCCGAAGGTGTCGGCGAGGCCGGTGTTGAGCACGTCGTTCGGTGCGGCGCCGAGGTCGGCCTCCACCATCAGGCCCACACCGAGGCCGACGGCGGTGATGGCCACCGCGTAGACGCCCCAGCGCGTCACCGGCCCTGCGGTCGCCCGCGGCGGCCGTGCGGGAGCGGTGGTGGCGGGCACCGGTCCACCGTACCCGGCAGGAATCCACTGGCGCCGTTCTGAACCGTGTGCAAATGTGTCGGCCAGACGTCGGGCAACGGGGCCGGCGCACGACGAGAGGAGGTGCCATCTGATGGGCTTCACGGACAAGATCAAGGACGTGGTCGGGGGCAACAAGGAGGCCATCAAGAGTGGCATCGACCAGGCGGCGAAGGCCGTCGAGTCGAAGACTCCGGACTCCATCGACCCTCAGGTCGCCAAGGGCGCCGACGTCATCAAGGACGCCGTCGACAAGATCGACTGACCAGGTCCCTGGTCACCAGAAGCACCGCCAACGCCCCGGCCGTCTCGTGACGCCGGGGCGTTGTCGCGTTCTGCGACACTGCCGCGGTGAGGTTGTCGAGACAGCGGACCGGTTCCGCGTCCAGGTGTCCGGGCGCGACAGCGGTGGCGTTCATCGTGCTCTCGCTGACCGTTGCGGCATGCACGAGCGGCTCGACCTCGGCGCCGGTCACGTCGACGGTGCCGGTGGCGACCTCGGCGCCGGCGAGCACCAGCACTTCGAGCACGACCTCGAGCACCACCACCACCACGACGGTGACCACGGTGCCGCCCACCACGACGATCGCGGTCGACCCGGAAGCCGCCGACCTC
>JBMOGW010000180.1:0-7334 GCA_049318165.1 Ilumatobacteraceae bacterium
CGCTCGAGCACCACCGCGGTGCAGGCGTCGCCGAAGATGAAGTGGTGATCGCGCAGGGCGAAGTTGTTGTGCGCCGACGTGATCTCCGGGTGCACCACCACCACGCAGTTGGCCGAACCGTTGCGGAGCGCATCCACGCCGGCCTGCATGCTGAACGTGGCCGACGAGCAGGCGACGTTCATGTCGTAACCCCAGCCGCCCGCACCGAGCGCGTGCTGCAACTCGATCGCGACCGCGGGATACGCGCGCTGGATGTTGGACGCGCCGACGATGACGCAGTCCACCTCGTCCGGACGGCGGCCGGCCTGGGCCAGCGCCTCGTGTACCGCAGGCAACGCCATCTCCACCTGCAGGCTGTACTCGTTCTCGGTTCGGGTGGGCAGGTGCGGGCGCAGGCGGTCGGGGTCGAGCACGCCGTCGCGATCCATCACGAAACGGCTCTTGATGCCGGACGCCTTCTCGATGAACTCGGCGTCGGGCAGCGTGCGCGCCACCAGCTCGCCGCGCTCGATCTCGTCCGCGTGCTCCTCGTTCCAGCGGGTCACCGCGATGGACAAGGACGCGGCGAGCTCCTCGTTGCTGATCGAGTGCGGCGGCGTGAACAGCCCCGTGCCCGTGATGACGACCTGGTTCCCCACGACCCCTCCTGACCGTTCGACACTACTGAGATGGCCGCATCGCACACGGGCGTGCCGTGCGACACGCCGTCGCAAGGCCGGGACTCCGCCCGGAGCGTTGATTTCCGCCGTATCGTGGAGTGTTCCCGTTTTTTGAGAAGTGAGCAGCATCATGGAAGTCCAACCTGACGGCGACGAGATCGTCGCCGCGGCCCCCGACGGCGGTTTCGCCGCACTCGGTTTGCGGGCCGAACTGCTCGAGGCGCTCGAGACCCTCGGCTACGAGGAGCCCACGCCGATCCAGCGCGAGACCATCCCCCACCTGATCGCCGGCAAGGACCTGCTCGGCCAGGCCGCCACCGGCACCGGCAAGACCGCGGCGTTCGCGCTGCCGGCGCTCGAGCTGATCAAGGGCAAGGCGAGCGACCACCCGGTGGCGCTGATCCTCACCCCCACCCGCGAGCTGGCCATGCAGGTGAGCGAGGCGTTCTTCCGCTACGGCAAGGACCTCGGCGCGAAGTGCGTGCCGGTGTACGGCGGCCAGCCGATCTTCCGTCAGCTGCAGGCACTCGACCGTGGCGTGCACATCGTGGTCGGCACCCCCGGCCGCGTGCTCGACCACATCGGCCGCGGCTCGCTGCCGCTCGACGGCATCAAGATGGTGGTGCTCGACGAGGCCGACGAGATGCTCGACATGGGCTTCGCCGAGGACATCGAGACCATCCTGCAGAGCGTCTCCGGCGACCATCAGACCGTGATGTTCTCGGCCACGATGCCGCCGCGCATCAACGCCATCGCCAAGCGCCACCTCACCGACCCGGTGCGCATCAACGTCGTGCGCGGCGACACGAAGGCCAGCACCGGCAAGGTGCGCCAGATCGCCTACGTCGTGCCCCGCTCGCACAAGCCGGCCGCACTCGGCCGCGTGCTCGACATCGAGGCGCCGGGTGGCGCCCTCGTGTTCTGCCGCACCCGCACCGAGGTGGACCAGCTGACCGAGACGATGAACGCCCGCGGCTATCGCGCCGAGGCGTTGCACGGCGGCATGGACCAGGCCCAGCGCGACCGCGTGATGAACCGCCTGCGCGACGGCACCGCCGAGCTGCTCGTCGCCACCGACGTCGCCGCTCGCGGCCTCGACGTGGACACGCTGACGCACGTCGTCAACTACGACGTGCCGTCGGCGCCGGAGAGCTACGTCCACCGCATCGGCCGCGTCGGCCGTGCGGGCCGTGAAGGTGTGGCCATCACCTTGGCCGAGCCGCGCGAGCAGCGCCTGCTGAAGAACATCGAACACCTCACCAAGCAGCCGATCACCATCGAGAAGGTGCCGAGCGTCGCCGACCTGCGCGCCGCGCAGCTCGAGCAGACGGTGAACGCCATCCGCGAGTCGCTCGCCGCCGAGGACCTCGAGGAGTACTACCCGGTGCTGCACGCCCTTCGTGGCGAGGCCGACCCGCGCACGGTGGCCCTGGCCGCGGTGCGGCTGTACCACCTCGCCGCCGGCAACACGGTGGACGAGACCGAGATCCCGGAGATGGCGGCTCGACCGGAGCGCCCCCGTACCGATCGACAGGGGTTCGACCGTGAAGAGAGCCGCAGCCGCGAGTCCGGCGGTGCGCCGAAGCCCGGCACGGCCTTCATCTTCGTCGGCGTCGGCCGCAAGGGTGGCGTGCGCCCCAACGATCTCGTCGGTTCGATCGCCAACGAGAGCGGCCTCACCGGCCGCGAGATCGGCCCCATCCGCATCACCGAGATGTTCTCGGTGGTCGGCGTGCCCGAGGAGCGCATCGACCAGGTCATCGACGCCATGCGTCAGGTGACGATCCGTGGCAAGGACGCACAGGTGCGCCGCTACATCGAGAAGGGCGGCGAGTCCCGCCCGTACGAGAAGAAGAGCTACGGCGAGAAGAAGTCGTACGGCGACAAGAAGCCCTACGGCGAGAAGAAGTCGTACGGCGACAAGCCGTACGGCAAGAAGAAGTACTAGCTCGCCAGCTCGGGCCGACCGCTCGCGGTGAGCGTCAGCCGCCCTTCCACGAACAGTTCCATGCCGTCCACCGGGACGGTCTGCTCGTCCCACCGCTCGTGGGTCTCGAACACCGGCGCGCCCGCGGTCACCATGTCGTGCGCGAGCGCGGCCGAGAGGTGCTCGAGCGCGAACGAGCGCGCCGCGATGAGGTCGATGAAGATCGCCGGCGCCTCCCCTGCGTGCACGAGGTACTGGCCGTGCGACGGCGAACTGACGACGCATTCACGCGTCAGTCGGACGCGACCGACCACTGCGCCGACGGCGTTGGCGACGTCGGCATGTGCCGGCACGCGGGATTCTGCGCCGAGCAGCGCGGCGATCCGCGGGTAGTACGCGGGCGCCGATGCCCCGAGGCCCACCAGCGGCGCCGACAGGCCGAGCGACAGGCGCACCACGTCGAGCCGCCGGCCGAGCACCGACTGCACGAGCGGCGTCGTGACGGTCTCGGGCGGCAGGCCGTCGTGCACGAACGCCGCGGCCAACACGGCCTCCGCGCTGCGGCGGACGAGCGTGTCGATCGTCGCGGTGGCGAGCGAGTCGGCGTCGGGCGCGATCGACTTGCCCATCCGGTCACGGTTGCGGGCGAACAGATCGGCCGCCTTGCGCGCCGCCACGGCGTCGTACGTGGACTGCAGGCCGAGCACGTGGCTGGCGTCGGTGGGCGTGAACGCTGCGATCTGCAGCACGCCGCGCTGCACGAGGCGGTCCATCACCCGCCGCATCTGCAGCGTCACCAGCACCTCGGAGGCGACGGCGACCCGGCCACCCATCGCCTCCAACACCTGGCGCTCGATGCCCTCGAGCGCGGCCATCCGTTCGGCGTGGCGCTCGGCGATCAGCACGATGCCGTCCAACTCGCCCGGCAGGAACGCGGTGGCCTGACGGTCGAGCATGGCGTGCACCAGCGCGGGCTCGTCGACGGCCAGCTGGCACAGCGGTACCACCTTGCGCGGCCCGATGATCAGCGAGCAGCCGACGGCGCGATCGTCGTGGCGCACCCGGCTGTCACCACCCAAGCCGTGCGTGCGCATCGCCACCGCCGACACCATCGTCTGGTGACCGCCGACGGTCGCGCCGTCGGGGCTGACGGCGGGGATGCCCTGGCGCAGCACCGCGATGTCGGTGGTGGTGCCGCCGATGTCGCTGATGATCGCGTCCTCCAGGTCGGTGAGGTGCGCTGCACCCACCAGGCTGGCGGCGGGGCCGCTGAGGATCGTCTCGATCGGACGCTCGCGCACGAACGCGGCCGAGACCAGCGAGCCGTCACCGCGCACCACCATCAGCGGGGCGTGCACGCCGCGCTCGACGAGCGTCGTCTCGGTGGTGCGCACCAGGCCGTCGATGATCGAGATCAACCGAGCGTTGAGCACGGCGGTGACCGCACGCTTGGGGCCGTTGAGCTTCGCCGACAGGTGATGGCTGAGCGTGACCGGTAGGCCGCTCACACGACGGATCACCTCGGCGGCAGCGAGCTCGTGCTCGGGGTTGCGGACACTGAACTGCGCCGTGACCGCGAACGCCTCCACGGACGGGGCCGCTGCCGCGACCTCTGCGGCCAATCGCTCGACGTCGAGCGGGGCGACGGCGCCACCGTGCGGGTCGTGGCCACCGGCGAGGATGATCGCCGGGTCGTTGCCCAGCGCCTCGCCCAGTCCTGCTCGCTCGAGCACGTCACCGTCGAACCCGATGATGACGGCGGCAACCGGACGGCCCTTGCCCTCCACCAGTGCGTTGGTGGCGAGGGTGGTGCTGAGCGACACCAGTTCGACGCGCTGGGGCGCCACCGATGCAGCCGCGAGGACCGCATCGATGGCGCCGGCGACGCCGATCGACAGATCGTGATGGGTGGTTGGCGATTTGGCCTTGGCCACCACCGTGCGGGTGCCTTCGTCGTAGAGGACGGCGTCGGTGTAGGTCCCGCCGGTGTCGATGCCCAGGAGCATCGGGCCAGGCTACGAGTCAGTCACCCGACTCCGCCTCCCCGCCGTCCCTCACGGGCACGGGATCAGGAGTACCAGGTCTGGAACCACTGCTCGAGCTCGGCCGAGTACGGGCCGCTGACGCCGCAGGTGCCCACCTGACCGTCACCGGCCGTGATGAGGTAGTCGCCACCCTGCTGGAAGTCGACCCCGTCGAGCGCCGCGGACGGCAACCCGTCGGTGGTCAGCAGCACCTGGTCGGCCGTGCCGTTCTGGTACCACGTGGCGACGTCGAGTGTGACGATGCCGTTCTCGATCGACACGACGGTGCCGCGGAAGGCGGACGCCTCGGCCGTCGGCTGCTGCTCGGACACCGGCAGACACATGGCGGTGATGTCGGGGGCACCGACGGCGAACGAGACACTGGTGGGTGTGCCACCGTCGTCACCGCGGAGGGCGATGAAGGCGAATGCGCCCACGGCGACGACGCCGGCCGCGCCGAGCGCGGCGAACAGGCGACGACGCGGACGGGCAGGCACTGCCGAGGTGGCGGTGCCGGCGGGTTCGGTGGGCGTGACGGTCGGGTCGGTCTGCATGATCTGCTCCATGAGTGCGGCGGCCCGCGGGCCGGTGTGCGGTTCGACGGACGCGCCGCGCATCGGATCGATCGAGCGGAGACGCTCCAGGTGTTCGTCCGGGTTCATCGCCGATCTCCTTCCGTTCCGTGCGGGGTGCTTCCGACCGCTTCGTGTCCGGCCGTCATCGATTCCTTTCCGTTGATGTGTTCCACCGCGTCGGCCAGTCGCCGCTTGGCGCGGTGCACGCGGATGGCGGCGGCGTTGGCACTGATGCCCAGCACCACTGCGATCTCCCGCGGCGGCAACTGCTCCCACGCCCACAGGCGCACGATCTCGCGGTCGTCGGCGTCGAGTTGGTCGAGCGCCTCCGCCAGTACCGGGTCGGGCTCGGGAGCGACATCGGCGCGCTCCCCCATCAACCGGTCGGCCACGCGGGCCTGCCGCTCATCGCCACGGCGGCGGTTCGCCAGGCAGCGACGGGCGACGGCGTAGCACCACGGCAACGCCAGACCGTCGGGAAGGTCGTCGAGCCGGCGCCACACGACGAGCAGCGCCTCGGCCACCACGTCGTCGGCGGTCACTCGGTCGGTGCGCCGTCGGGCGTACCGCTGCAGCGGCTCGTACACCTCACGGAACACGGCCTCGAATCGCTCTCGGCGTTCGTTCATGCGAGGTCCATGTCCGGCAGCGGC
Source organism: Ilumatobacteraceae bacterium (assembly GCA_049318165.1). Lineage (GTDB taxonomy): Bacteria > Actinomycetota > Acidimicrobiia > Acidimicrobiales > Ilumatobacteraceae > UBA668. The sequence continues at coordinate 5,839 of JBMOGW010000180.1, forward strand.
CGAATCCTTTCGGCGAATTGACACCCGAACCCGTCCCCTCGGTTGGTACAACAGTGTGGTGACTACGACGGCCGCGCCCCCGACCCGGTTCCGGTGGGACCGGCTGACGGTGTCGTCAGCCCTCGGGTACTGCATGCTCGTCGCCGGCCTGAGCGTCGGCGTGGTGCTCGGCGAACTCCGGGCCGAATTCGGGCTCAGTGGCGTCGTGGCGGCGTTGCACGGCAGCACGTTCGGTGTCGGCCTGCTCGTCGCCGGAATCTGGGGCGTGCGCGTCGTCGACCGTCTCGGCCGCCGCACCACCCTGATGACGTCGGCCGCCGGACTCAGTCTCGGCGTGGTGCTGCTGTGCATCGGGCCTGCGTGGCCGGTGACCCTGTTCGGCACTGCGCTCACCGGCATCGGCGGGGCGATGATCGTGATGGTGATGCCGGGGCTGATCAGCGACCACCACGGCGAGCACCGCGCCACCGCCTTCGCCGCGGTCAACGGCGCGCCCGGCCTCGCCGGCCTCGCCTTCAGCCTGGTGATCGGTGGCGCACTCGCAGCCGGCCTGTCGTGGCGGCCCCCTTATCTGGCGATGACGGCCGTCTTCGCGATCGCCCTCACCGTCGTCGCGTGGCCGGTCGTGGTGCCCGAGGGCGAGCGCAGCGGCGAGTTCTCGCTGGCCCCGATGCGCGATCCGCAGGTCCGCCGACCGTGGCTGTTCATCGTCAACGCGGTGCTCACCGAATTCACGGTCGGCATCTGGGCCGTCACCTACCTGCACGAGGTCGGCAAGGCGTCGTCGGGCCTCGCCGCCGTCGTGGCCAGCGTGTTCGGCATCATGATGTTCTTCAGCCGCCTGGTGCTGCCGCGGCTGCTCGCCACGTTCGGCGGGTATGCGCTGCCGTGGAGCTTCGTCACCGTCGGCAGCGGTGCGCTGATCATGTGCTTCGCCCCCGGTTTGCCGGCCAAGGTGCTCGGCCTGGCGATCGTCGGCTTCGGTGGCGGCCCGCTGTACCCGCTCACCGTCGACCGCTTCTACGCCGAGGCAGGTGACCATCTGGACTCGGTGGCGATGGGCGCGTTCTGCGCGCTCGCCAGCGGCGCAGCGGTCACCCTCGGGCCGCTGGCACTCGGCGTGCTGGCCGACCGGGTGGGCCTGCGCTGGGCGATCCTCGTGGTGCCGGTGCTGGCTGCCGTGGGCGCGGTGACGCAGCGGCCGCGAGCAATGATCGCCGCGTGAGCCGGCGGCTCGCCCCGGCACACACCGATCGTTCATATTGACGTCATCAATATCGTGCTACGGTCGGCCCATGAAACTTGGAGCCTTCTTCTTCGGTGGCGTGGAGATGACCGACGCCGGCGCCGGTCTGCCCAACCCGATGGACCGCCGCTACGACAACGCGGCCTGCTGGGACGCGACGCTGAAGTACATCGACGCCGCGGTCGAGGCCGACAAGCTCGGCTACGACAGCTTCTGGACCACCGAGCACCACTTCCAGTACGAGGGCTAC
>JBMOGW010000181.1:0-7327 GCA_049318165.1 Ilumatobacteraceae bacterium
GCCCGCACCCACTTGGCGCTCTTCCAGAAGTACAGGTGCGGCACCACGATGCGTACCGGGCCGCCGTGGATCGGCTCGATGTCCTCACCCTCGAACGCATAGGCGACGATCGCCTCGTCGGTGACGATGTCGGACAACGGCAGGTTGGTGGTGTAGCCGAACTCGGCATGCTCCACCACGTGCGTCGCCTCCGGTTGCACGCCGGCCTGCTCGAAGAGGTCACGGACACGCACACCCGTCCAGGTGGTGTCGAACTTGCTCCACTTGGTGACGCAGTGGATGTCGAACGTGAGCGTCACCGAGGGCATCGCCTTCGACTCGTCGAGGCCGATCGAGAACGGCCGGTCGACGAGGCCGGTGATGGTGAGATCCCATTGGCCGGGCTCGTACTCGGGCACGTCACCGACGTGCAGGACCGGGAAGCGATCGGTGAGGTACTGGCCGGGCGGGAGCCGCGACGGGTCGTACCCCTTCTCGACGAGTTCCTGGCGGTTGCGGTCGAAGAAACCCATGTACACAGTGTGCACCGATGCAGGTCGCTGCGCCACGCAGAGCCGACCCCCTAATGTGCTGCGCATGAGCGACATGCCGCCCCCGCCTCCGCCGCCGCCCCCGCCTCCCGGCGGACTCACTCCGCCGCCGTACACCGGCGGCACGGGTGCCCCGCTCGGGCGCGTCCAGTTCATCGGCGGGCTGACCAAGTGGGTGGTCGGTCTGGTGGGCGCATCGTTGGTGCTGCAGCTCATCAGCCTCGTGATCCAGCTGTCGCTGCGCGGGTCCGCCGTGGACCTGAAGGACGGCACGATCAGCCTGTCGTCGTTCGAGGACAAGCTCGGCGGCTTCGTGGCCCTCAGCGTCCTCGCCAGCGTGGCCGGTCTCGCCCTGCTCGTCGTGCAGATCATCTGGTCGGTGCGCATCGCGAAGAACCTCGAGGCCATCGGCCGCCAAGGCCAGACGTTCAAGATGGGCCTGGTGATCGTCGCCAACATCCTCGGCGGCTGCACCCTCGGCATCCTGCCGTTCTTCATGTGGCGCGAGTTCTGGATGGGCAGCGACCCGGAGTCGTCGCCGTACGACCAGAACTGGAAGAGCCGGCCGAACGGCTCGATCGTCGTCGCCCACCTCGTGGCCACGCTCGTCGCCGTCGTCGGTGGTCTCTTCCTCGGCGCCGCCGGCGCGATCAGCGTCATCCGCCAGAACTCGAGCAACGACGTGGCCGACAACCTGTCGGACCGCTTCGGGCTGGTCCTGCTCAGCGGCGTGCTCAGCCTGGTGGTCTCGGTGATCTTCATCCAGCTCGTCCGCCAGCTGGCCGCCCGGCACATGAAGGTCATCGGCGAAGCCTGATGCTCTACCTCGTCCGCCACGCGAAGGCCGGGAGCCGGACCGAGTGGCTGGGCGACGACCGGCGACGACCGCTGAACGGCAAGGGTGAACGGCAGGCCATCCAGCTCGCCGAACGCCTCGCTCCGCTCGCCACGGGATCGTTGGTCAGCAGCCCGTACCTGCGCTGTGTGCAGACGCTCGAGCCGCTCGCGGCGCGGCTCGGCGTCGCCGTGGCCGCCGACGACCGGTTGGCGGAAGAAACGGGGTTCGAGGGCGCACTCGAGCTGCTCGGCGACCTGCCCGACGGGTCGGTGCTGTGCAGCCACGGCGACGTGATCCCGGCCACCATCGGAGCGCTACAGCGCCGGGGTTGCGCCATCCTCACCGAGCCCGACTGGAGCAAGGCGAGTGTGTGGGTGCTCACCCGGGACGCCAAGGGCGCGTTCGCCGAGGCCACCGTCTGGCCACCACCCGACGCCTGACCGACGTGTCAGGAGCCGGACGTCAGTGACTGGATCATCGGCCGCATGTCGGCCGGCGGGTTGCGGTCGAGGCACGCCTGGGCCTCCTGCGTGCCGGTGTCCGTCTGCGGCGGGTCGAGGAAGCGCAGGTTCGCGACGGCCAGGAAGCAATGCGGGTCGGCGTAGGTGTCGTCGATGGCCGTCGCCTGCTGCAGGAATTCGATGCCCTGCTGCACGGTGCTCTGGTCCTTCGTCTGCTGCCCGTTGAGCACGATCAACCACCCGATGTACGTGCGCGCCTCGGCGTTGTCCGGCTCGATCTCCACCACCTTCTGGTAGTTGGCGAGCGCGGCGGCCTGGTCGCTGTTCAACTGCTGGCGCGCTTCGGCGAGCAGGCGGGTGACCTCGTCCTGGGGCAGGCCACCGGTGAGCGTCTGACCGGGCAGGCGCTGACCTGCGAACTGGCTGACGGCGACACCCAGCGCGACCGCCACGAGGATCGTCACGGCCGGCACGAGCAGCCGGCGCCACAGCGGCCGCTGCGGCTTGGGCACCAGCGAACTGCGGCCGTCCTCGATCTCGCGCATCACGGCCGCGGCGCGGGCCACGTAGCCGTCGTGCAGCGCGGTGTAGTCGGCGTCGTCCACGTCGCCGGCCCCGTGTTCGCGCTCGAGGTCGCGGATGCTGGCGAGCAGGAAGCGGCGCTCCTCCTCCAATTCCGCCAGACGGTCGGGATCAGGCGTCGTCACCGTCGTCCGTCCCCTGCTCACCCGTCGGTTCCGGCTCCACCACGTCGTCGACCGGGGCTTCAGCCGCTTCCTCGGCGAGCGGCGCGGTCAGGTCGTCGTCCGCGGGAGGCGGCTCGTCCTCCTCGGCCAGCGCGGCAGCGACCCTCGCCCGGTCGTCGTCGTCCGGCACGGCGTCCACGTTGCGTTGCCATCGCCGGAACGCGAAGAACAGTCCGACGCCCGCGCACACGAACGCTGCGGCGGGCAGCACCCACACGAGCGCGTCGAAGCCGGAGGCCTTCGGCAACAGCTGCGTCTGGGCACCGAACTGCTGCACGATGTAGGCGACGATCTCGTCGTCGCTGCTCACCCCGTTGGCCACCTGGGCCTTCACTTCCGCACGGATGGCGGCGGACGCAGGGTTGGCGCTCTCGTAGACGGTCTCGCCGTCGCACACCGGGCAGGCGATGCGCTTGGTGATCTCCTCGACGCGCTCTTCGGGCGTGAGAGGTCCCGATTCCTTCGCCGTGCCGTAGGCAAGGAAGGTCGCCACCACGAGCGCGAGCAGCACCCATGCGGGCCAGCGCTTCAGCTTCGACGTGCGACTCATGACAGTGCGTACAGGTCCCGCTGTTGTTGCACCAGACGCGCCAGCGTGTCGGCATCGATCTGGCCCGCCCAACGCACCACCACCACACCGTTGGGGTCGATGATGAACGTCTCCGGCACCAGCGCCACGCCGAACGCGACGTTGGTGGTGCCCTCGTCGTCACGCACGATCGGCCAGTTGCCGCCACGGGTGAGGAAGAACCGCTTCACCGCGTCGACGTCGTCGTTGATCTGCAGCATCGTGTACAGCTCGGCGCCGTCCTGCACGGTCGCCTGTTGCTCGGCGAACGTGACGAGTTCGGGGTGCTCGGCACGGCACGGCGCGCACGTGGAGTTGAAGAAGTTCACCACTACCCAACTGCCCTTCCGACGAGCGAGGTCGAACGGCGTGCCGTCGAGCGTCTCGCTGCGCACCGCGGGCGCCGGCTTGCCGAGCAGCGGGCTGTCGACCAGGCCGACTTTGTCGTCCGGGCCGCTGTTGCCAGTGGCGAGCACGAAGAAGAGCGCGACCATCACGACCAGTACGCCCAGCACGATGAACGGTGCGACACGCCGACGCGGTGCGTCGTGCGGCTCGCCGCCCTCGGGCTGGTCAGCGGCGGCGTCGTCGGTCACCACGTCAGCCATTCGCCACCACCTGCTCGTCGAGTGGCACCGGCGCCGACACCGGGTCGGTGGGCTTGCGGCGGTGCTTGCCCGGGAACGCGGCGAGCAACGTGCCCACCCCGCACAGCAGGCCACCGATCCACAACCACAGGATCATCGGCTTGATGAAGATCTTCACCTTGGCCACGCCGGCGCTCGGCTTCGAGCCGTTCTCCAGCGTCAGATAGATGTCCTTGCGCAGGCCGGTCTTCACGCTCGGCGTGGCGATGTCCATACCCTGCTCGGTGAACTTGGTGATCCGCGGCGCGTACGCCTGGCCACCGTCGATCGAGATGAGCGCCTCGATGCCGACGCGACCCGGCTCCTGGAAGTCGCGCACCTCTTTCAGTTCGAACGTGTGCCCGGCGAACTCCACCGTGTCGCCGACGTTCATCGTGAACTCACCGGCCCTCGTGTAGCTGGTGGATGCTGCGAGCCCGACGGCGATGAGAATGATGCCGAGGTGCACCACCATGCCGCCGTTGGCACGGCCGAGCAGGCCGCGGTAGCCCTGGCGGCGGGTGGCCAACGCCAGTTGCCGCATCGCCGAACCGGCGGCGAAGCCGGCGAGGGTGAAGGACAGCAGCGGCCAGAAGCCCGTGGCCCCGAGCAGCACGGACAGCACCAGCGCGCCTGCACCGCACCACGCCGGCCAGAAGAGGCGCTCGCGCAGCAGCTCGAGGCTGGCTTTGCGCCATGGCAGCACCGGGGCGATGGCCATCAGGAACAGGATCACCACACCGATCGGCTGCGACATCGTGTCGAAGAAGGGCGAGCCGACGGCGATCTGACGGTCGTCCTTCGCTTCGACGATCAGCGGGAACACCGTGCCGAGCAGGATGATGAACGCGAACAGCGTGAAGATCACGTTGTTGGCGAGGAATGCGCCTTCGCGCGAGATCGGCGAATCGATCGCGCCCGGCGAGCGCAGCCGGTCGCCACGCCAGGCGATGAGCGCGAGCGACGTGAGCACGATGAAGCCGAAGAAGCCGAGCAGGTACGGCCCGATGGTGCCGTCACTGAACGCGTGCACGCTGTTGATGACACCGGAGCGGGTGAGGAAGGTGCCCAGGATCGTGAGCGCGAAGGTGGCCACCAGCAGGCTGATGTTCCACACGCGCAGCATGCCGCGGCGTTCCTGCACCAGCACCGAGTGGATGTAGGCCGTGCCGGTGAGCCAGGGCAGAAAACTGGCGTTCTCCACCGGGTCCCACGCCCAGACACCACCCCAGCCGAGCACCTCGTAGCTCCACCAGCTGCCGAGCACGATGCCCAAGGTGAGGAAGCCCCACGAGAACAGTGCCCAGCGGCGGGTCTCGAGCAGCCAGCCCTCGCCGACGCGGCCGGTGATGAGCGCAGCGATCGCGAACGCGAACGGCACGGTGAATCCGACGTAACCGAGGTACAGGATCGGCGGGTGGAACAGCACGAGCACGTGGTTCTGCAGCAGCGGGTTGGGCCCGTTGCAACACGTGTCGAAGTTCGGCACGCCGCCCGGCGCGAACGCGTCGGTCGGACCGAGGGCGAGGAAGAAGAAGAACGCCGTGACGACCAGCATCACCACCAACGCCCACGAGATCAGCGGGTCGGCCATCCGCGCCCGGTAGCGGCGCGCCACCACGAACGTGTAGATCGCGAGCAGCAACAGCCACAGCAGGATGCTGCCCTCGAGCGCGCTCCACAGGGCGGTGAAGTTGAACAGCGCCGGCGTGTCGTACGAACCGACCTTCTGCACGTAGGCCACCGACCAGTCGCGGGTGATGAGGGCGCGCTGCATCACCACGACCGCGGCGACGGCACCGAACAGCACCACCATCACGTAGCCCTGCACCGCACGCACCAGGCGCTGATCCTTCAAGAGCGTGGCCGTCGCCAGCGCGCCGGCGCCGAACACCGACGCAGCGAGGCCCACGATCAGCGCGGAGTGGCCGAGAAGGCCGTTCACCCCTTCCGCGAGCACGCGGCAGCCTCCGAGTTCGTCTGCTCCAGGCGGTCCTTGTTCTTCGCGTCGTACTCGTTGTCGTGCTTGACGATCACCTCGTCACCCTCGAAGACGGTGCTGCCATCGGACTCGACGGTGCGGCCGCGCACCACCACCGGGATGCACTCCTGGAAGATGCCACTCGGCTGACTGCCCACCTTCACGGGCATCGTGGCCCCGTTGTAGGCGATGACGAAGCTGTAGGAACCGGCGGCAGATTGCTCGACCGAGCCTTCCTCCACGACGCCCTGGATGCGGATGTTGCGGCCGACGTCGCAGCCGTCCTTCACCCCGACCTCGTCGACGTTGCAGTAGTAGTCGACCGCGTTGGTGAGGAACTGCGTGACGAGCACACCACCCATCACCAGCACGAGGCCGAGCACGCCGTAGGCCAGCCACGGACGCTTGCGCTTGCGGCCCTGCGCGGTGGGGACGACCTCGCGCGGGCTCAGGTCCACGGGCGGTCCTCCTCACGCACCTGCGGCGCGATCTTTCGCGCCCGCGCCAACATCCGCCACGTGTACAGCCCGATGCCACCGAAGGTGACGATGTAGCTGATGATGACGTAGAGCCACTGCTCTCCCTCGGACAGGTTCGAGACCGTGATTCCCAACATCAGGACTGCGCTCCTTCCGCGCGACGCTCGGCGAGTGCCGCGTCGAGACCGTGATCGTCGAGTGCGTCCTCCATCGCAAGCACGCGCTGGCGATGCAGCACCAGCCACACGTACAGCAGTGTGAACGTGATGAGGCCGACGAACAGACTGAACAGCATCAGACCGCTCAGCTCGCCTTCACCGACGCTCTCGTTCTGGTGCAGCGGCCGCCACCACTTCACGCTGAAGTGCACGAGCGGCACCTCCAGCACGGCGAGCAGGGCGATGATCGCGCTGCGCTGCGCACGCTGCTGGTGCGAGCCACCGAGGTTGCGCACGGCCAGGTAACCGATGTAGGTGATGAACAGGAACGCCGTGGTGGTGAGGCGCGAGTCCCACGCCCAGAACTTGCCCCAGGTGGTGCGGCCCCACAGGCTGCCGGTGATGAGCGTGATGCCCATGAACAGCACCCCCACCTCGGCGCTGGCGCCGGCGATTCGGTCCCACGTGAGGCTGCGTGTCTTCTTGAACAGGTAGGCCGCGCTGCTGAGGCCGGTGACACCGAACGCCAGGTAGGCCAACCACGCGGACGGCACGTGGATGTAGAGGTTGCGCACGCTGACGCCCTGGACCGCGTCGTCGGGCGAGAGGAGCAGCCCGAAGAGCACCAGCCAGGCGATGCCGATGATCGTCGCGATGCCGAGCACCCGCGTCGCGGTGGTGCCGGTGGGTCGCCGGATCGCCGTGGCGGTCGGGATGCTCGGGTTGTCGGTGGAGAGCGTCATGGTGGCCTACTCGTCGATGAGCGATCCGAATGCGAGCGTGCCGCCGACACCGAACAGGGCGGCGAACAGTGTGAGCAGGCCGATCCACGGCCAGCCTTCGCTGGACGACGCACCATTGGTTCCGAACGCCGCTTCCGTCGCCCGGGTTGCACCGATGAGCACGGGTGCCACCACCGGGAGCATCAGGAGCGGCAACA
>JBMOGW010000182.1:0-7315 GCA_049318165.1 Ilumatobacteraceae bacterium
CTCTTGAACTCCGGATGCGCCTGTGTGGCCACCCAGAACGGGTGGTCGTCGAGCTCGATGAACTCGACGAGGCGACGGTCCGGCGACAGGCCACTGCAGCGCAGGCCGGCGGCCTCCATGCGCGGCTTCCACGTGGCGTTCAGCTCCCAGCGGTGGCGGTGACGCTCGCTCACCACCGGTTCGCCGTAGGCATGGTGGGCGCGGCTACCGGGTTCGAGGATCGCGTAGTAGGCACCGAGGCGTTGGGTGCCGCCCTTGTCGCTCACGTCACGTTGATCGTGCATCAGATCGATCACCGGGTGCGGTGTCTGCGGGTCCATCTCGGTGCTGTTCGCGCCGGTCAGGCCCATCACGTTGCGGGCGAAGTCAACGGTCATTGCCTGCAGGCCGAGGCAGATGCCGAGGCAGGGGATGTCGTTCTCGCGGGCGAAGCCGGCCGCGGCGATCTTCCCCTCGAAACCGCGGTCACCGAAGCCCCCCGGAATGATCATCCCGTCGAGGTCGGCAAGGCGTGCCGTCGCCAGCAGACCCTCCACCTCTTCGGCCTGGATCCAGTCGATCTCCACCTTCGCTCCGTGATGGAACCCGGCGTGCTTCAGGCTCTCCACCACGCTCAGGTACGCGTCCTGGTAGTCGACGTACTTGCCGATCAAACCGATGCGCACGGGCTTGGTGGCTTCCTCGACCTTGGTCACCACGTCCTGCCAGGGCTGCAGGTCGATCGGCGCGTCGAGGCGCAACACGTTGCACACCACCGTGTCGAGGCCCTCGCCGTGGAGGATCAGCGGCAACTCGTAGATGTTGCGCGCATCGGCAGCGTTGACCACCGCGTCCTCGTCCACGTTGCACAGGCTGCTGATCTTGCGCTTGAGGTTGTCGCTGAGCGGCTCCTCGCTGCGGCAGACGATGATGTCCGGCTGGATACCGCGGCTGCGCAGCTCGGTGACCGAGTGTTGCGTCGGCTTCGTCTTCTGCTCGCCGGACGGGCCGATGAACGGCACGAGCGTGACGTGGATGTAGCAGATGTTGTCGCGGCCGACGTCGCTGCGCATCTGCCGCAGTGCCTCGAGGAACGGAAGAATCTCGATGTCGCCGACGGTGCCGCCGACCTCGGTGATGACCACGTCGACGTCATCGGTCGACACGCGCTCGATGCGGCGCTTGATCTCGTCGGTGATGTGCGGGATGACCTGGACGGTCTTGCCCAGGTAGTCCCCGCGGCGTTCGGCGGCGAGCACCGACTGGTAGATGCTGCCCGTCGTCGCGTTCGAGTTCCGGGTGAGCGGCTCGTCGATGAAGCGCTCGTAGTGGCCGAGATCGAGGTCGGTCTCACCGCCGTCGTCGGTGACGAACACCTCGCCGTGCTCGAACGGGTTCATCGTGCCCGGATCCACGTTGATGTACGGGTCGAGCTTCTGCATTGTGACACGCAGTCCACGCAGTTTCAGCAGTCGGCCGAGCGACGATGCCGTGAGCCCCTTACCCAGGGAGCTGGCAACGCCTCCGGTCACGAAAATGTGCTTCGGCATTGCGACGACCTCCGTCTCAGATGAACTGACAACGGGAGCACAGCATAACCCGCGCGCGGCGACGCGCGCGGATGCTCAGCAATCCCCGTCGCGATCCCACACCGCCGTCAGCGACAGCGTCGGTGCCACGCGCACGATCCCGCGGCCCTTCGCGCGCACGATCGTCCATCCACCCTCGTCCTCCAGCACGCACGCGTCCCCTGCCGTCACCCTGAACCACGGCGAGAAGCGGATGCGGACGTGCATGTCGCCGCCCGAGAACACCGTCAGCGTGAACGTGTCCACCGCGAGGTCGGTGACCACGGCATCGCCGCCGACCAGTCCCGGGTCGGGCAACACTTCGAACACCCGCCAGACCTCGTCCTGGTGAATCAGCCGCAGATACGACGGCGGCGACTCGAGCAGCTGTTGCTCGAGCAGCCCGCTCTCGTCCAGTTCCGTATCGGCGATGGCCACCAGGCTCACGCCGTGCTCGTTCAACCATGCCAGGTAGTCGTCGGGGTCGAGTCGCGTCTCCACCGGATCCTCGTAGAACAACGCGTTGTACTTGCGATCCAACTGTCGGTTCCAGCCGCGGGCGATCGGCACCTCCAGCGCCACCACGTCGGCCTCGCCGTGCGTGGCGACCGGGACGACCTCCACGCGCTGAGGCCCAGGGGTGTTGCGCACGGCCTCCAGTAACGGCGCGTAGAACGCAGGGTCGGCCTGCTCGCTGTCCTGACGGAACGTGAGCGACACCGGCGCCCATTGCAGCACCGTCAGCGCGACGAGGCCGGCGGCGATCCACTGCACGGCCAGGCCGGCGAGCATCACGAATGCCGCCGGTCCGGCGAGCGCGGCCAGGCGAGCCGCATTGCCGCCGATCGGCGTCTGCGGGAACGCGGAGATGATGCAGAACGCCCCGTAGCCGAGCGCCAGCCAGCGAACGAAGTGGTACCGCCAACCCACGGCGGCGATGCCGGCGCACACGAGCAACACGTTCACCAGGCCGCCGATGGGGAACGGGAACGTGCCGCCCTCGGGGAACAGCAGGGCAACCGCCGCCGCCGTGACCACCGGTGCCACCGCGAGCGACGCCGACACCGAGCGGGACATCGCCTTCGAGCAGAAGGCGGCGCAGCCGATGACCGCCACGAACATGCCGGCCACCGGGCTCGACAACGACGTGAGCACGCCGAGCAGGACGATGGGCCAGGCCTTGCCGCGCAGCGCCACCAGAATCGCTGCGGTGCCCAGCACCACGCCGGACAGAAACGTCAGCCGGCCGCCGTACAGCGACGAGAGCACGCCGATGGCGAACAGGGCTGCCGCGAGGCCCGGCCGGCGGAGACTCTCGTGCTCGTCGGCGACGCGATGGATCACCATCGAGCCGAACCAGGAGCCCAGCATCGCGCTCGTCACGCCGAACAGATGGGTGCCGAGGATGCTGCCGAACAACGGTGCGAGCAACGAGTACGACACGGTGTGATGGCCCGCGAACCATTGGTTGTTCCAGATGGCGAACGGCGCCCGACGGAACAACTCGATGCGGAAATCCGCAACCGCCAGATCGTTGCTCGGCGGTTGCCAGACGAGGTACACGATGCACCCCACGGCGGCGACGAGCAGCGCCGGGACGTGCCGTCGGCCCTTGGACAGGGTGAGGAATCGGCTCATACACGCACCGCGAACGGCCCGGTGGAATGTAGCAGGGTAACGTTGTCCGGATGACGGTCGCCCCGGAGGTCGAGACGCGCCCAGCGTCGGACGAGCCCACCGCAGCGCGCCCGCCACGCTACGGCTGGCTGCGCGAGACCGCCATCGTGCTCGGCTTCTATTACGTGTACCAGACCATCCGCAGCCTGGCCGACCACGGCATCACCAGCCGCGCCTACCGCAACGCCCGCCTGCTCGTGCAGTGGGAACGGAACCTGTGGATCTTCCACGAGCAGACCATCCAGCAGGCGTTCCTCGGCTCGTACTGGTTCATCCGCGTGATGAACGTCTACTACGGAACGTTGCACTTCGTGATCACGGTCGGCTTGTTGATCTGGATGTACCGCAAGCGCCACGCCGGTTACACGAAGATGCGCAACCTGCTCGGCCTGACGACCGCACTCGCGCTCATCGGCTACTGGGCCTTCCCGCTCGCACCGCCCCGGCTGTACAAGTGCAACGACAACATTCCGGTGCCCGGGCCGGACGGGTTCACCATCGGCCGCTGCTTCGTCGACACGCTCGACAAGGTGGGCGGTCTGTGGAGCTACCACTCGCCCGTCGCCAAGGCGGTCGCCAACCAGTACGCGGCGATGCCCAGCCTGCACTTCGCCTGGTCAGTGTGGTGCGGCATCGTGCTGTTCCGCTACGGCAACCATCGCGTGGCCCGCGCGCTCGGCATCCTCTACCCAGCACTCACGCTGTTCGCCATCGTGGTCACGGCGAACCACTACTTCCTCGATGCCGTCGGCGGCGCGATCGTCATCGGTGCTGCGGCGTGGATCCTGGGTGCCATCGACCGGCGTCGCGCCGCACGGGCCGCCACCGCGGCCCCGCTCGTCACGGCCTGACGCGTCAGCGGCGACGGTCCGAGCGACCGCCGAGCAACTCTGCCGCGTGTCGGCGTGCTGCGTCGGCGGCGGTGTCGCCCGACAGCATGCGCGCCACTTCGTCGACCCGGGCGTCGCCGTCGACGGGCGTCGCTGCGGCGAAGGTGACGCCGTCGCGCACGTCCTTGCGCACCACGACGTGCGTGTCGGCCAGCGCCGCCACCTGCGCCAAGTGGGTCACCACGAGCACCTGGTGCCGCTCACCGAGTGCTGCCAGGCTGCGCCCCACGGCCACTGCCGCCGCGCCACCGATGCCGGCGTCCACCTCGTCGAACACCAACGTGTCGGGCGCCTCGCTCAGCACCAACCGCAGGGCCAGCATCGCCCGCGCCAGTTCGCCACCGCTGGCGACCCGGGCGAGGGGCAGCAGCGGCGAACCCGGGTTGGCGGCGATCAGGAACGAGACGTCGTCACCCGGGTCGTCGGCACCCACCCGCACCGCCACGTCCACGTGCGGCATCGCCAGCTCGCGAAGGTGTCGCTGCACCTCGGAGGCCAACGCATCGGCGCCGTTTCGGCGTGTGGCACCGACGGCGGCCGCAGCCGAGCGCTCGGCCGCCTCGGCATCCTGTCGTTCGCGTTCGAGCTGCGCGACGCGCCCCTCATATCCCTCCAGCTCCGCCAGGCGGATCTCCACCTCGGTCTGGAAGGCGATCACCTCCACCAGCGAGTCGCCGTACTTGCGGCGCAGATCGCGGAGCAGTTGCATCCGCTCCCGAACTGCCTGCAGGCGCTCCGGGTCTTCGTCGATCGTCTCGGCGCGAGCGCGCAGGTCCGCTGCCACGTCGGCCACCTCCGCAGCGAGCGAGCGCAGCCGGGTCTCGGCGTCGGTGAACGGACCGCGGCCGGCCACGGCACGCAGCGCCGCGCCGAGCGCGTCGCCCGCACCGCCGTCCTCCACGAGGGCCAGCACCGCTGCCTCGGCGGCGGTGCGGTGCTCGACAGCGCCGGCCAGGACGTCGTGCTCGCGATCGAGTTCCACGTCCTCGTCCGGACCGTTGATCGCGGCGGCCTGCAGTTCGGCGACCTGGAAGCGAAGCAGATCGACTTCACGAGCGCGGGACCGCGTGTCGCCACCGAGTGCGGCGAGTGCCGCGTCGATCTCGGTGAGCCGGGCCCGCGCTGCACGCAGCGGCACCAGGTCGGTGCCGCACCAGCGATCCAGCGCATCACGCTGTTCAGCGGTGGACAGCAGACTCTGATGGGCGTGCTGGCCGTGGAGGTCGACGGTGCGCTCCCCCAGTTCGGCGAGGTTCGCCACGGTGGCCAGCCGGCCGTTGACGTACGCACGCGACCGCCCATCGGCGGGAATGACGCGGGCCACGACGTATTCGTCCTCACCGACCACGAACCGTCCCTCGACGCGGGCCTCGGCCGCCCCTGGGCGCACGACCGTCGCATCGGCACGCCCACCGACGAGGAGCGAGATCGCCTCGACGAGCATGGTCTTGCCCGCACCGGTCTCTCCGGTGAGCGCGGTGAGTCCCCGACCGAGCACCAGGTCGAGGCGCTCGATCACGCCGAGCGATTCGATGTGCAACTCGAGCAGCACTAGCGGTCCGCCAGTCCGAACTTGGCCTTCAGGATCTGGTGGAAGCGGCGTTGGCCGAAGCGCACGAAACGGGCCACGTGCTCCGATGCGGCAACGTCGACGCGGTCACCCTCGGTGAGCGTCGCCGCGGGCTGGCCGTCGACGGACAGTGCGACGTGCCGGTGACCCATCACCTCCACCTCCACCTGCTCGCTCGGGTCGAGCACCAGTGTGCGGTCGAACATCATGTGCGGCGACACCGGCGTCAACAGCACCGCCCTCGTACGCGGTGACACCACCGGCCCGCGAGCCGACATCGAGTACGCGGTCGACCCTGTTGGGGTGGCGAGGATCAACCCGTCCGCCGCGTACGAGGTGAACGGCGCACCGTCGATGGTGACCTGCAGGCGCACCGTGTGACCGGACTCGAGCTTCTCCACGACGCCTTCGTTCAACGCGGTCCACGTGCGCGGCTCGACGCCTGTAGAACGCACGGTCAGGTCCAGCAACATCCGCTCGTCGATCGACCAATCGCCTTCCACCTCACCGGAGAAGAAGCGCTCGAGCGCGTGCGCCAGCGCAGGCGGCTCGACCTCGGTGAGGTACCCGAGCAGACCGACGTTGACGCCGATCACCGGCACCGGGGCACCGCGCAGCAGGTGCACCGTGCGCAGCATGGTGCCGTCGCCCCCCATGCACACCGCCAACCCGGCGTCGGCGGGGTCGGTATCGGCGGCGAGGTCGTCCATGGCGAGCGCTGTCGCGTCGTCGCGAGTCATCCATGGCTGATGACCGCGCGCCACCAGCCAGTCCGCGGCGGCGCGAGCGAGCGCCGCAGCCTCGTGGCGTTCGTGGTGGGCGACGAGCAGGACAGCGGTCACGCGTCAGATCCTGACCGCTCGACGACGGCATGTACAAGGAATTCGCGGTTGCCGTCCCCACCGGTGATCGGCGAGTCGATCCATCCGACCACCGTGCAGGCGCGAGCGACGAGCGCCTCATGCACCTCGCCACGCACGCGCTCGTGCACCGCTGGGTCGGTGATGACGCCGTGCCCCTTGGAGACTTCTGCCCGCCCGGCCTCGAACTGCGGCTTCACGAGCAGCGCCAGCGCACCGCCCGGCACGCAGACACGGATCAGCGCGTCGAGGACGCGAATGATGGAGATGAACGACAGATCGGCGACCACCACGTCGACCGCGCCACCGATCACCTCGGTCGTCGCGTCGCGTACGTGGAACCGTTCGATCACCGTCACCCGCTCGTCATGGCGGATCTTCGGGTGCAGTTGGCCGTGTCCCACGTCGAGGGCCACCACATGGGCCGCGCCGCGTTGCAACAGGCAGTCGGTGAACCCTCCGGTACTGGCCCCGGCGTCGAGGACGCGCCGACCGGCCACATCGATGCCGAACGCCTCGAGCGCCGCGTCCAGTTTCTCGCCACCGCGGCTGACGAAACGCGGGCCGTCGCCTGCGACCAGGATCGCGTCGCCGGCGTGCACCTGGCGCGACGCCTTGTCGGCGACCGCACCGTTCACGGTGACGCGGTGCTCGTCGATGGCACGGGCCGCGTCGACGCGCGACGCCACGAGCGCACGGCGGACGAGCTCGGCATCGAGACGTTGCCGCCTCGCCACAGCCGGTTCAGGCCTTCTTGGCCGGAGCCTTCTT
>JBMOGW010000183.1:0-7254 GCA_049318165.1 Ilumatobacteraceae bacterium
TGGTGGTGAGCGGCTGCATCATGATGCGCGTCTGCCACCTCGACACCTGCCCGGTCGGCGTGGCCACCCAGAACCCGGAGCTGCGCAAGAAGTTCAGCGGCAAGCCCGAGTTCGTCGTCAACTTCATGGAGTACATCGCGCAGGAGGTGCGCGAGCACATGGCGGCCCTGGGCTTCCGCTCGATGGACGAGATGATCGGCCACGTGGAGGTGCTCGACACCCGCACCGCGGTGGATCACTGGAAGGCGAAGGGCCTCGACATCAGCCCGATCCTCGCGGTGCCGCAGAACCCGTACGGTCAGACGCTGCACCAGTCGGTCCACCAGGACCACGACCTCGAGTACGCGCTCGACCGCCGGCTGATCGCCGCGTGCGAACCGGCCATCGAACGCGGCGAGGCCGTGACGGCGGAGTTCACGATCAAGAACGTGAACCGCACCGTCGGCACGATGCTCGGCAACGCGATCACCAAGCGCCACGGCGGCGCCGGGCTGCCGGACGGCACGATCGACCTCCGGTTCCGTGGTTCCGCCGGCCAGAGCTTCGGTGCCTTCGTGCCCAAGGGCGTGACGATGACGCTCGAGGGTGACGCCAACGACTACGTCGGCAAGGGCCTCAGCGGTGGGCGAGTGGTGGTGCGACCGGACCGCCGTGCGACCTTCGTCGCCGAGGAGCAGATCATCGCCGGCAACGTGATCGGCTATGGCGCCACCGGTGGCGAGATCTTCCTGCGCGGCATCGTCGGCGAGCGCTTCTGCGTCCGCAACTCGGGGGCCACCGCAGTGGTCGAGGGCGTGGGCGACCACGGCTGCGAGTACATGACCGGCGGCCGTGTCGTCGTGCTCGGCCCG
Organism: Ilumatobacteraceae bacterium; assembly: GCA_049318165.1. Taxonomy (GTDB): domain Bacteria; phylum Actinomycetota; class Acidimicrobiia; order Acidimicrobiales; family Ilumatobacteraceae; genus UBA668. Next base: position 852 of record JBMOGW010000183.1, read on the forward strand.
ACGGGCCGCAACTTCGGCGCCGGCATGAGTGGCGGCATCGCCTATCTGTACGACCCGGATGACGTGTTCGCCGCCAAGTTGAACGGCGAGATGGTGCGCATGCAGGGCCTCGACGACAGCGACCGCGAGTTCCTGCGCACCACGATCGAGGCACACGTACGCCACACCGACAGCGCGGTGGGGCAGCGGATCCTCGACGGGTTCGACGCCGAGGTGTCGGCGTTCAAGCGGGTGATGCCCATCGACTACGAGCGGGTGTTGACGGTGATGGCCACCGCAGAGGCGGACGGCCTGGACGAAGAGCAGACGCTGGCGAAGGTGATGGAGGCGAGCCGTGGGTGAGACAACAGGCTTTCTGCAGTGGGTGCGCGTCACCCCGAAGCACCGCCCGGTGGACGAGCGGCTGAAGGACTGGAAGGAGGTCTACGAGGACTTCCCGCAGGACACCCTGAAGCTGCAGGCGGGCCGTTGCATGGACTGCGGCATCCCGTTCTGCAACAACGGCTGCCCCCTCGGCAACCTGATTCCTGACTGGAACGACCTCGTCTACCGCGAGCACTGGCGCGACGCCATCGACCGCCTGCACGCCACGAACAACTTCCCCGAGTTCACCGGCCGCCTGTGCCCGGCGCCGTGCGAGAGCGCGTGCGTGCTCGGCATCAACAACGACCCGGTGAGCATCAAGCAGGTGGAGGTCGAGATCATCGACCGCGCCTGGGACGAGGGCTGGGTGCTGCCGCAGACCCCCACGGTGATGACCGGCAAGCGGGTCGTCGTCATCGGCTCCGGTCCCGCCGGCCTCGCCACTGCGCAACAGTTGACGCGTGCGGGCCACGAAGTGGTCGTGCTCGAGCGCGCTGACCGCATCGGTGGCCTCCTTCGCTACGGCATCCCCGAGTTCAAGATGGAGAAGCGTCACGTCGACCGGCGCATCGCGCAGATGGAGGCCGAGGGCACCGAGTTCCGCACGAACGCGGTCGTCGGCGGCAACATCGACATCGAGGTGCTGCTTGCGTCGTACGACGCGGTGGTGCTGGCAGCGGGTGCCACCGCATGGCGCGACCTGCCGGTGCCCGGCCGCGAGTTGCGCGGCGTCCACCAGGCGATGGAGTACCTGCCGGGGGCGAACCGCGAGCAGCTCGGCGACGGTCCTGCTCCCATCAACGTCGCCGGCAAGCACGTGGTGATCATCGGTGGCGGTGACACCGGCGCCGATTGCCTGGGCACCGCGCATCGCCAGGGCGCGGCATCCGTGACCCAGTTGGAGATCATGCCTCGACCGCCGGAGAAGCGGAACGCGGCCGGCAACCCGTGGCCGCAGTTCGCGATGGTCTACAAGGTGACCTCGGCCCACGAAGAGGGCGGCGAGCGCCTGTACAGCGTGAACACCGAGCGCTTCGTCGACGACGGCGAGGGCAACGTGCGTGCGCTGCTGATCCACGAGGTGCAGATGGTCGACGGGCGCTTTCAGAAGATCGAGGGCACCGACCGTGAGCTGCCGGCCGATCACGTGTTCCTCGCGATGGGCTTCGTCGGTCCGGAGAAGGGCTCGTGGCTCGATCAGCTCGGCGTGTCGCTGGACGAGCGCGGCAACGTGTCGCGCAACGACCAGTACATGACCAACGTCCCCGGCGTGTTCGTCGCGGGCGACATGGGCCGTGGCCAGAGCCTCATCGTGTGGGCGATCGCGGAGGGTCGTTCCGCCGCGGCAGGTGTGGACCGTTGGCTGATGGGGGAGACCCAGCTGCCGGTGCCGATCGCACCGACCGCGCGCCCACTTCAGTGACGCCCCGATCTAGGCTTGACAACATGAAGAGGAATTGGTTGGTCCCCGTGGGCGTCGGCGCGGCCCTGCTGCTCAGCGCATGCGGCGACAGCGCGACGGCCACCACGTCCACCGTCCTCACGCTCGAGAGCACCGCGTACCAGACGCTTCCCCCCACCCCTAGCACGCTGCCGCCGACGACCACCGTCAACGGTGCCGCGCCGCCGCCCGGGGCCACGACGCCTGATGTCACCGAATACACCGTCAAGTCCGGCGACGTGCAGTTCACCGTGGCCAACAAGTTCGGCGTCACCCTCGACGCGCTCAACCTGGCCAACGCCGACACCGCCGGGTACGGCGCCTTCTACGTGGGTCTGAAGATCAAGATTCCGGCGGGGGCCACCATCCCCACCGAGACCACCGCACCGCCCAGCGGCGCCACCGACCCGACGCAGCCGACCACTCCGGCCGAGACGACCACCACGCTCGCCGGTGGCGGGTCGAACTGCGCGCAGGGCAGCTACACCATCCAGCCGGGCGACCTGCCGAGCACCGTGGCGAAGAAGTTCGACGTCACGGTCGCCCAACTCGAGGAGGCCAACGCGGCCACCAAGGGCTACAAGAACTTCATCGTCGGTGTGAAGATCATCATCCCGGCCAAGGAAGGCTGCTCCGGCTGAGGCTCACACCAGGCGAACGGTGATGCCGCAGAGGCGCATCTCCTCGCCGGCGCGCCGGCGGTCGGTGGCCACCAACTCGAGCTCGTCGAGGCCCTCGCCGCGCACTCCGGCGGGCTGAAAGGTGACGGCGTGCTCGACGCCGACGGTTCGCCAACGGGCGCGCATCGCCACCGGGTCCCTCGCGCCGATCACCACACCCGCAATACCCGTCACCACCGAGGTGTTCGAGTGCGCCACCCAGCTCGGGCCACCCCAGCGCCACGCGCCGTTCGGCACCGGCTGGTCGATGCTGACGATCGCGCCGCCCACGTCGGCGGGGTGGAGGTGGCGGCCGCGGATGTCCGGGAGATCGCCGGACCACACGATGCGCACACCCTGCTCGTGCAACGCCGCTTCACGTGCATCCAGATCGTCGACCTCGTAGATCGCCATGTAGCCGCCGTCGCCGCCGCGCTTGTCGAGCAGGCGCCCGGCGGTCGTGCCGTCCTGGGTGGGGGAGACCACCTCCAAGAACTGGTCGCCGATGAGCAGCAGTGCGTTGTGAAGGCCGAACGCGCTCACGCCCGGGTCGCGGTAGCAGACCTCGAGTCCGAGCCGCTCGCACAGCTCGTCCACCGCGGGGTCGAGGTCCCGCGCCACCAGTGCCACCTGTCGCAGACGGATCATGCGCGACAGCCTTCCACGACCCACTGGGTATCGTGCGCACCATGCTGACGGGGATCGAAGGACGCGTGTTGGGCTGCCTGCTGGAGAAGGAGCGCACCACGCCCGACCTGTATCCGCTCACGCTCAACGCACTGGTGGCCGCGTGCAACCAGTCGACGTCGCGTGAGCCGGTGATGCACCTGGAGGACCACGACGTCGACGCGGCGCTGGTGTCGTTGAAGGCGCAGGGGTTGCTCCGCTTCGTGCACCCGACGTCCGGGCGCGGTGTCACGAAGTACCGGCAGGTCGCCACCGAGTCGTGGGCGCTCGAGCCGGATGCCGCGGCCGTGGTGGCCGTGCTGCTGTTGCGCGGGCCGCAGACCAGCGGCGAGCTGCGCACGCGTTCCGAGCGGCTGCACGAGTTCTCGTCGGCGGAGGAGGTCGAGGCCGTACTGCACGCGCTCGCGGTCGACGAGCGCGTCGTGTTGCTCGAGCGCCTGCCGGGGCAGAAGGAGGCGCGTTGGCAGCAGCGTTTCGCCGAGGAATCCGAGGTCACCTTCGTGGCGGGCGCGGCGGAGGCTGGGGACGTGCGCGGCGGCGTGGCCGATCGGGTGCGCGACCTGGAGGCGCGAGTGGCGCGCTTGGAAGCCGCGCTCGCCGATCTGCTGCCTGCCGACCACGGTATGGCCGCTGACCAGGTCCTTCTCGACTGACCGGCGGCAAGTTCAGCCGCTGTTCGCCCGACGTTGGCCCGCAGATCATCTGGTTCTGCTCAAGATGACGTCAAGATGGGATCATCGGCCTACTCTGAGCGCGTCCGTCGACCGCGTGCGGCTGTGGCGTTGGTCGCTGCGCTCGCGGCCGTGTGGGGCGTCGTCGTCGTGGCCGGATCGAACGCCGACGCCATCGTCTCGCCGGGCTGCGTGGTCGACACCACTGGGCTCATCGGGGCCTGGCCGGGCACCGATCTGACCGCCAGGGTCGGCCCCGACCTGACCGGATCGGCGTCGATCGGTGCCGGCCGTATCGGCTCGGCGTTGTCGTTGGGCGGTGCCGACATCGTCGGCGCGGCGGGGCTACCGGCCGTCTCCACGGGCGTCACGGCCGAGCTGTGGGTGAAGCCGAACCCGAACCCGTCCGGACGGACCCAGGCGTTGGTCACGCGTTGGGAGTTCCCCGGCACGTCGATCAGCACGTCCTCGTTCTCGCTCCGCCTCGACGCCGCCGGTGGTCTGATCTGGAGCACCGACGAGGACTCGGCCATCGTCCCCGTCGAGTTCCGGGCAGCGGCCTCTCAGTTGTTCGACGGGGCGTTCCATCACGTCGCCGCCACGTGGGACGCACTGACGATCGCGATCTATGTCGACGGGGTCGTGATCGGCAGCCGGCCCTCTCAGGGTGGCCGTCTGAACGCCGCCGCCACCACTCCGTTCCGTGTCGGCTCCGAGGCGGGCATCGGCGATCCACTCGGCTTCAACGGCTCCATCGACGAGCTCGGTGTCTGGAACCGTGCGCTGACCGCCGAGGAGGTGGCCGCGATCGCCGCGTCGACCACCGTCGGCCGGTGCACGCCCACCCCGGTGCTCGCAGGCAAGGCCGTGTCGCCGGCGTCGTTCGCCAATGACCGGCTCGGCAGTTCGATCGCCATCGACGGCACGACCGTCGTCGCCGGCTCGCCGTTCAACAGTGCTCGCACCCAGTTCGGCGGTTCGGCGTCGGTGTTCAGCCGCACCGGCACCACCCTCGCCTTGCAGGCGACGCTCACGCCGTCAGACCCCGGGTTGGTGGACTTCTTCGGCAACGCGGTCGCCGTGTCGGGTGACACGGTGGTCGTGGGTTCCTATGCCAACAATGGCGTCGGCACCGACAGTGGCGCGGCGTACGTCTTCGTGCGCACCGGCACCACGTGGACCCAGCAGGCGAAGTTGTTCGGCAGCGAGACCACCACGGGCGACCAGTTCGGCTTCTCCGTCGCCATCGATGGCGACCTCATCGCGATCGGAGCGCCGCTCGACGACCTGCCGGGTCTCACCGACGCCGGTGCGGTGTACGTGTTCGCGCGCACGGGTGGTGTGTGGCTGCAACAGGCGAAGGTGGTTGCCGCGGCGCCGGGCACCAGTGACACGTTCGGCTCCTCGGTGGCGCTCGACGCGGCGGGTGGACGCCTCGCCGTCGGGGTGCCGCAGGACGACGGTGTGGACGATCTCAGTCAGGACGCCGGTTCGCTGCAGGTGTCGTTGCAGACCGGGACGACCTGGTCGGCGCCGCAGGTCCTCGCTGCGAGCGGGGTGCAGGCCGGCGATCGGTTCGGTGCCGCCGTGGCGATCTCGCCAACCACTGTTGTCGCCGGAGCGCCGCTCGACGACGACCTCGGCAACGACAGTGGCGCCGCGTACGTTTTCAATCTCGTCGGTGGCGCCTACGCGGCACCTTCGGAAGCGCACGCCACCGAGCCCGGAGCCGGTGACCACTTCGGCGCGTCGGTGGCCACCGACGACACGCTGGTCGCGGTGGGTGCGCCGTTCCATTCCGGCGTCGCCTCGCAAGCGGGCAAGGTGTTCGTGCTCGCCCGTGCCGATGCGACCTGGGGGCCGCTCGGCGTCCTGGTGGCCGCGGACGCCGCGGGGGGAGACTGGTTCGGTGTGTCGGTGGCCGCAGATGCAGGGACGTTCGCGGTGGGCGCGTCGTTGGACGACGACCGGGGCAGCAACAGCGGGTCCGGGTACCTGTTCTCCGACTGATCCGGCGCTGACCGGCAGGTTCGCGCCGTCGAGAGAATTTCTCGGCACGGTGTTGCATTTCGTGTTTGATCGAACTAGTGTTCGTTGTGCCTTCCTTTGACGGTTCTGTCGAGGAAGTGTTCAACCCATCGATCTGTCTCTTCACCTGCCCTCAGTGGCAGAACGCGCTCACGGATCCGAGCTGCGAGAGGAGGCCTTCGTGGGCGACCATATCGATCTCATCGACGATCCCGACAGCGATGTCGCGGTCGACCACGTTCTTCCCCACGCGCTGGTGGAGGACGTTCTGGCCGGCTCGGTCGAGGTGGCGTTCGGTGCGGTCGATCGGTTGATCGCGTGGGCCGAGGCGCAACGCCTGCGGCTGATCGCCGGGTTGCGTGAGTCGGGTCGGTCGCCGTTCGAGTTGCTCGACGACACGTCCGTGCACACGACCATGGCGGGGCTGTCGCGGGCCGAACGGCGGGTGGACGTGCTGGCCATGTTCCCCTCGTTCGCCGACGCGTTGGCGGCCGGTGACGTCTCGGTCGGGCATCTGGATCGTCTGGGTGATGCGTTGCGTCGCCTGTTGGATC
>JBMOGW010000184.1:0-7243 GCA_049318165.1 Ilumatobacteraceae bacterium
GGCGCCGTTGGGTCGATCACCCCGACCGGCAGGTCGGCGATCGCGGTGCGGAACGTGTCGGCCAGCTTGGGCAGGAACTGCCCGAACGAGCTGGTCGACCGCCAGAACATCGCGATCCGGCGGCTCGGTGCCGGCACCGAGAAGCGCAAGAGGCTGATCCCGGCGTACTCGGGGACCGGGGCGTGCACCGACAGTTCGGGCAGCAGCGTGATGCCCACGCCGGCGGCCACCATCTGCCGCAGCGTCTCCAGGCTCGTGGCGCGGAAGCCGGTCCGCTCGGCCGCGCCGTGCAGTCGGCAGACGCTGAGCGCCTGGTCGCGCAGGCAGTGTCCGTCCTCGAGGAGCAGCAGTTGCTCGCCGCCGATCACCGAGACGTCCACCTTCCTCCGGGCGCGTGCGAGCGGGTGATCGCTCGGCACGGCGAGCACGAAGTCCTCCTCGAACAGCGGTTCCACGTGCAGGTGGTCGGCGTCGATCGGCAGCGCCAGCACGCCGACGTCGAGCTTGCCGTCCTGCAGTTGCTGTACGACGACCTCGGTCTTCTCCTCGACGAGGAGCAGCTCCATGTTCGGGAAGCGATGCTTCACCGCGGGCACGACGTGTGGCAGCAGGTACGGACCGAGCGTGGGGAAGACGCCCAGGCGGATCGAGCCGGATTCGGGGTCGCGCGCCTGTCGGGCCACGTCACGGATCGCGTCCGCCTCCGTGATCGCCTGACGTGCGTGCTCGACGACGCGCGCACCCGCGGCGGTCAACAGGACCTGCCGCGGGTGACGTTCGAACAGCTCGACGCCGAGTTCGCGCTCGAGCTTCTTGATCTGGGTGCTCAGCGTGGGCTGGCTGACGAAGCACGCCTCCGCCGCGCGGCCGAAGTGCCGATGATCGGCGACGGCCACGAGGTACCGGAGGTCACTGAGGTTCACGGCCGCGATTCAAGCACTCGCGCCGGCCAGCACCGGACGGTCCGTGCCGGCCGGGGTGGTGGTGCGGATGAGGTGGTCGAACGCGGACAGCGCCGCGGTCGCACCCTGACCCATCGCGATCACGATCTGCTTGTACGGCACCGTTGTGCAGTCGCCCGCGGCGAACACGCCGGGGAGCGACGTCTGGCCACGGTCGTCGACGACGACTTCACCGCGACCGGACAGCTCGACCGTGCCCTGCAACCACTCCGTGTTCGGCAGCAGGCCGATCTGCACGAAGATGCCCTCCAGGTCCACCTGGTGCAGTTCGCCGGTCGTGCGGTCCTCGTAGACGAGTCCGGTCACCTTGGCGCCGTCGCCGAGCACCTCGGTGGTGCGCGCCTGCGTGTGCACGGTGACGTTGGGCAGGCTGAACAACTTGTCCTGCAGCACCTGATCGGCGCGGAGCGCGGCGTCGAACTCGAACAGCGTGACGTGGGCGACGATGCCGGCGAGGTCGATCGCGGCCTCGACGCCGGAGTTGCCGCCTCCGATGACGGCGGTGCGCTTGCCCTTGAACAGTGGACCGTCGCAGTGCGGGCAGTAGGCCACGCCGCGGTTGCGGTACTGGTCCTCGCCGGGCACGTTCATCTGCCGCCAGCGGGCGCCGGTGCTCAGCACGACGGCTCGCGACTGCAGCGTGGCGCCGTTCTCCAGGGTGACACCGATCAGGCCGCCCGGCTCCTTCGCCGGGGTGAGCGTGACCGCACGCTGCACGTCCATCACGTCCACCTCGTGCTCGCGCACGTTCTGCTCGAGCGCGGTGGCCAGCTTCGGTCCCTCGGTGTGGGCGACGGCGATGAGGTTCTCGATGCCCAGGGTGTCGAGCACCTGACCACCGAAGCGCTCGGCGAGCACGCCGGTGCGCACACCCTTGCGGGCGGTGTAGATGGCTGCCGCGGCACCGGCCGGGCCGCCGCCGACGATCAGCACGTCGAACGGATCCTTCGCGGCCATCTTCGCCGCGGCCTTCTCCGCCGAGTTCGTGTCGAGCTTCGCGACGATCTGCTCCAGGCTCATGCGGCCCTGACCGAACACCTCGCCGTTGACGAAGACGGTGGGGACGGCCATGACCTCTCGGGCGTCCACCTCGCTCTGGAACAGCGCGCCGTCGATCGACGTGTGGCGGATGCGCGGGTTGAGCACGCTCATCAGGTTCAGCGCCTGCACCACGTCGGGGCAGTTCTGGCAGGTGAGCGAGAAGTAGGTCTCGAAGTGGAGGTCGGCGTCGATGCCGCGGACCTGCTCGATGACGTCCTGCGTCGCCTTCGACGGGTGGCCGCCGACGTGCAGAAGGGCGAGCACCAGCGAGGTGAACTCGTGGCCGAGCGGGATGCCGGCGAAGCGGACCGCGATGTCGGTGCCGCTCCGCCGGATCTCGAAGCTCGGACGACGTTCGTCGGTGCCCGCGTACGAGACGGGGGCGATCATCGGCGACAGCGGCGCGATCTCCTCGAGGAGTTCGCGCAGCTGCGCCGACTTTCCGGTGGGGTTGACGGGGTCGTCCAGCGACGCCACCAGCTCGATCGGCAGCGTCAGGCGCTCGAGGTGTGTCCGCAGCTGTGCGGTGAGGGTGGCGTCGAGCACGGCGATCAGATCTTTCCGACGAGGTCCAGCGACGGGGCGAGGGTCTCCTCGCCTTCCTGCCACTTGGCCGGGCACACCTCGCCCGGGTGGCTGCGCACGTACTGGGCGGCCTTCACCTTGCGGAGCAGTTCCTCGGCGTTGCGGCCGATGCCCTCGACGGTCACTTCGACGGCCTGGATGATGCCGTCCGGGTCCACCAGGAAGGTGCCGCGGTCCGCGAGGCCCTGGCCGTCGCGCAGGATGTCGAAGTTGCGGCTGATCTCGTGGGTCGGGTCGCCGATCATCGGGTACTGGATCTTGCCGATGGTGTCGCTGGCGTCGTGCCACGCCTTGTGGGTGAAGTGGGTGTCGGTCGACACCGAGTAGATCTCGACGCCGCGCGACTGGAACTCGGTGTAGTGGTCGGCGAGGTCGCCCAGCTCGGTCGGGCAGACGAAGGTGAAGTCGGCCGGGTAGAAGAACACGATGGCCCACTTGCCGCGCAGGTCGGTGTCGGAGACCTGGACGAAGTTGCCCTGGTGGAACGCGGTGGCGGTGAACGGCTTGATCTCGGTGTTGACGAGCGACATGACGCTTCCTTCTGTGGAGGGTGATGTGACGGTGATATGGAGGGTGTTGGGGTGTCCGATAGGGGACGTCCATCAACCTACGGGGAAGCGATTGATATCGTCAATCGATGGATCTGATTGAATCGATCGACGCTGCCTATGGGAAGGAGCCGTCGGCCGCTCAGTAGGTGTTCACCGTCGATCGGAACTTGTGCATCAGGTGCGGCCCGGCCGCCATCGGTGCGTACCGGGGCGATGCACCCGGCTCGCGGCACGACGGGATGCACTCGATCAACGCGTCCCAGTTGGCGTTGTGGAAGAACGCGATCGACTGCCGCCGACGTTCGGGCACCACCACCCGGTGCATGGTGCTGCGCCACCGATCGTTGGTCCAGCGCGCCATCGCATCGCCCAGGTTCACCACGAGCGAGCCCGGGACCGGCATCGCATCGTGCCACCCGCCATCGGCGTCCTGCACCTGCAACCCACCCTGCGTCGTGTCGGCCAGCAGCACGGTGAGCGTGCCGTAGTCGGTGTGCGCCGACGCGCCGAGCTGACCGTCGGCGGCGACGCCGTCTTCGCCGGCCGGCGGGTAGTCGAGCGCGCGCATCGCGCTGGTGTGCCGGCCGATCAGGGGATCGAAGTGTCGCTCGGGAAGGTCGAGCGCGAGGGCCATCACGCGCAGCAGCCGTGCCGAGAGATCGGCCATCGCCCGGTAGTACGCCTCCCACGCCGGCCGCATGGCCGGCAGCGCCTCGGGCCACAGGTTCGGCGACCAGGCGAACGCTTCGTCGGGGTCGGCGAACGCGTGCATGGCCGGGTCCACCGGGCCGATGGCGAAACTCTGCTTCAGGTCCGGGTGGCCGCCCTTGCCGAGCGACGCCGAGAGCGTCTCGCCGCGCACGGGGGAGTAGCCGTACGGGTAACCGGGGCGCGGCATCGCGACTCGCATCCGATCCGCGAGCGGCAGGTCGAAGAACTGGCGAGCACTGTCCCACCCGCCCTGCACCACCTCGTCGGGCACGCCGTGGCCGACGACGGTCAGGAAGCCGACCCGCTCGCAGGCGTCGGCCACCGCCGCCACGGCATCGGCCGCCCCGAGATCCACCACCGGCACCCACGACATGCTCCGACAGTACGACGGTGCGCGCCACCCGGTCAGAATTCGTCCATGCCCACCGCGCGCCTGAACGGGATCGACATCCACTTCGAGCGCCATGGGGCGGGGCCGCGTGTGCTGGTGTTCAACGGCTCCGGCGCGACGATCGCCGGTGCAGGGCCGATGATCGAACGACTCGCGACGGTCTGCGAGGTGTTGATCCACGACCAGCGCTGCCTCGGTCGCACCACCGTCACCGACGAGGTGCCGACGACGGCGGACTACGCCGCGGACGGTGCCGCGCTGCTCGATCACGTCGGCTGGTCGACCGCTGCCGTGTTCGGCATCAGCTTCGGCGGGATGGTGGCGCAGGAGTTCGCCGTCACTCACCCAGGGCGCGTCGAGCGGCTGGCGCTGCTGTGCACCTCGCCGGGCGGCGAGGGCGGCAGCAGCTACCCGCTGCACACCGTCGCCGCGCTGCCGCCCGACGAGCAGGACCGGCTGCGTCTGCAGCTCGCGGATTCCCGTTACGACGAGGCGTTCCTCGCCGCCCACCCCTTCGACCGCATGCTCGTCGACCTCGGCGCAGCGGCACGTGCGGTCGAGAAGGCCGACCGCCAGCGCCGCGGCGAGGACCTGCAGTTGCAGGCCCGCGCCGGCCACGACGTGTGGGATCGCCTCGCCGCGATCGACTGCCCGACGCTGGTGATGTGCGGCGAGTTCGACGCGCTCGCCCCTCCGCGCAACAGCGAGGCGATCGCCGGCCGCATCGCCGGCAGCGAGCTGCGCCGCTACCAGGGCGGGCATGCGTTCCTGTGGCAGGACCGCAGCGCCTGGCCCGACGTCCTCGGGTTCCTCGCACCGCCCGCGTAGGGTGGCCACATGCGCATCGCACTGTCCACCGGTGGCGGAGACGCCCCGGGCCTGAACGCGGTGATCCGCGCCGCGACGTTCGCGGCCCGGCGGCGCGGCTGGGACGTCGTGGGCATTCGCGACGGGTTCAACGGGATCCTGTTCCCGGACCAGTACCCGGACGGCCAGGGCATGTTCCCGCTCGATGCGCGCAACGTGCGCGGCATCGGTCACCTCGGTGGCACGATGCTCGGCAGCACCAACCGTGGGAACCCGTGCCGGTTCCCGGTCGTGCAACCTGACGGCACGGTGACCTATGTCGATCGCACGGTCGAGCTCGTGGGACGGTTCCGCGAGGAGGGCATCGATGCGCTCATCAGCATCGGCGGTGATGGCTCGCTGTCGATCGCGCAGCGGCTCTACGAAGAGGGACTGCGCGTCATCGGCGTGCCGAAGACGATCGACAACGACCTCGACCACACCTTGATGACGTTCGGCTTCACCACCGCGGTGGAGATCGCGACCGAGTCGATCGACCGGTTGTTCACCACGGCCGCGTCCCACTCGCGGGTGTTCGTGGTGGAGGTGATGGGTCGCGATGCCGGCTGGATCGCCCTCTATGCGGGCGTGGCCAGTGGCGCCCACGTCATCCTCATCCCGGAGATCCCCTTCAGCTACGAGTCGGTGGCGCGGGCCATCACCCGCCGCGAACGCAACGGTGCGCACTACACGATCGTCGTGGTGGCCGAAGGTGCTGCACCGATCGGCGGTCACACCGAGATCATCGACCGTCCGGCCGACCACGCCGAGCGTCTCGGCGGCATCGGCCACGTCGTGGCCGAGAACCTCACGCGACTCACCGGCAAGGAGGCGCGCACCGTGGTGCTCGGCCACCTCGTTCGCGGTGGCACGCCCACCGCCACCGATCGCCTCCTCGGCAGTCGATTCGGCGCCGCGGCCGTCCGTGCGCTCGACGAGGGTCAGAACGGCGTGATGGTGGCGCTCAACGAGCCGGTGGTGGAGTACGTCACGCTCGCGGAGGCGGTCGGCAAGTTGCGGGTGGTGCCGATGGACTGCGACACGCTGCTGGCCGGCCGGGAGCTCGGTACGTCGTTCGGTGACGAACCGCCGGGGCCCGAGGATGGAGAGGATGGAGAGGATGGAGCGGATTGAGTTGAACGGAGATTCGATGTACGCAGCCGACGTGCTCACCGCGCCACTCGAGGTCACGGGCCCGGTGACGCGCGACCTCGTCTTCGTCGACGACGACGGACTGCTGATCGGCATCTGGGAGTGCGATCCCGGTGTGTACGACGAGCCGACCACCGACTACGACGAGATGATGTTCATGGTGTCCGGTCGGGTCACGGTGCAGCACCCGGAGGGCGCGCTCGACATCGCCCCCGGCACGTTGTGGACCACGCCCCGCCACTGGCCCGGCGTGTGGCACGTGCACCAGACGGTGCGCAAGCTGTACGTCATCGATCCCCGCCCCGGCGACGAGGGTGTGCTCAGCCACCTCGCCAATGCGCACCTGCTCGACCTCGGCGTCAGCGCGCCGCGTCCCGTCGTCATTGCGGGCGATCCGCGCGAACGGTCGGTCGACATCGCCACCCCGAACCGGCTGCAGGTGGGCGTGTGGGAATGCACGCCGGGGGAGTTCCCCTTCGCTCGCGACGGCTACGACGAGGTGTTCTGTGTGCTGTCGGGCAGCGCGGACCTGCACTTCGACGACGGCCGCACGTTCGAGTTGCGACCCGGCTCGGTGATCCTCACGCCTGCGGGCACCACCGGACGTTGGGTCGTGCACGAGACCATCCGCAAGGCGTACACGATCGTCCTCGACCGGGACTGACCTACACTCCGGCGAGGCCGTCGGACGGCCTTCGAAGGAACGGAGTTCCCACCATGAGCGGATCCCTCATCGGCATCCTCATCGGCATCGCGGTCATCGTCCTGCTGGTGCTGCTCAGCCTGCGAACGGTGCAGCAGGGCAACGTCGCGGTGACGACGATCTTCGGCAAGTACCACCGCACACTGCGGCCCGGCCTGAACTTCGTCGTCCCGATCTTCGAGCAGGTGTACCGCCGCATCAGTGTGCAGAACCGTGCGGTCGAGTTGCAGTTCCAGGCGATCTCGCAGGACCAGGCGAACATCTACTTCACGGCGATGATGGTCTACAGCGCCATCAACGA
>JBMOGW010000185.1:0-7142 GCA_049318165.1 Ilumatobacteraceae bacterium
AGATCAGCGCCACGTTCCGCGACCGCGTGTACCCGGGCGGCCTCACCTACTCGGGTCACCCGCTGGCGTGCGCCTCCGCCGTGGCGAGCATCAACATCTTCAAGGAGGAGGGCATCATCGAGCACGCCCGCTCCATCGGTGCCGACGTCATCGCACCCGGCCTCGAGAAGCTGAAGGCCAACCACCCGTCGGTCGGCGACGTGCGCGGCCTCGGTGTGTTCTGGGCCATCGAGTTGGTGAAGAACCGCGAGACCCGTGAGCAGATGGTGCCCTACAACGCCACCGGCCCTGACGCGAAGCCGATGATGGAGCTGCTCGCCGCGTGCAAGTCGAAGGGCCTGTGGCCGTTCACGCACTTCAACCGCCTGCACGTCACGCCGCCCTGCGTCGTGACCGCCGACCAGGTGGAGGAAGGCCTCGCGATCATCGACGAGGCGCTGACGATCACCGACCAGTACTACACCGGCTGATCCGGTCCTCCGGAACCGTCGCGCGCCCTTCTGTCACGCTCCGCTGATGGGCACTTACGACGACATCGACGATCGCCTCGGACGGCACATCGACCAACTGCTCGAGCGCGGGTGGCTACCCGCCGACCTCGCGCACATGGTCCGCAAGCACTTCACCCAACGCCACGAGCGACTGGTCATCGGCCTGCTCGCCCGGCACGCGCGCCGTCACGACGCGCTCACCCGGGCGCCCGAGGAATGGCTGGCCGAGCTCGACCGGCTGGGCATCGTCGACCGCGACGCCGGCACCATCGTCGGTGGCCACGGCGTGGTGGTCGACCGATGGGCGAAGGCAGAGCGACTCGACCTCGACGAGGTGGCGGAGATGACCGCCGTGCTCGACGGCCTGTTCGCGCTCACGCGTGACCTGCCGCACATCGTGCCGCCGCCGTCGCGGTGGACCGCGAGCAATCGCGGTTCGCTGCCACGCCAGGTTCCGGTCGGCGACGTGCCGGAGAAGACGCTGCACACCATCCGCGCCCTGCTGGCGAAGGCGGAGCGCACCGAGTTCGAGGCCGAGGCCGAGGCGTTCACCGCCAAGGCGCAGGAGCTGATGACCCGGCACTCCATCGACGCGGCGATGCTGGCCGCGCACTCCTCGGGTGCCGGCGGCCATGCGGGCATCATCACCCGCCGAGTGCACCTCGACGACCCCTATGCCGAGCAGAAGGCAGTGCTGCTGTCCGTCCTCGCACGGGTGAACGGCGCGAAGTGCGTGTGGTCGTCGGGGCCGGCGTTCTGCACCGTGATGGGCTACCCGGTCGACGTGCAGCTCACCGAGTTGCTGTTCACCTCGCTGCTCGTCCAAGCCACCCACGCCTCGGCCACGGCCACCGCGCACGACCCATCGCGGCGCACGGCGTCGTTCCGCCGGGCGTTCATGGTGTCGTTCGCCAACCGCATCGCCGAGCGGCTCGAGTCGGCACGTTCCACCGTCACCGCCGAGGCCGCCGAGACGTACGGGTCCGAACTGGCGCCCGTGCTGGCGGCGAAGGAGGCCGCGGTCGAGGAGGCATACCAGACGGCCTTCCCGAGGGTCAGCACGATGCGCGCCCGCCGCTACGACGCCGACGGCTGGCACGCCGGCCGCGACGCCGCCGACCGCGCCGACATCGGCGCCGGCGCCGCCCTCCCGGAACGCTGACCACGGCGGCGGCGCCACTGGGTGTCCAGCCACAGGCCCAGCCACAGCAGCACGATGGCGACGATGCCGTCCAGCCACCAGTGGTTGCCGGTGCCGGACACGGCCAGCATGGTGATCGGCAGGTGCAGGAACACCACCCACCTCCACCTGCTCGTCGACGCGGCCACCGCGCCGAGGGCGACCACGGCGGCCCAGCCGACGTGGATCGACGGCATTGCGGCGAACTGGTCGGACACACCCGTGCCCACGGGGCCGTACACCGACCAGCCGAACTTCTCGGCCAGGTCGATGTAGCCGAGGTCGGGCAGGAAGCGCGGCGGCGCGACGCGCACGAAACGGATGAACAGGCAGCTGCCGGTGACGAACGCCAAGCCGTTGCGCCAGTGCGGGTACACGTCGCGGTGGCGCACGTACAGCCACACCAGGAACGTCAACGTCGCCGGCACGTGGACGATCGCGTAGTAGTAGTTCAGGAAACGGCCGAACCAATCGTGGCCGAGCGCAAGGTGCTGCAGCGACAGCTCGGACGGCAGGTGCAGCCAGTGCTGGAAGCGGTCGATCTGGCGGCCGCGCTCGATGGCGCCGTCGTCACTGGCCAGCGGCAAGGTGCGGGCGATGCGCCACAGCGAGTACAGCCCGGCGAGGATCGCGATCTCCACCGCGGCGGGCCGAGCGACTTCCTTCCAACGCGTCGGGCGCGAGCGCGCGGCGAACACCGCGATCGCCGAGAAGACGATCGCGGTGATGGCGCCCTGTTGCCACGTCGGCCACTTCATCGGCCGACAGTGTGCATCATCGCCAGGCGATCGTCGCGGTCAGCCGACCATCCAGGTGCCGTTGCCACGCAGCAGCGCCGACAGGTCGCCGGGACCCTTCTTCTCGCTGGCCTGCGCCAACTGGCTGCCGACCATCGAGCCGTAGTCACCACGGTCGACATCGCGGAACACACCGAACGGCGTGGGCGAATGGTCGTCGTGACTCAGCCGGGCGAGCGCGAACGCGAGGCCGGGATCGTGCCGGTGGGCGTCGTGCACGAGCAGCGCGTCCTCCCCCACCTCGGCGACCTCGACGATGCGCAACTGACCGTCGCTGCCCATCACCACGCCGCTGTGGCCGTCCGCCCCGAACCGGATCGGCTTGCCGTGCTCGAGGTCGATCATCATCTCCTCGCGGGCGTGCTTGCCGGTCACGTGGTCGAACGCAGCATCGTTGAAGACGTTGCAGTTCTGGTAGATCTCGACGAACGAGGCACCACGATGCGCGTGCGCCTGACGGAACACGTGCATCATGTGCTTGCGGTCGAGGTCGTGCGTGCGGGCCACGAAGGACGCCTCGGCGCCGAGCGCCACCGACAGCGGGTTGAACGGGTGGTCGATCGAACCCATCGGGGTGCTCTTGGTGACCTTGCCCTCCTCGCTGGTCGGCGAGTACTGACCCTTGGTGAGGCCGTAGATCCGGTTGTTGAACAACAGGATCGTCAGGTTCACGTTGCGGCGCAGTGCGTGCAGCAGGTGGTTCCCGCCGATCGACAGTGCGTCACCGTCGCCGGTGACGACCCACACGTCGAGGTCGGGGCGAGCCACCGCCACACCGGTGGCGATGGCCGGCGCGCGGCCGTGGATGCTGTGCATGCCGTACGTGTTCATGTAATACGGGAAGCGGCTGGAGCAACCGATGCCGCTGATGAACACCGTGTTCTCCGGTGCGATGCCGAGGTCGGGCATCAGCGTCTGGACCGCCTGCATGATGCCGTAGTCGCCGCAACCGGGGCACCAGCGCACCTCCTGGTCGCTCATCCAGTCCTTCTTGGTGGTGAGCGGGACGTTGATGGTGTCACTCACTGCAGTGCCTCCTCAATGGCGTGCTCGAGTTCGGCCGAGGTGAAGGGCAGGCCCTGCACCTTGGTGACCGGCTTGGCATCGACGAGGAACTCGGCGCGGACGATGCGGCACAGCTGCCCCATGTTCAGCTCCGGCACGAGCACCTTCGTGTAGCGGTGCAACAACTCGCCGAGGTTCGGCGGCATCGGGTTGAGGTGGGTGAGGTGCACCCACGCCACCTTGGTGCCGGCGCGGCGGGTGCGTTGGACGGCGGCGTCGATGGCGGCCCACGTGGACCCCCAGCCGAGCAGCAGCACGTCGGCATCCTCGTCGCCGACGACTTCGGCGAGCGGGATGTCCTTCGCGATGCCCGCCACCTTGTCGGCACGCAGGTGGACCATCGTCGAGTGGTTGGCCGGCGCGTAGCTGATGTTGCCCGTGCCGTCCTCCTTCTCGATGCCGCCGACGCGGTGCATCAGGCCCGGTGTGCCGGGGATGGCCCACGGGCGGGCCAGCGTCTCCGGGTCGCGCAGGTACGGCCAGTACTCCTCCTCGCCGTCTGCGTCGACGTGGTTCTTCGTCGTCTGGAACGGCACAGAGATGTCGGGCAGGTCGGCGGGGTCGGGGATACGCCACGGCTCGCTGCCGTTCGCGATGTAGCCATCGCTGAGCAGGATCACCGGCGTGCGGTACTTCAGGGCGATGCGCGCTGCCTCGATGGCAGCCTCGAAGCAGTGCGACGGGCTGTGCGCGGCGACGATCGGCAGTGGCGCCTCGCCGTGCCGGCCGAACATCGCGATGTTCAGGTCGGCTGCCTCGGTCTTCGTGGGTAGACCGGTGGACGGGCCGCCGCGCTGGATGTCGACGAGCAGCAACGGCAGCTCGAGCGACACGGCCAGGCTGACCGTCTCGCTCTTCAACGCCACACCGGGGCCACTGGTCGTGGTGATCCCGAGGTGTCCGGCGAACGCGGCACCGAGGGCCATGCCCGCCGCTGCGATCTCGTCCTCGGCCTGCACCGTGCGCACCCCGAAGTGCTTGTGCTTCGACAGTTCGTGGAGGATGTCGCTGGCCGGGGTGATCGGGTAGCTCCCGAGGAACACCGGCAGCTTCGCCAGGTGACCGGCGGCGACGAGCCCCCACGCCAACGCCACGTTGCCCGTGATGTTGGTGTACTCGCCCGGCGGCAGCTGAGCGGGCTTCACCTGGTACGGGTGGTCGAACAACTCCGTGGTCTCGCCGAAGGCGTACCCCGCCTTGAACGCGGCGAGGTTGCTGTCCTTCACCATGTCCTTGAACCGCGATTCGATCCAGCCGATCGTCGGCTCGGTGGGTCGCGAGTACAGCCAGCTGACGAGGCCGAGCGCGAAGAAGTTCTTCGAGCGCTCGGCGTCACGCGGCTTCACTCCCAGCGGCTCGGTGGCCGCCTGCGTGAGCGACGTCATCGGGATCTCGACCACGCGGTACGGCGACAGGAAGTCGTCGTGCAGCGGGTTGTGGTCGTACCCCGCCTTGTGCAGGTCGCGCTCGTCGAACGCGTCGGTGTTGACGATCAGCAGGCCACCCTGCTCGAGCCGGTGCAGGTCGGCCCTGAGGGCTGCCGGGTTCATCGCCACCAGCACGTTCGGGCTGTCGCCCGGCGTGGTGATGTCGTGGTCCGAGATGTGCACCTGGAAACTCGAGACGCCGTTCACCGTGCCCGCTGGGGCACGGATCTCGGCCGGGTAATCGGGGAACGTCGAGAGATCGTTGCCGAACAGCGCGCTGACCGATGTGAACCGGTCACCGGTCAGCTGCATACCGTCGCCGGAGTCGCCCGCGAACCGGACCACGACGTGCGAGATCTGCTCGGGCTGTCGGATCGCTCGTTCCTCGGTGTCCGTCATGGCCACCTCCAAGGGTCGGGACGGCACCGTTGTCGTCCGCTGCGGCGAACCATATACCTGCGTTCAGCGGCGAAGTCGCCGAGATGACCTCTGGCGGCGACAAAGGGCCGAAGGTCCCGAAGCGGTCAGCGGCGTGCTCGCAGGGTCAGCGAGACACCGACGAGGGCGATCACCAGGCCCAGGATCGCGAGCGGCCCGAGGCGCTCGCCGAAGAGGATCGCGCCCTCCAGCGTGCTGAGCGCCGGGGTGAGGAAGAACAGGCTGCTCACCTTGGCGGCGGCGTGGCGTTGCAGCAGCCAGAGCATGATCAGCACCGCGGCGATCGACAGCACGACGACGGCCCACAGCAGCGCGAACATCGAGCGTTGCGTGACGGTGAAGTCGAGGTGCTCGTGGAACACGGCGCCGACGAACAGCACCGTCGCGGATGCCGTGTACTGCACCACCGTGCCGCGCAGCAGCGGCATGCCGGTGCCGTGGCGGCGTTGCACCAACGTGCCCGCGCTCATGCCGACCACGCTGACACCGGCGGCGATCAGCGCCCCGGTGGAGATGTCGCCGGCGCGATCGGACATGTGGTCGACGACGACCACCACCACGCCGGTGAAGCCGAGCGCGACACCGATCCACTGCAGCTTCACCAGTCGCTCGCCGAGCAGCCAGCGGGCGACGAGAATCGTCAGCACCGGGTGCAGGCCCGCGATCAGGGCACTGACGCCCGACGGCATGCCCCAGCTGATCGCCAGGAAGACGCCCCCGAGGTAGACGGCGTGCATGCCGAGGCCCGACACTGCGGCCCAGCCGACGGCCGTGCGGCCGATCGACGGCGCCTTGGTGAGGGTGGCGTACGTCGCCAGCGCGGCGGCCGCGATGGCCAATCGCACCGCGAGGAACGTGAGCGGCCCGGCGTCCTCGGTGCCGTAGTGGGCCACCACGAAGCCGGTGCTCCAGAGGAGCACGAAGATGTAGGGCGCGCCGACCACGAACGTGGACGCGGCGCGAGAAGGGCGGGCCGCCGAGGCGACCCGCCCTTCGTCGTCCATCGGACGCTGGTCGCCGGTCAGGCGCCGCCCTCGGTCAGGGTGACTTCGATCGGCTTGAACGAGTCGCCCGTCACGTCGATGCCGTCAGCCGTCAGCTGCTTCACGGCCTCGTTCACGATGTCGTTCGTCCACGACTCGGGATCCGGAGCCTTCGTCAGCACGGTCTGGCCATCGAGGTTCTTGGTGCCGCTGGCGATCGAGACCGTGCGGTCCCAGGCAGCGGTGTCGATGACGCCGACGCCGCCGGCGGCCGGCCAGATGAGCTTGTTGACTTCGTTCATCTGCCACAACTGGTGCGTCGCACCGAGCTTCGAGCCCTTGGCAACGACGATGTCGGCGCAGGCCTGCGCGTTGTCACGGCAGTAGGCCCAGCCCTGGAGCGAGGCCTTCACGAACGCGATCGCCTCGCCGCAGTACGCCGGGTCGGACAGGCGGTCCTGCGCGGCCCAGATGGCGTCCTGCAGCATGCCGACACCCTCGTCCTCGTACGAGACGACGTTGAGGTCCTCCGGCTTGTACAGCTCGCCCGTGGCCGGGTTCTTGGCCTCGAGCACCTGTGCGTACTCGTTGTAGGTCATCGCCTCGGCGGCGTCGATCTGACCGGACAGCAGGCCGCTCATGTCGAACTGCTGCGCGAGGAGCGTGACGTCCTTGGCGGGGTCGAGACCGGCCTTCGACAGGGCGGCGAAGATCTCGTACTCGTTGCCGAAGCCCCAGTTACCGATCTTCTTGCCCTTGAA
>JBMOGW010000186.1:0-7136 GCA_049318165.1 Ilumatobacteraceae bacterium
GTGTCCATGTCGGTGAGGAAGCACAGCGTCTTCGCCACGTCGGCGAGCGTCGCCCCCATCGAGGCCAGCTGACCCTTCAGGTTCTCGACCGCCTGCGCGGTCTGCGCTGCCACGCCACCGGGCACGAGTGCGCCGTCCTTGAGGCCGAGCTGGCCGCTGACGATGATCCAGTCGCCGGCGCGCACGGCCGGCGTGTAGGGCCCGAGGGGTTTGGTCATGCGCGCATCGTAGGCCAGCGCGGCGCACACCCGCTCGCCCGCCACGCGGCGAGGGCGACTGCGGCGAACACGGCATCGGATCCGTTGCGCCGACGGCCGTCGGTGTTGCGCACCGTCACCTCCACTCGCGGCATGTCGACCGCGCGCAGGATGCCGAAGCTGCGAATGGTGAGGTCGAGCGGTTCGCCCGCCTCGTCGACCGCGATGCCCTCGCTACGCACCCACCCCAGGGCCATGTGCGCGGCGCCGATGCAGTAGCTGCGCAACACCACCGGGTCTCCCTCGGGCCCGCACTCGACCTGCACGCGCACCGTGCCGTCGTCGTCGATCGACGCCTGTGCTCGCCCGCCGCCCGGCGCGGTGATCCAGCCGTCGTCCGGCGCGAGCAGCACCGCGGCCTCTGCCCAGCCGGCCGCACGCAGTTCGGCCGATGTCGGCGGGCCGGCGACGTCGACCTCTTCCACCACCAGGCCAGGCGCCACCGAGCGGATGGCCTCGGCGATGCCAGCAGTGCGCGCGACGCGCACGACACCGGTGCCGTCGGCGCGCACCCCTGCCGCGATGGGAGGACGCTTCGGCCCGAGCCGCACCACGTCCTCGCGGGACAACACGGCGAGCACGGTGCGGCCGTGCTTGTCGGCCAGCCGTCGCGCCGCCTCGGCCACCGGGCTCGCGCCCTTGCCGCCGAATGCGCCACCATTGCCCGCAGGGCCCACCGGGTCGCCGCCCGGCTCGCACCAGGCGGCGTCGGGCTCGAGGTATGCCGGCTCCACCCACGTCGTCTGCAGCGTGCGAACCCAGTCACCGTCGGGCAGGTCGATCGGCCAGCGCAGCGGCTCGGTGGTACGCCGACCCTGCACCTTGCCGCTCGCGAGGCGCGCCTCGGTCAGCGTCTCGGCCACCGCCCAACCACCCGAGGCGTCGCGCACGGCGATCAGCGCGTCGGGTGGCGCAGTATCTGCCGCGAACCCGCCGTCGCCGAGCGCCACAGCCGGCGACACGGTCTGCGGCACGCCGGCTTCCATCTCGGCACGCACCGCCGCCGGATCGGCGTGCCGGCCCCAGCCGACCGGTGGTCGCGGCGGCGCGAGCGCTGCCTCGACGACGGTCTGCCAGCCCGTGCAGCGGCACAGATGGGCGAGCAAGGCCTGCCGCACCGAGGCATCCGTGCGCCGGTCCTCGGGGATCGCCGCGAGTCGCATGATGATGCCGGGCGTGCAGAAGCCGCACTGGCTGCCGCCTGCGTCGCACAGTCGGCCCGCCCAGTCGGCGGCGATCTCGGGAATGCCCTCGAGCGTCGTCACCACTCGGCCGGCCACTCGCGCCACGGGCGTCACGCACGCCACGCGCGGCTGGCCATCCACCCACACGGTGCAGCAGCCACACTGGCCCTGCGGGCTGCAGCCGTCCTTGGCGGACCGCACGCCCAGCGCACGCAACGCCTCGAGCAATGTCGCGCCGCCCGGCGCCACCGGCGCCGTCACCTCCCGACCGTCGAGGGTGAACGTCGTCTCGTCGGTCACTCCGCGTCGTACCCGTCGCGCAGTGCCTCGGCGAGCCGCTGAAACTTCTCCCACTGGCCGTTCGCGAGCAGCCGGGCCTGCTGCGGCCACGACGTCGGGTCGTGCACCTGGTACTTCGGGCCGGCCTCGGCGAGCATCGACCGCAGCACCGAGATGTCGGCGTTGGCCATGCTCCACCACGTCGTGATGCCGCGGTTGATGCACAGGTGGGCGATGGCCGGGCCGATGCCCTCGACGACCGTCAGGTCGTTCATCCGCACCGGGGCACCGAGCACGCGGGCTGCCTCGCCGAGGTCCGGCTCGGGCGGGGCGGCTGCCACGACATGCGAGTCGACGATGGCCTGCAGATCGCGGTTCTTCGCCTCGCTGTTCCACAGCCGCACGCGCAGTTCACCGATCCAATGCTGCGCCTCGGCCACACGGCGGGTGAGCTCGTCGCGCTCGGCGACCACGGACGGGTCGGGCACCACGACCGCCTGTGGCTGCGGCAACGGCATCACCGAATGCTGCAGCTCCAACTGCTGCAGCGCACGGTCACGATCGCCGAGGGCGGTCTCGAGATCCGAGACGCGAGCACGCAGTTGCTCGGCGTCCGCGGCGGCCGCCGACGATGCCTCGCCCTTGCGCGCCACGCCGACGGCGCGCAGCAACCACCCGATCACACCGCCGACGAGCGCGGCGAGCACCAGCCAGACGGCCCAGATGCTCAGGGTGTACAGCACGTGTGGTCTCCTCGTCCTCGTCTCACTGCGGCACGCCGATCACCGCAGCGTGACGCCGAACACCACGCGACGGCTCTGGTCGGCGAGCTCGACCCCATTCTCGTCGGTGATGAGCTGAGTTTCACCAAATCCGCGGAAGGTCACGTCGTCCGCCGGTACTCCGAGCCGCACCAGTTCGGCGGCGACGGCCTGCGCGCGACGCTCGCTGAGCGTCAGGTTGCGACCTGGGTCGCCCTCGCTGTCGGTGTGGCCCTGCACCTCGATCGCGACCCCTGCGAAGCGCTTGGCGATGCCGGCCAGGCGCTGCATCTCGGGCGCGGCCTCCGGCCCGAGGGTGATCTGCCCGCGGCCGAACGGCAGCGGCTGCGCCGTGACGATCTCGTTCATCGCGTCCTGCACGACCGCCGCATCGGCGGCCGACGCGGTGGGCCGCTCCGCCAGCGCCGGGGTGATGCCGGCTGCCCGTGCTGCGTCCGCGAACGGCCTCGCGGCCACCTCGTCCACATAGGTTCCGCCCGCGAAGAGGGCGGTGGCATCCCAGCCCACGTCGGCCGACGCCATCGGCAGGACCATCGCACCGATCAACGTCGCAAGGCTCGACACATCGGCCTCGTCGAGTGTCGACGCCTCGTCGATGCGCAGGTCGTCGACGACGTTG
The DNA here is from genome assembly GCA_049318165.1 of Ilumatobacteraceae bacterium. GTDB lineage: Bacteria > Actinomycetota > Acidimicrobiia > Acidimicrobiales > Ilumatobacteraceae > UBA668. The sequence goes on from JBMOGW010000186.1 coordinate 3,122, forward strand.
GAGCCGTCGACGACGGCCGTCGAAGCCGCGAGCAGTGCGTCGCGTTGCTCGGCGCTGGCCACCGTTCCGCGCAGGGTGATCACGCCGTCGGCGACCGATGCTCGCAGGGACGGCTCGGCGGCTGGGGAGGTGCTCGGCGGTGTCGTGGACGCCACGGTGCTGGAGGGTGCCGTCGTGGTGCTGGGGCTCGCCGTGGTGGCAGGAGCCGTCGACGACGCCCCGGTGCTCGGTGGGGGTGCCGTGGTCGAGGGCGCGAGGCCGTTCTCGCACACCGAGTCCACCGACACCGAGCGCACGCCCTGCACCGCTTCCACCACGGCCACGGCGGCGTCGACGTCGTCGATCCGGTCGGCACACAGCAAGCGACCGTCCTGGAACGTGAAGTCGAGGTGCGCCGCGATGCCGCGTTCGTCCAGCGCGCGCTCGCCGTCGTCCTTCAGGCTGCGCTCCATGAACGGCTTCGACACCACGATGCCGACGACGAAGATCGCTGCCAGCACGCCAAGGCCCTGCAGCAGGACCGCGCGCCGGGTCAGGTGGTGACCTCCGGGTCGTGCGGGATCCGAGCGGTTGGCCATCGGCGAAGAGTCTTGACGCTGCCGCGCCGGCGAGCAAGGACACTACGGTGGGGGCGATGGCTCCCACACGACGCGAGTTCCTCCTCGCGGCCGGCAGCGTGGTGCTGCTGGTCGCATGCGGCAGTGACAACGGTGCTGCCGGCACCGACCCGACCTCGGGCGGCGCCGCCACCGACGGCACGGGTGGCACCGGCACGTCGACGGCCGACACGAGCGCCCCCGAGGGCTTCGGCGTCGTGCAGCGCTTCCCCAACACGCCCCTGTTCACGCCCGGCGAGGCTCGCCTGCCGGTGTCGCTGATCGACGAAAAGGGCACCATCACCTCGTCCGGGCCGCCGACGATCGACGGGCGCATCTTCACCGAGGACGGGACGGCCGTCACCGACTTCGTGGCCACCCGGCGGCAGGAGGGCATCTCGCCGGCGTACTGGGAGGTGCGCGTCGAACTGAAGGACCCTGGGACCTACGTGTTGCGTCTCGCGGGCGACGACGGCAACGGGGCCTCGTTCCAGATCGTCACCCCCGAACAGGTGGCCAGCCCGGTCACCGGCACGGCGATGCCGCCGTTCGACACGCCGACGGTGGACGACCACCGTGGCGTCGAGCCGTACTGCTCGCTGACACCCGACCCGTGCCCGCTGCACGACGTGACGCTCACCGACGCGCTCGCCTCGGGCAAGCCGGTGATCTACATGGTCGGCACGCCGGCGCACTGCCAGACCGGCACGTGCGCACCGGGACTCGAGTTCCTGGTGGCCGAGCACGAACGGCTGGGCGACCAGGTGATGATGGTGCACGCCGACGTGTACGCCGACGACAAGGCATCGAAGGTGGCACCCGCCGTGACGGCGCTGAAGGTCGACTACGAGCCGGTCATCTACTTCATCGACACGACGGGCACGATCGTCGACCGTCTCGACGGCGTCTGGGACGCCGGCGAGCTCCGCGAGCGCCTCGACCTCTTCGTGAAGCGGTGACTCAGCTGAAGGAGTTGCCGCAGCCGCAGGTGCGGGTGGCATTGGGGTTCGTGATGGCGAACCCGGCGGCGTTGAGGCCGTCCTTGTAGTCCAGCGTGGCACCCTCGAGCAGCTGGGCCGAGGCCGGATCGACCACGACGCGCACCGTGGCGTCGTCCGAGCCGTAGGCGGCCTGGTGGTCGTCCTGGGCGACGTCGCCGTCGAAGAACATCTCGTAGGAGAAGCCGCTGCAGCCGCCGGGGCGGACTGCGACGCGCAGTGCCAGGTCGCTCGCGCCTTCGGCGTCGAGCAGTTCCTTCACCTTGCGGGCGGCGGTGTCGGTGAGCGTGATCATCGAGATCCCTCCTGGAACCAATCGAACGAGCTTCGGACGGGCAGTGTACCCAGGAATTACCGTAGCATTGACTTCGTGATTCCCGGCGTGTCGAGCGAGCATCCCGCGACGGTGGCCCCGCCGTCCCGCGACGACGTGTTCGGCCTGCTCAACGCCGTGATCGACCCCGAACTCGGTGCCGACATCGTCACCCTGGGCATGGTGCCCGACGTGGCCGTGCACCCGGACGGCGCCGTCGTCGTCACCGTGAAGCTCACCATCGGCGGCTGTCCGCTGCGCGCCCAGATCAAGAAGGACGTCGAGTCCCGCGTGGCGTTGCACCCCGGCGTCACCGACGTGCGCATCGAGTGGGGCGAGATGAACAGCGAGGAGCGCAGCGAGGTGATGCTGAAGGCGCGCTGGAACGCGCAGCAGCAGGCGCCCGACACGCAGATCCCGCAGAGCTGCCGCATCCTCGCCATCGCCAGCGGCAAGGGCGGCGTGGGCAAGAGCTCGGTCACCGTCAACCTCGCCGCTGCGGTCGCCGCGCAGGGGTTCACGGTGGGAGTGCTCGACGCCGACATCTGGGGCTTCTCGGTGCCCCGCCTGCTGGGCATCGACGAGCCGCTCGAGGCCCAGCCGGTGGAGGGCAGCGACAAGCCGAAGATCATCCCCAACGAGCTGACGGTCGGCCGTGGCCTCACGACCGGCACGCTGAAGGTGGTGAGCACCGGCTTCCTGGTCGGCGAGGACACCGCGCTGATGTGGCGCGGCCTGATGCTCGCCAAGGCCGTCGAGCAGTTCCTGCACGACGTGCACTGGGGCGACCTGGACTACTTGTTCATCGACATGCCGCCCGGCACGGGCGACGTGCAGATGGGCCTGGCGCGGATGCTGCCGCGCACCGACATGGTGATCGTCACGACCCCGGCGCTCGCCGCGCAGAAGGTGGCCGCCCGCGCCGCCGACATGGCCCGGCGCAGCTTCCTGCGTGTCACCGGCGTCATCGAGAACATGAGCGCCTTCACCTGCGACCACGGTGAGTCGTACGCACTGTTCGGCGAGGGTGGCGGCCAGTCGCTCGCCGATCAGATCGGCGTGCCGCTGCTCGGCAAGGTGCCGCTCGAGCCCGCCGTTGCCGCAGGCGGCGATGCCGGCGCACCGGTCGCGCTCGACGGCACCGGTGCCGCGGCCGACGTGTTCCGCGCGATCGCCCGACGCATCGTCGATGAGATCGCACCGCCCACCAACATGGCGGGTTGCAGCGCACGGATGCTCGGCCTCGTCGAGCAGGCGCTCGCCGCGAAGGACGCCGCCGACGCCGCTCAGTCGAGCGAGTCGTAGTCGGCGTCGCCCGGCATCGCGATGCCGGCCATGCGACCGCCGACGAGCCGGATCTTGGGCAGGATGCACGGCGGCGTGCCCACCTCGCGCGCGGCTGACATCGCGGCGGCGACACCCGGATGCACCTGCAGGAACTGCAGGTTGGTCACCGTCGGCGGCATCAACTGCAGTTCACCGCGCTCCCACTGCGCCAGCGCGTCGTCAGGCCGCACCCACATGCTGGCGACGGTCTCGCTGTCGTCGTGGTGCGACGACTGCCCCACAGGACTGGCAGCGACGAAGAAGCGGGTGTCGAAGCGTCGCGCGGTCTCACCCTTCGGGGTGATCCAGTGGCTCATCCACACCAGATCGTCGGTGGCGAGCCGCAGGCCGTGCTCGGCAGCGAGCGCACGCACGTCGACGGTGCCGTCGTGCACGGCGTCACGGTGCGCGAGTGCCGGATGCCCGTCATCGACCGTCGCGCCCTGCGGGTCGACCGCCAGCAGCACGCCGCACTCCTCGTAGCACTCACGGATCGCCGCGACCACGAACGCCTCGTCGCCCTCGCCGTCGGCGGGGTCCACCCTCCCGCCGGGGAACACGTACATCCCGCCGGCGAACACCGCGGCGTTCGTGCGCCGCAGCATGAACACCTCCAGCCCGTCCGAGGTGTCGCGCAGCAGCATCACGGTGGCGGCCGGCTTGACCGGCACCTCCTCGCGTTCGGGTGTTGCGGGAATCTGGTCGGCCATATCCCCTGGACCGTATCCGTCGCCTAACCTCGGGGACGTGCTGGTGTGGATGGACCTCGAGATGACCGGGCT